>JAZOTC010000076.1:0-4548 GCA_045657445.1 Akkermansia sp. | reverse complement strand
TGCTGCCTGGCAGATTACCAGCAGCTCCGCGTGGCCATGGATAAGCTGGCCGAGCGCATGATGCGCACCGACCGCGTGCGCATCACCGGCCCCGGAACCGACCTCACCTTCTCCATCAAGGGCATGCCCGCCATTCCCTGTGCCGGCGAAATGAACATCCCGGACGGCGAGGTCTTCACCGCCCCTATCAAGGACAGCGTGAACGGCACCATCCACTACACGGCCCCCACCCTCTTCCAGGGCATTCCCTTCGATGGCATCCGCCTCACCTTCAAGGACGGCAAGATTGTCGAGGCCCACTGCAATGGCAACGAAGACGCCCTCAACAAGATTCTCGACACCGATGACGGCTCCCGCTACATCGGCGAATTCGCCCTGGGTGTGAACCCCTACATCCTGCAGCCCATGCGCGATATCCTCTTCGACGAGAAGATTGGCGGTTCCTTCCACTTCACCCCCGGCCAGGCATACGAAAACTGCGACAACGGTAACCGCTCCCAGGTGCACTGGGATATGGTCTGCATCCAGCGCGCTGACTACGGCGGCGGCGAAATCTGGTTCGATGACGAACTCATCCGCAAGGACGGTATCTTCACCGACCCCGAACTCGCCATCCTCAACCCCCAGCTCTGATTCCGCACCCTCATGAAAGATCCCCGTTATACCCAGCTGGCCGACCAGGTTGTGAACTACGCCGTGCGCGTGCAGCCAGGTGAACACGTGAACCTGCGCATGCAGGATATCCCCGACGCCATGGTGGTGGAGCTCATCCGCGCCGTGCGCCGCGCCGGCGGTGTACCGCATGTGGATATCACCCACGCCACCGTCTCCAAGGAACTGGCTCTGGGTGCCACGGAAGAACAGTATGAACTTCTGGGCCGCTACCGCCTGCAGCGCGCCGAGGACATGCAAGTGCACATCTGCTTCTATGCCGATGCCAACACCTTCGAAAGCGCCGATGTGCCCGGCGACCGCATGCAGATTGTGAGCCGCCACCTGAAACCCGCCAGCGATGTGACCTGCAACCGCCGCAAGTGGACCGTGCTGGCCTGGCCCACCCCCAGCATGGCACAAGCCGCCGGCATGAGCACTGAGGATTTCGAGGATTTCTACTTCCGCTGCTGTCTGGCAGACTACGCCGCCATGCGCGAGGGGATGCAGCACCTCAAACACCTCATGGAGCAGACCGCCCGCGTGCGCATCACCGGCCCCGGCACCGACCTCAGCTTCTCCATCAAAGGCATTGCCGCCATCCCCTGCTGCGGCGACTGCAACATCCCCGATGGTGAGGTATACACCGCCCCGGTCAAGGACAGCATCAACGGCACCATTGCCTACAACGCCCCCAGCATCTACCACGGCATTCCCTTCGATGGCGTGCGTTTCCGCTTCGAAAACGGCAAGATTGTCGAGACCCACTGCAACGGTAGCGATGATGCCCTCAACAAGATTCTCGACACCGATGAGGGCGCCCGCTACATCGGAGAGTTCGCTCTGGGGCTCAATCCGCACATTCTGCGCCCCATGCGCGATATCCTCTTCGATGAGAAGATTGCCGGTTCCTTCCACCTCACCCCCGGACAGGCATATGAGGAAGCCCCCAACGGCAACAACTCCGCCGTTCACTGGGACCTCGTCTGCATTCAGCGCCCGGAATACGGCGGCGGCGAAATCTGGTTCGATGATACCCTCATCCGCAAGGACGGCCGCTTCCTCGACCCGAAGCTCAGCATCTTCAATGCTGAATAAGCTCTCATGAAGGCACTTCCGGTTTCTTGAACGGCCGATAATTACGCCAGAACTTCCGGCGTTCCATTTTCGGCATCCGGTGTATTTCCCTCAGCTGCTTCTCGCTCAGGATGTTGATGCCCGCGTTCTGTAATTTTTCATACAGCGCGGGCAGATACACATCTATGGCCGCCTCGACGTCTTTTTCGGAGCCGCGAAAGACGCCATTCTTTCCTTTACGGGCTCTGTATACGGAGAAAATCCCGTATCTGTTGTTCATCACCCACACATAATGTTCCTTTTTGGTGCTGACAATGAAGCGGATGGGGGCCCAAAATACCCCCGCATCCTCCGATGCCTCCAGGGCCTTCCATCTCACCCCTTTGAAACAGCTCGCGAAGTCCTCTCCAACAGAGGAATCGATTTTCTCCCCTGGCTGTCCCCCCTGCCCGCAGACGGAAGTTGAAAGGCGGGCGCTGATGATTTCGCCACCGAAAACGGCAGAGCTCATCAGAATACACAGCAGGTATACCATCAATCTCATACCCCTCATTTTATCATCACCTCCCCTTTTAGCAAGGAAAAAGCGCCCGCAGCATTGACTGCTGCGGGCGCGTATGAAGTGATGTAGAAACCGGCATCAGGCCTGCTGCTCAGCGGCAGCCTTTTCGGCCTCCAGCTTCTGGCGCAGTTTCTCAGGCAGCTTCACCTGGATATGTACATCGCGCAGCTGGTTGGGTTCTGCCGGAGCGGGAGACTCGCTCATGAGGTCGGCACCGCGGTTGTTCTTCGGGAAGGCAATCACCTCGCGGATGGATTCGCACTTGCCGATGAGCATGACCACGCGGTCCAGACCGAGAGCCAGACCACCATGGGGCGGAGCGCCGAAGGAGAAGGCAGCCAGCAGGTGGCCGAACTGCTCCTGGATGGTGGCGTCGTCCAGGCCGAGGGCGCGGAAGGTGGCATCCTGGAGGTCCTTTTCGTGGATACGGATGGAACCGCCGCCCAGCTCGTTGCCGTTGAAGATAACGTCGTAAGCCTCGGCGCAGATATCGGTGGAAATCTCGCCCTTAAGCATCTTTTCCACGTCCTCCGGCACCGGGCGGGTGAAGGGGTGGTGAATGGCGCAGAAGCGCTGTTCCTCCTCGTCCCAGCCAAAGAGCGGGAAGCGGTTCACCCAGAACAGGTCAACCTCATCGTTGCCCTTGAGAATCTCCATGAAATCGGCGCAGGCCAGACGCACGCGGCCCAGGATGGTGCAGCTCTGCTCCCAGGCGCCGGCAGCAAAGAACACACAGTCGCCGCTCTCGATATTCAGGCGCTCCTTCAGCGCCTCAATCTCGGCATCGGTCAGACGCTTGGTGATGGGGCTCTTCCAGCCGTCGCGGTCGTTCACGTCGCGCACCTTGATGTAGGCCAGGCCCTTGGCACCGGCTTCAATGGCGGTCTGGGTGAGGGAATCCACCTGGCCCACAGAGGGGTTGAAGCCCTTGGCGTTGATGGCCTTCACCACACCACCGCTGGCCACAGCGCTGGAGAACACGCGGAAATCGCTGTTGGCAAAGATATCGGAGCAGTCCGTAATCTTCATCTCGAAGCGGCGCTCAGGCTTATCAGAGCCGTACTGGTCCATGGCATCGTGCCAGGTCATGCGCGGGAACGGCGTCACGATATCGCGACCCACGCTCTCCTTGAACACGCGCTTGAGCATCGCCTCAATCCAGCCGTAAATATCCTCCGGGGTGATGAAAGAAGCCTCAATATCAATCTGCGTGAACTCCGGCTGGCGGTCGGCGCGCAGGTCTTCGTCGCGGAAGCAGCGGGCCACCTGGAAATAACGCTCCATACCAGCCACCATGAGCAGCTGCTTGTACTGCTGCGGTGCCTGCGGCAGTGCGTAGAAAGCACCGGGGGTCAGGCGGCTGGGTACCAGGAAGTCGCGGGCGCCCTCCGGGGTGCTCTTGGAAAGAATCGGGGTCTCAATCTCCAGGAAGCCCTGCTCGTCGAGGTAGTCGCGCATGGTCTTGGTGATGCGGTGGCGCAGAATCATATTGCGCTGCATCGCCGGGCGGCGCAGGTCGAGGAAGCGGTACTTCAGGCGGATATCCTCGTTGGCAATGTTGCGGTCGAGCTGGAACGGCAGCACGGCAGCCGGGTTCAGCACCGTAAGAGCCGTTGCCTCCACCTCAATTTCACCCGTAGCCAGGTCGGGGTTCGTGGCGTCAATCTCATCGGTCTTGAGACGGCGCACCACCTTGCCTGTCACCTGAATCACGGTCTCCACGCGCAGAGCCTCGGCCTGCTGCGCCAGATTCGCGTCAATCTCCGGGTGGAAAACAACCTGGGTCTTGCCGGCACGGTCGCGGAGGTCGATGAAAATCACACCGCCGTGGTCGCGCACGGTGTCCACCCAGCCAACCAGCGTCACAACCTGGTCTACATGAGCGGGGCGGAGCTCATCGCACGTATGGGTACGGTAACTATTCATAGTAAGAATTTTATAAAAACGGATACAGACAACGCTCCCGGATAAGAACGCAGCGGCGTCCATTCTACGCTTTCCTGCTTAATTGTCAAGCCGTTTTTAGGCTCTGTTGCGGCATGTTGGGTCTGTTCCAAATTTACTGATACCAAATTGCATCATCACGCAATAAATTGTTGTTTTTCTTGCTGAACCCAGCAACGCTGGGTTCAATTTCGACCGCCGCAGGCGGATTTCGATACTCCGTAGGAGTAATTTCGATTGCCGAAGGCAAATTTCACTGCCCGCCTTTAAGCGGGCAATGTAGTCGTGATTGAATTTCCGCAGCCTATGGCTGC
>JAZOTC010000075.1:0-49152 GCA_045657445.1 Akkermansia sp. | reverse complement strand
ATCGGCTGGCCTCCTTAAAAGCCGCTCAAAAGATTAAGTGCCTATTCTAAGAACGAATACGCCATGGCTGCGTAAATAACGCGCCTTGCGCCGATTCCCGACGCCTACTAGGGATGACGCGCCTAGCTCAGTAGGCAGGTGTCCGGCGGGGGAACCGCGTCGGGCATGACATCCACAGGTTCCTGGCTATGGTGAGAGGCTGACGCGGAGCGGATCACCGGCGAGAGCAGCAATCCGCGTCTGAACATGGAGATGCTTGCGTCAACAGTGTCCAGGACAGGGGTTCGATTCCCCTCGCCTCCATAAAAAAACCACCTCCCGGTTGCGGGAGGTGGTTTTTGCCTAGCGCTTTATCAGCGGAAGACGATGCGACCATGCTCGGCATCCACAAAGATGGTGCTGCCCTCGGGGTAGCGCCCCTCCAGAATGGCAATGCTGAGCGGATCGAGGATATCGTGCTGGATGGCGCGCTTGAGTGGGCGGGCGCCATAGACCGGGTCATATCCATGCTCGGCCACCAGAGCGGCGGCGGCATCGCTGAGCTGCATCTTGAGCCCGCGGGATTCCAGGCGTTTGAGCACGCGGCGCAGCTGAATGCCCACAATGTGCTTCAAATCCTCCTCCTGCAGGCGGTCGAAGATGATGATTTCATCGATACGGTTGAGGAATTCCGGGCGGAAGTGACCACGCAGGGCATCCAGGGCGCGGGTGTTGCGGGTGGCGGCATCCGTTTCGTTCAGGATAAACTGGCTGCCGATGTTGCTGGTCATAATGAGCACGGTATTGGTGAAATCCACCGTGCGCCCCTGGCCATCGGTGATGCGGCCATCATCGAGCACCTGCAGCAGAACATTGAACACATCCGGGTGCGCTTTCTCAATCTCATCGAACAGCACCACGCTATACGGGCGCCGGCGCACAGCCTCGGTGAGCTGACCACCTTCATCGTAGCCTACATAGCCTGGAGGCGCCCCGATGAGTCGCGACACGCTGTGTTTTTCCATGTATTCACTCATGTCGATACGCACCATGGCGGCTTCGTCATCGAAAAGGAACTCGGCAAGCGCCTTGGCCAGCTCGGTCTTGCCCACACCGGTGGGCCCCAGGAAAATAAAGGAACCCAGCGGGCGGTTTTCATCCTGCAGGCCGGCGCGGGAGCGGCGCACGGCATCCGCCACCGCCTTGACGGCCTCTTTCTGGCCGATGAGGCGCTGTCCCAGGCGTTCCTCCATGTGCAGCAGTTTTTCGCGCTCGCCCTCAGCCATGCGGGCAGCGGGAATACCGGTCCAGGTGGAGACCACCTTGGCGATATCCGCCTCGGTCACCTCTTCCTTCAGCAGGCCGGTGCCGCTCTGCTGCAGGGTGGCCAGCGCCTCGCGAGCCTCGCGGGCAGCATGCTCCGCCGCGGGGATTTCGCCGTAGAGAATGGCCGATGCCCGACCGAGGTCGCCCTTGCGCTGGGCCTGCTCGGCCTCGGTACGCAGGGTATCAATCTTCTTCTGGGCATCACGCGCCTTCACCACCACATCTTTTTCACTCTTCCACTGGGCCACCATGGCATCCACCTTCTCGCGGGTATCAGCCAGCTCGCGGGTGATTTTTTCCAGGCGGGCCTGCGAATCGGCGTCTTTTTCCTTTTCCAGCGCCTGGCGTTCCATTTCCAGCTGCATGGCGCTGCGGTTCAGCTCATCAATTTCACTGGGCATGGAATCCAGCTCAATCTTGAGCCGTGCGGCGGCCTCATCCACAAGGTCAACCGCCTTATCCGGCAGGAAGCGGTCGGTGATGTAGCGGTTGCTCAGCGTGGCCGCAGCCACCAGCGCACCATCGGTAATATGCACACCGTGGTGTACCTCGTAGCGTTCCTTGAGGCCGCGCAGTATCGCGATGGTGTCTTCCACGCTGGGTTCGGCCACATACACCGGCTGGAAGCGGCGCTCCAGCGCAGCATCTTTTTCTATGTATTTGCGGTATTCATCCAGCGTAGTGGCGCCGATGGTGCGCAACTCGCCACGCGCCAGGGCAGGTTTAAGCAGGTTGGCGGCATCCATAGCCCCTTCCCCGCCGGCACCAGCCCCCACCAGGGTGTGCAATTCGTCAATGAAGAGGATAATTTCCCCATTACTGGCGGTCACTTCCTTGATGAATGCCTTGAGGCGCTCCTCGAATTCACCGCGGTATTTGGCACCCGCCAGCATGGAGCCGATATTGAGGCTCACCAGGCGTTTTCCCTTCATGCTTTCCGGCACATCGCCATTCACAATGCGGCGCGCCAGCCCCTCGGCTATGGCGGTCTTACCCACGCCAGGCTCGCCGATGAGCACCGGGTTATTCTTCGTGCGACGCGAAAGAATTTGCAGCACGCGGCGAATCTCGGCATCGCGCCCGATGACCGGGTCAATCTTGCCCTGCCGCGCACGCGCAGTCAAATCTGTGCCGTACTTCTCCAGCGTCTGGTATTTTTCCTCCGGGTCCTGGTCAGTAATGCGCTGGTTGCCGCGCACATCCTTGAGCGCTTCCAGATATTTAGCCTTGCTCAGGCCGCAGTTCTCCAGCAGCGGGGAGAGCGTGGCATCGGCCTCGAATATCCCCAGCACAAAATGTTCCACACTCAGGTAATCATCCTTCATGCTCTGCCGCTGCTGCTCGGCGGCCGTCAGCGCGCGGTCGAGCTCCGGCCCGATTCCCGGACTCTGCGCCACCCCGCCCTGCTGCCGCGGCTGCCGCTCCAGCAGAGCTTCCAGCTCCCGCTGCAAACGGGATTTATCCACCCCTGCACGGGTCAGCACCGCCCCCAGCACCCCGCCCTCCTGGCGAACCAGCGCCAGCAGCAGCTCTGCCGGGTATATCTGCGCACGCCCTGCCGACTGCGCCGCTCTCTGCGCCGCCTGCAAGCCTTCCATGAATTTTGTAGTAAGGTTGTTGTTCATCATAAGGGGTGTGATGTAACAATCAGGTGAGTTGTTCAAAAATATTATGCGAAGTTGTGATTAAAATCTCTGCGTAGCAGAAATTCTCTCGCCCGCAGGGCGAAATTATCTCCCGGCGCAGCCCGGAACTTATCTCTGCACCAGCAGAACTTATCTCCTCAGCCGCGCCAGCGGAAGAGGATGATAAAATTAATAAACCTTGCTTTACCTCAAAGAGTAGATATATAATTCCAGCATGTCGATTCAGAATTCTCCTCTTGCTGAAAAATCCCTGCAATTTGCTATTGAAATTGTATCCTATATGCGCCCCATAAGAGGGTGTGGTATTATTAAAGACCAGATTCTGCGGTCCGGAACCAGCATAGGTGCCAATATTCGCGAAGCACAGTATGGGTACAGTGAGGATGACTTTATCTTCAAACTTCAGACCGCCGTTAAAGAATGCGCAGAAACAGGATATTGGCTGGATGTTCTTGAAGGTGCGGGTATTTTACCGCCAGAGGGCATTAGGGATTTGAGGTATAAGTGCAACAGGATACACCGCATGCTGGTTTCGAGCCTGAATACGAAAAAAGCTAATATGAGAATAAGATAATCCTGCGCCCTGCGGGCGCAGCAGTGTTATCTTACATTTTATCATCCTTTGCCGCAGGCGCGGCAGAGGAGATAAGTTCTGCTTGCTGCAGAGATAAGTTCCCGGCTGCGCCGGGAGATAATTTCGCCCTGCGGGCGAGAGAATTTCTGCCTGGCGGCAGAGATTGAAGACAAGTACCAATAACACAAAAACGCGTCTGGTCAGACCAGACGCGTAATTGAATGTGAAGTAGGAAAGTTAGAACTTTCCGAAATCACTTACTTGCCCTTAACGGGTTCCACGGTGGGAGCGGGAGCAACCGGCTCAGCGGGAACCTGCTGCTGCTGCTGCTGCTGGCAGGAAACGAAAGCGGCGGCGGTAAGAGCGAGGATAGCAATCTTCTTCATAATTATCTTACTAGTTTTGATGTTGTTTGATGCACCTGACCAAACAAGAATAGCTTGGCAGGCTAAAGTCACTATAGCAGGATTTGCACACAAATCAAGCCTAAATTTGCAAATTTTCCCTTAAATAGAAGCATTTAGGCATAAAAATACGCGCCTACCCCGGTAGGATAGGCGCATATTCTGTAAAATTCAGTAAGAAAAGGAAAGGGAATACCTTTCCGGATAACTTACTTGCCCTTTACAACTTCCACGGGAGCGGGAGCGGGAACGGGCTCCGGCTGGGGAGTCGGCTGCTGCTGCTGCTGCTGGCAGGAAACGAAAGCAGCGGCGGTAAGAGCGAGGATAGCGATCTTCTTCATAATATATACTAGTGTTAGTGTTGTTTGTTCGAACACCCGGCAACCAGGATTGGCTACCGCGGCGGGGGAAATATACCACCTTTTTCATAAAAATCAAGCCTAAACTGCTAACAAGTGCAAATAGGGAGGTGCAGAACACGCAGAAAAGGATTGCGAAACCACAGCAGATATGGGATTATCGGGCGCATGCACCAGAGTGAAACCATCGCCGCCATCGCCACTGCGCCGGGAACTGGCGCCATTGCCGTGATTCGCGTGAGCGGGCCGCAATCGCTGGCGGTAGTGCAGGCCTGCACAGGTGGGAAAACACTCAAACCGCGATATGCCACACTGGTGCGCGTGCGCGATACGCAGGGACTTGTGCTCGATGAATGCGTGGCTACCTATTTTTCTGCACCGGCCAGTTTCACGGGTGAGGATACCGTGGAGCTGAGCTGCCACGGTGGCATGCTGGTGACGCGGCGTGTGCTGGAACGACTGCTGGCCTGCGGTGCCCGCCCGGCAGAGCCAGGGGAATTCTCCCGCCGCGCATTCGAGAATGGCAAGCTCGACCTTACTCAGGCCGAAGCCGTCATGGATATCATCTCAGCCGGCAGTGACCTGGCGCTGCGCGCGGCACAGAACCAGCTGCAGGGCGCCATCGGCAACCAGGTGGCAGCCGCGGCAGATATTCTCATCAACGTAGCGGCGCACGTGGAAGCCTATATCGACTTTCCGGAGGAGGACATTGCGCCGGATACAGCAGATACCCTGCTGGCGCAGATAGATGAAATTGCATTCAGCCTGAACCGCCTGCTGGCTACGGCAGATGAAGGCCGCCTGCTGCGCGAGGGGGTGCGCACCGCTATCGTCGGCGCGCCGAATGTGGGCAAATCCAGTCTCCTGAACATGCTGCTGGGCTACGAACGCGCCATCGTGAGCAGCACCGCCGGCACCACCCGCGATACTATCGAGGAAAGCGTGGCGCTGGGTGGCCTGCGCCTGCGGCTCATTGATACCGCCGGGCTGCACGAAAGCGCAGACGCCATTGAATGTGCCGGCATGGAGCGCAGCCGCCGCGCTGGCGCCGAGGCCGACCTCATTCTGGAAGTCTGCGATATCACCGCCCCGCGTCCGCAGCTGGAGCTGCCACAGACCGGGGCCCACCGCCTCCTGCTGCTCAACAAGTGCGATTTGCCCGCCCACCCGGATTGGGCTGCAGAAGCCGAGGCGCTCCGCATCTCCTGCCAGAATGCCGAAGGCCGCGAAGCCCTGGAACAAGCAGTAGCGCAGCTCTTCCTGCACGATTCCGGCGAGCGCGATTCCCTGGCCGCCATCAATACCCGCCACCGCCACGCCCTCCAGCAGGCGCTGGATTTCCTGGCTGCCGCCCGCGCTGCCCTGCTGCTCGGCGAATCCCCCGAACTGGTGGATGTTGACCTCCGCGCCGCGCTCGATTCTCTGGGCTCCATTACCGGGCGCATCGACACGGACGATATCCTCACCCGCGTCTTTGCCACCTTCTGTCTGGGGAAATGAGGTCGCGCGCGTGCGCGTCTCAATTTCGCAGCTTATTTTTCTAAAAAGACACTTTTTCGGCAAATTTCAGTCTTTTTGTGTCATTTTACGTCTTAATTTTGCCATAAACCCAAAAATATCCAAACAATAGGGCTTTTTCAGGAATTTTCTACCAAAAAAGCGCAAAAATCTAGAGTATGGTCTACATTTTATTCTTGACCATACTCTAGATATACGTTAGCATGAGTTCGGAGCCGGGCCAGAGGGAGACGACGACCGACCTCGACGGCAAACCAGCTCTCAACCAACACAATACACAACACACTATATGAAAAAGAGCCTTATTACGATGATGGCCGCAGCTCTGATGAGCACCACAGCATTCGCCGGCGAAGCCACCACCGACAGCTTTACCACCCCCTCTCAGGATTTCAAGCGTTTCAGCGGCGCCCTTCATGTGGGCGGCGGTACTGCCTACACGCTGCATGGCTACGTGCCCACCACCGAAGTAGTACAGGGCGAAGGATATGCCATGGGTGCTCTGCAGGTAGCCTATGACTTTGGTCGCGAAAGCTTCTGGAGCTACAACGGCGCCCTTTCCTACAAGGCTCCGTTCTCCGGTCATACACTGTACGGCGGCACTGTCCGGACTCCGCTCGGTGTAGCCGATATTCCCGACATGAACATCGAGAACGAAATCATCCTCCGCAATGGTCTGAAGTACACCCGCGAGCTGTGGAACACTGGTTTTGGTTATGACTTCATCCATGGTGGCATTCCCGGCGTGGTGGCCAAGCACTTTGACAATGAGCGCCAGTCTCGCATGCAGCAGGTATGGGTCAATGGTGAAATCACCCCCGTTGCCTGGTTCTCTGCCGACGTGAACCTGGCCCGCACCTTCGACACCATCGATGGCTGGTGGCTGGAAGCCCACGCCCGCTTCAAGGCCCCCATCATCGGCACCCCCGAGGACATCAAGGTAGCCGGCATTCTGGAGCTCGGTATCAGCGCTACGCACCAGTTCTACGACGAATCCCACAACGCCTGCGATAACGGCATTCAGGCCTACTGGGTGAAGCTTTCCACCCCCTGGTTCATGAACGAGGCCAAGAACATCATCCTGACCCCCTCCGTGAGCTTCAACTGGCTGGGTCGCGGTGGTCGCCAGGCCAACAAGCGCGCAGAACTGCGCCGCTTCAATGATTCCTACACTCCCTTCCGCGATTTCGCCGTGGTGGGTGACCTGACCCTGACCTACAAATTCTAAACGATTCCAGCGATTTAAGCTGGAAATATCGCAGACAATATGCTAGCATAAAGTCTGTGGGCAGAGAAGCCGCCCGCTGCGAGATTCAGTCGGGCGGCTTTTTCCTGCCAGGCATCTCTGCAAATGTACCCTTTCAAAACCAAAACAGCATTATGGTAAATCTCCTCAGTCTCAAAGGAAATCCGGTGAATATCACTGGTGAAGAAAACATTGTGAACCCCGGGTTCTACATGCCGAACCGCATGAGTGTGGCAGTGGGCAAGGCACTGCACAAGCTGCTGGATGGCAAGGTGTGCTACCTGGTGGATCCCACCTTCCCGCCGCATCCGGATATTATGGAATACCTGAAGAAGAAGAACGTTCACATTGAATACTTCGACTTCCGCAACACCACCAGCCGTGCCGTGCGCGAGCAGATTCTGGATCAGATGCACCAGGGAATCAGCGTGGTATTCCTGCCTGGGCAGATTTCCAAGACCCGAGGCTGCCTGGCAGATGTGCCCTCTCCCTTCCTCTCCACCGTGGGCAGTCTGCATATCTCCCCGGTGCCGGTATTTGTGGGATACTACACCGACACCGTGCGCGACCTGTTCCGCAGCGAACCGCTCTCCGGCTACAACGAAGAGCTGAGCATCCTACCGCAGCTGCACCCCGGCCCGCAGACCGGCGAGCGCGTGCTGGCCGCCTGGATGCAGCGCAGCACCGAGATTTTCTCTGCCCAGCCGCTGCTGCGCGGCTCGCTGACCACCGCCATCGTGAAGGCCATGAAGGCCAACTCCAAAGCCGAGGTGATAGACGGCATGACCCACAGCACCCTGCCCTTCTTCAAGGTGCTGGGTGTATCCATGACCGTGTCCAAAATCATCAAGGAGCGTGGGGATAAGCGCGTAGGCGTCATTCTGCCCCCGGGTCCCGGCGGCACCATTGCCACCCTCAGCTGCATGCTGGCAGGTGTCACCCCGGTCATCATCAACTACGCCTCCTCCAAGGCAGCCTTTGAAAGCACCGTGCGCCAGGCCGGGCTGAAGACCTTTGTGACCGCCCGCAAGTTCATGCAGAAGCTTGATACCTTCCCCTGGCCGCCGGCAGAGCAGCTCATTCTGGTGGAAGATCTGCTCAAGGGGCTGGATAAGAAGACACTCATCACCAACGTGCTCATGGCCAAGGCCGCACCGGCTGCCGTCATCTGCAAGATGTACGAGACCGACGCCCGCCGCAACAACGATGAAGCCGTCATGCTCTTCACCTCCGGTTCCAGCGGCGAGCCCAAGGGCGTGGTGCTCAGCCACCGCATGGTGCTGGCCAATGTGGCGCAGTGCGCCAGCCGCCTGACCCTGGGCGATGAGAAATTCCTGGCCAGTCTGCCGATTTTCCACAGCTTTGGTCTGACCGTGACCATGATGCTGCCGCTGCTGACCGGCTACAGCTTCTGCGCCTACCCGAACCCCACAGATGCCCGCAGCCTCTGCGAGCTCTGCGAGCGCTACAAGCTGAGCATCGTATGCGCCACTCCCACCTTTGCCCGCGCCATGCTGCGCCGCGCCAACAAGAACACCTTCAAGCATGTCCGCTACTTCGTGGTAGGTGCAGAAAAACTGCAGCCGGACCTGGAGCACGAATTTCAGGAACGCTGCGGCGTGACCCTGCTGGAAGGCTACGGTCTCACAGAAGCCGCCCCGGTATGCGCCGTGAACATACCGAACGCCCCCATGCTGCCGGGCTCTGCATTCTATGTACCCGGCCACAATCCGCGCACCATCGGCACCCCGCTGCCCGGCGTTGCCGTGCGCATCACCGATCTGGATGACGACACCAAGGAACTTCCCCTCACCGAGCAGGGTATGATCTGGCTCAAGGGTGCCAATATCTTCACCGGCTATGTCGGCAAGGCCGATATGAACCCCACCATCTTCAAGGATGGCTGGTTCAAGACCGGCGATATCGGCAAAATGGACCTCAACGGCTTCATCACCCTGGGTGGCCGCCTCTCCCGCTTCTCCAAGATTGGCGGCGAAATGGTACCGCACGAAGGCGTGGAGCAGGTGCTCACCGAAATCTTCAACATCGACCCCGCCGCCGAGGGTGGCGTGCAGATTGCCATCACCGGCGTGACCGACCCGCAGAAGGGCGAAGCCCTGGTGCTGCTCTCCGCACTGGCAGCCCACCAGCGCAACTCTGAAGAAAAGGAAATCCTGCAGTCGGTTCGCAACGCGCTCAACGAGCGCAAGATGCCCACCCTCTGGGCGCCGAAGTACATTGTCCCCGTAGAAGCCATCCCGATTCTGCCCACCGGCAAACTGGATTTGCGCTCCTGCAAGCTGCTGGCCGAGGAAGCCCTGGCCTGAGCAGGCAGAAAAGCCCCGCATCCGTAATGGGATGCGGGGCTTTTCTCTATATCTCCCCCGAGCCCCGCGAGGGGGAAATTTTAGGGTCATAAACGCAGAATACTCCTTGCAAGGGGAGTGGGAAAAGAGTATCATACGAAGTATGAGTTACGACCTGATTGTGATTGGTGGCGGTCCTGCCGGTTATGTTGGAGCCATTCGTGCGGCGCAGCTGGGCAAGCGCGTGGCCTGCGTGGAGCGCGAGCGCGTGGGCGGCACCTGCCTGAACTGGGGCTGCATTCCCACCAAGGCACTGCTGAAAAATGGTGAGGTGTACAACACCATCAACAAACGCGCAGCCGAATTCGGCATCGCCACAGAAGGTCTCAGCGTGGATTGGGAAGCCGTCATCGGCCGTTCCCGCCAGATCAGCGACCGTCTCTCTGCCGGCATCGCCTTCCTGTTCAAGAAGAACAAGATTGACAGCGTGGCCGGCGAGGCCCGCATTCCCGCCGCCGGCAAGGTGGAAGTAACCGCCGCAGACGGCACCGTCACCACACTGGAAGCCCCGCAGATTCTCATTGCCACCGGCGCCCGCACCCGCGAAGTGCCCGTGTTCCCCTTCAATGGCAAGACCATCATCGGCAGCAAGGATGCCCTGGTCATGAAAAAGCGCCCCGAGAGCATGATTGTGATTGGCTCCGGCGCCATCGGCAGCGAACTTTCCTACGTGTACCACTGCTTCGGCACTAAGGTGACCCTGGTGGAAGCCCTGCCCCGCATCCTGCCCAACGAGGATGACGAAGTAAGCCAGGCCGTGGAGCGCTCGTTCAAGAAACAAGGCATCACCTGCATGGCCGGCGCCAAGGTAGACGCCCTCCAGGATAACGGCGACAGCGTGACCGCCACCATCACTGCCAAGAATGGCAAGGTTCAGGAAATCACCGCCGATGTGTGCCTGGTTGCCATCGGTGTCGTGCCCGTGGTGCCGGACGCCGCCGGGCTCGAACTCACCGACCGCGGGTTCATCAAAGTGAATGACCGCTACGAAACCAGCATCCCCGGCGTCTATGCCGTGGGCGACTGCATCGGCGGCATCATGCTGGCCCACACCGCCAGCTACGAAGCAGAGCAGGCCGTGGAAGGCATGTATGTGGAAGGTCACACCCCGAAGCAGGCCACCATCGTGCCGGGCTGCACCTACTGCCACCCGCAGGTAGCCAGCGTAGGCAAGCGCGAGCGCGAGCTCAAGGAAGCCGGCGTGGAATACAAGGTAGGCAAGTTCCCGTTCCAGGCCATTGGCCGCGCCGTGGCCGGCGGTGATACCGAAGGCTTTGTGAAACTCCTCTTTGGCAAGGAACACGGCGAGCTGCTGGGTGCCCACATCGTGGGCGACAACGCCACCGAGCTGCTCACCGCCCCGGAACTCGCCCTGAACAGCGAACTGACCGACGCCGACCTGAACGCCATGATTTATGCCCACCCCACGCTCTCGGAAGCCATTCACGAGGCAGTGCTGGCAGCAGATGGCCGCGCGATTCACGCCTGATTTACCCCAATGGCCCGCCAGTTTTACTACGATACCGGCTCAGAAAAAATCGGCCCCGTCAGCGGGACTGACCTGGTACGCCTGCGCGCCGCAGGCGAGATAAACGATGATACCTGGGTGCGCCGCGCCGATAACAACACCTGGCGCCCGCTGCACACGGTCAACCTCAGCGAAGAGGAAGAAGAAGAACGCAACCCCGGCCTCTTCACCCTGCTGCGTCGCAGCGGCCTGCTGGGGCCGGTGCTCATCATCCTGCTGGGGCTGGTGTTCTTCATCGTCATTGCCATTGGCGCCATCCAGCTGTTCTGGCCGGTGCTGCTGGTACTCTTCATCTTCTGGCTGCTTACCAAGGCACTCAAATGATTTCCCTGCTCGCCAGCACCGCCGATAGTCTCCAGGCCGTCAAAGACTTCGGGGAGCACCCACTCTTCTACTTCTGCTGCGTATTTGCCACCGTGGTGGGCGCCATCGCCGGCGCCACCGCCTCCAGCCGCGTGCGCATGGACATTGTCGGCGTGCTGGTCTGCGGCACCATTGCCTCGCTCGGTGGTGGTACCGTGCGCGATATCCTGCTCTCCGGCATGTCGGACCAGCATGGCAGCCCCGTCACCATCTACTGGATCGTGGGGCACGATGTACAGTTCCTCTACATGGCGCTCATCACCTCGCTCATCATGTTCTATGTGACGAGGTTCTGGAATCCCCCCGTGGGCACCATCCGCATTGCCGACACCTTTGCCATGGCCTTCTTCACCCTGCTGGGCGCCGCCAAGGCCTACTATCTGGGCTGCTCCGGCATCGTCTGCATCTGCATGGGCGTGTGTACCGGTGTGGCTGGCGGCATCCTGCGCGATGTTCTCACCGGCAACGTACCCTATGTCTTCCGCTCCAAGGAGGTATATGCCTCGGCCGCCTTCTCCGGAAGCCTGCTTTTTGTTGTGCTGCAATATTTCAACTGCCCCTACCAGATTTCCTACATCCTGGGTACCATCGTGGCCTTCACCGTGCGCATGGTGGCGGTGTATATGAACTGGCGCCTGCCGTCCTACCGTCCCTTGGTTGACCTTGCGCCGCATGATAACTCAACGCAGGAGCATTGAATAATCCCCCCGGCATGCACCGGGATGAACCCAGCAACGCTGGGTTCAATTTCGATCGCCGCAGACGGATTTCGATACTCCGCAGGAGTAATTTCGATTGCCAAAGGAAAATTTCACTGCCTGCCTTTAAGCAGGCAATGTAATCGTGATTGAATTACGTTCACATTACAGCTCCTTCAGAGCTGTATCGAAATCTGCCGCAACCGGCAGTCGAAATTCCCCCTGACACAGGGGTATCGAAATCTTCGCTCCGCTCAGTCGAAATTGAATACCGCTGACGCGGTATTCAGCAAGGAAAATAACAAATCAGCATTTGCTTTCCAATGGTATCAGCAAATCTGAAACAGCCCCCATGCTCGCAAGCTCGCATGGATTAGACTTGCAAGGGGTAGAGCTATCTGCTACAATACTGCCAGCGTTATGACACCGAAACACATTGTAGCCGTTATCGACTATGGCTCACAGTATACGCAGCTGATCGTCCGCCGCGTGCGTGAGCTGGGCTTCCTCGCCAAGCTTTATGCGCTGGAGGATTTGCACGAAATCAGCGAGCCGGGCGCCATCATTCTTTCCGGCGGCCCCCGCAGTACCTCTGAGCCGGATGCTCCGGATATTGATTTTGAATGGCTCACCTCGTTTGGTGTGCCGGTGCTGGGTGTGTGCTACGGCATGCAGCTGCTGAACATCAAGACCGGCGGCACCGTGCGCCCGAGCAACAAGCGCGAGTACGGCCCCGCCGCCCTTGTGCCGGATAAGCTGGAAGGGCTGTACGCTGATATGAGCCCCTCTTCCCAGGTGTGGATGAGCCACTCCGACACGGTAGACCACCTGGCCGACAACTGCCGCGTGATTGCCCGCAACAGCGACGGCGTGCCGGTTTCCCTGCAGTGGGGTGAGCAGATGTTCGGCATCCAGTTCCACCCGGAGGTGACCCACTCCCACGAAGGACGCACCATTCTCAAGAACTTCCTCTCCTACGCCAAGGACCTGGCCAGGTTCGACATTGGCGACTTCAAGCGCGAACTCATCGAGGACATCCGCGCCAAGGTGGGCGATAAGCAGGTCGTCTGCGGCGTTTCCGGCGGTGTGGACAGCACCGTGCTGGCTGTTCTGCTGCACGAGGCAGGCGTGAATGTGCGCTGCATCTTTGTGGACAACGGCCTGCTGCGCAAGGACGAGGCCAAGGAAGTGCAGGCCAACTTCGCCCGCATGGGTGTGGAAATCGAGACCGTGGACGCCAGCGAACGCTTCCTGGCCGCCCTGGCTGGCGAAACCGCCCCGGAAAAGAAGCGCCGCATCATCGGCAACCTCTTCATCGATGTATTCTGGGACGCCGTGGGCGATGCCGAAATGCTGGCCCAGGGTACCCTCTACCCGGACGTGATTGAAAGCGCCTCCAACGCCAAGAGCAAGGCCTCCGTCATCAAGACCCACCACAACCGCGTGGAACGCGTGCTCAAGATGCAGGAAGAGGGCAAGGTCATCGAGCCGCTGGCTTTCCTGTTCAAGGATGAAGTGCGCGAGCTGGGCGCCTCCATGGGCATCTCGCACGACATTCTGTGGCGTCATCCCTTCCCCGGTCCGGGTCTGGCCGTGCGCTGCCCCGGCGAGGTGACCAAGGAACGCCTTGATATCATCCGCGAATGCGACGCCATCTTCATCGGCACGCTGCGCAAGTGGGACTGGTACGACAAGTGCTGGCAGGCCTATGCCGGCCTCATCCCGGTAAAGACCGTAGGCGTGAAGGGCGACGAACGCTCCTACGAATTCGCCACCAACCTGCGCGCCATCGTGTCCGAGGACGCCATGACCGCCGACTGGGTGCAGCTGCCCTACGACCTGCTGCGCGAGGCTTCCAACCGCATTCTCAACGAGGTTTCCGGCATCAACCGCGTGCTCTTCGATGTGAGCACCAAGCCGCCGGCATCCATCGAATGGGAATAAAGACCGTTTCCCTCTGAAACCAGAATCCCCTGGGTATGAACCATACCCGGGGGATTTCCGTCCGCGCCGGCATAGCCGGATTTCGTTTCCTTTTCAGCCAGGGCTTATAATTTCCCAACCATCGGGAAGCCATTACATCCTGATTTCACAGGAAAACGATATCCGGTCTCCTTCCGGAGACCGGACGATATCTGCCTGCGGCAGACGATATCTTGCGCGCCGCGCAAGACGATATCCTCGCTGCGCTCGGACTGTAACTATGCCAGAGCAGCGGTAATCTCGCAGATATAGAGGTAGTGCAGCGGGTTGCCATCCTCATACCAGGCGGGGGAAACCTCGCTCCAATCCAGGAAATCGGCCTCCTGCAAGGTGGTGCGGAACATCTTGCGGCACTCCAGCACCAGCTCTGCATTCTCAAACGTGGGCAGGCCGGAGGGGGTGGTAGCAGGCACCAGGGAAGTGTGGGCCATCTTATCCACCTCGCGCCCGGAATGGCGGCCGCAGAACACGAGGTCCTGGCGGTACTGCTCCGGCATGAAGCTGAGGGTGAAAGCTGGCTGTTCCTCGATGAACTTCACCGTGTGTCGGTTCGGGCGCACAAACACAAAAGCCACCGGGCGGTTCCACAGGAAGCCAATGCCGCCCCAGCTGGCAGTCATGGTGTTGAATGCCTCCGGCGTACCAGCGCTGATCAGCATCCACTGCTTGCCAATCAACTCCACCGGGCTCTTTGTAATTTCTGTAATATCTATCTTTTTCATAACAACTTATCTTCTCACAAAACCGGCGCGCCCGCAGGCGCGCCGTGTAAAATCCATTCTTTCCGTCAACTTCGCTTTAGCGGCTGTAGTTGCCGGGGTCCTGGGTGATGGTCACATCGTGCGGATGGCTTTCCTGGAGACCACCGGAAGTGATGCGCACGAAGCGGGCGTGCTCGCGCAGCTCATCCAGGCTCTTGGCGCCCAGGTAACCCATGCCGGAGCGCAGACCGCCCACCAGCTGGAAGATGACATCTGCCAGCATACCCTTGTAGGGCACGCGGGCTTCCACACCCTCGGCCACGAGCTTGCCGCTGCCATTCTGGCCGTAGCGGTCGCCGGAGCCGGCACGCATGGCGCCCAGGGAGCCCATGCCGCGGTATGTCTTGAAGTTGCGGCCCTGGTAGTGAACCACAGCACCGGGGCTTTCCTCGCAACCGGCCAGCAGACCACCCATCATGATGAGGTCAGCACCGGCGGCAAGAGCCTTCACCACGTCGCCAGAGTAGCGGATACCGCCGTCGGCAATCACGGTTACGCCAGCGGGACGTGCCACCTTGGCCACCTCCTGAATGGCGGTGAACTGGGGCATACCCACGCCGGAGATGATGCGGGTGGTGCAGATGGAACCCGGGCCCACGCCTACCTTGATAGCGCTGGCACCAGCGGAAATGAGGTCGCGGGCGCCATCCTGGGTCACCACGTTACCAGCCACCACCGGCTTGCCAAGTTCGCGCAGCTTCTCAATCACGTGCAGCACGCGGCTGGTGTGACCCGTAGCAGCATCAATGAAAAGAGCATCGGCACCGGCATCTACCACAGCCTGAGCGCGAGCCATGAACTCCGGACCCGGGCCCACGGCAGCGCCGCAGCGCAGACGGCCCAGCTCATCCTTGGTGGATTCCTGGAAGGCTTCGCGCTTGCGGATGTCGGTATCGGTAATCAGGCCCACCAGGCAGCCATTCTCATCCACCAGGGGCAGCTTTTCGATGCGGTTGGAGAAAAGAATCTTGCGGGCTTCCTCCTGGGTGGTGGTGGGAGTGCCGGTGATAAGACGGCTCATGGGAGTCATCACATCGGCCACGCAGAGTTTTTCGAGGTCCTGGCCATCCACCACGCGCATATCGCGGCCGGTGATGATACCCACCAGAATGTTCCCCTCGGCCACCACGGGCAGACCGGAGAAACCATGCTCCAGCATGATGCCCTTCACGCGGCTCAGGCTCATATCACTGGTCACGGTGAGCGGCTTGGTGATAACGGCGTTCTCAAAACGCTTCACCTTGGCCACCATAGCGGCCTGGTCATCAATGCGGTTGTTGCGGTGAATCACACCCAGACCGCCTTCGCGTGCCATGGCAATAGCCATTTCCACCTCCGTTACCGTATCCATCGGCGCAGAGAGGAAGGGAAGACGCAGCGGGATGCCAGCGCAAAGCTGGGAAGAAGGGTCGGCCTCGCCGGGAAGAATCGTGCTCAGGCAAGGCAGCAGGAGCACGTCGTCAAATGTAAGTCCAAGCTGAATTTCTGCCATAGCGGAGACTACTACGCCACGCGCCGTTTTGCAAGCCTAATCTGCTCAAAAAAAGAATTTTTATTCCAAAAATATCGAATTATATGCAATTATATGCAAAAGTGCATATAAAACGGGCAAAAACCGGCATAATGCATTTTCCTGACTTGCAATCCCGGGGCATTGGTGTATACTTTCCGCGGTTTATTTTATTGAAACGCCAAAATTCACACATCATGAACACACAGCGAAGCTTCACCACCGGCAGCGGCAAGAGCGGCCAGTATTATTCACTTCCAGCGCTGGCCGAGCAGGGATACCCGGGCATTTCCCGCATGCCTGTTTCGCTGCGCATCGTGCTGGAAAGCCTGCTGCGCAACTGCGATGGGCTGAAGGTGACCGAAGCCGATGTCCGCAACCTGGCCGCCTGGAATGCCAAGGAACCCGGCAGCTATGAGATTCCCTTTACCGTGGCGCGCATCATTCTGCAGGATTTGACCGGCGTACCGCTGCTGGTTGACCTGGCCGCCATGCGCGCCGCCGTGCAGGACCTGGGCAAGAACCCGGCCGATATGGAACCGCTGGTGCCGGTGGATTTAGTAGTGGACCACAGCGTGCAGGTAGACTGGGCCGGGTTCCCCGCCGCCTACCAGAAAAACCTCACCCGCGAGTTCGAGCGCAACACCGAACGCTACGAATTCCTCAAATGGGGCCAGCAGGCCTTCAAGACATTCTCCGTAGTTCCCCCCAGCACCGGCATCGTTCACCAGGTGAATCTGGAATACCTGGCCCGCGGGGTCATGGAAAACAACGGCGTGTACTACCCGGATACCCTGGTAGGCACCGATTCGCACACCACCATGATCAACGGTCTGGGCATTGTGGCCTGGGGCGTGGGCGGCATTGAGGCCGAAGCCGGCATGCTGGGCCAGCCGGTCACCTTCCTGGTGCCCGAGGTAGTGGGTGTACACCTGAGCGGCAAACTGCGCGAGGGCGTGACTGCCACCGACCTGGCACTGCACGTCACCCAGATGCTGCGCGCCCACGGCGTAGTGGGCAAGTTTGTGGAATTCTTCGGCGAGGGCGCTGCCTCGCTCTCCCTGCCCGACCGCGCCACCGTGGCCAACATGGCCCCGGAATACGGCGCCACCATGGGCTTCTTCCCCTTCGATGAAGTCTCTGCCGCCTACCTGCGCACCACCGGCCGCAGCGAGGAGCAGGTCATCACCTGCGAAAACTACTTCCGCGCCCAGGGCCTCTTCGGCATGCCCCGCAAGGGCGAGGTGGATTACACCGTGGAACTCGAGCTCGACCTCGCCAGCATCGTGCCCGCGGTGGCTGGCCCCAAGCGCCCGCAGGACCGCATCCCCCTGAGCACGCTGAAGAACCAGTTTGCTGAAATCTGCCGCAGCACCTATGGCCAGGAGCAGCGCTGCACCCCCGTGGCCGTCACCATGCAGGGCGACGCCGGCAACCCCGATGCCGCCACCGCGCACGATGTGCAGCTGACCGACGGCTCCATCCTCGTGGCCGCCATCACCAGCTGCACCAACACCAGCAACGATGGCCTCATGCTCGCCGCCGGCCTGCTGGCTAAAAAGGCTGCCGCCCTGGGGCTCAAAGTGCCGGCCTATGTCAAGACCAGCATCGCCCCCGGCTCCCGCATCGCCGCCCGCTACTTTGCCAACAACGACCTCACCGCCGCGCTCGACAGCATCGGCTTCTCCACCGTAGGCTACGGCTGCACCACCTGCATCGGCAACAGCGGCCCGCTTAACTCCGCCCTGGAAGAAGCCGTGGTGAACCACAACCTCGTGTCCTGCTCCGTGCTCTCCGGCAACCGCAACTTCGAAGCCCGCATTCACTCACACGTGAAGGCAAACTTCCTCATGTCACCCCCGCTGGTCATCGCCTTTGCCCTGGCCGGCCGTGTGGATATCGACATGGAAACCGAGCCCCTGGGCACCGCTGCCGATGGCTCCGCCGTCTACCTGCGCGACATCTGGCCCAGCGGCGAGGAAATTGCCGCCGCCCAGGCTCGCGCGGCCACCCCGGCAGACTATGCCGCCTGCTACGCCGGCCACGTGCCGGAGTGGGATGGCGTGAGCGCCCCCACCGGCGCCACCTTTGCCTGGAACGCCGATTCCACCTACATTCACCGCCCGCCCTTCTTCGATGGCTTCGATGGCCGCAAGGGCGATATCACCGACATCGTGAACGCCCGCCCGCTCGGCATCTTCGGCGACAGTGTGACCACCGACCACATCTCCCCCGCCGGTGCCATCAAAGCCACCGCTCCCGCCGGCCAGTTCCTCAGCGCCCAGGGCGTGGAGCGCCGCGATTTCAACACCTACGGCTCCCGCCGTGGCAACGACCTCGTCATGGCTCGCGGCACCTTTGCCAACGTGCGCATCAAGAACCTGCTCACCACCGGCGTAGAGGGTGGCTACACGCTCTATTTCGGTGACTCCGCCGTCAGCGCACCCGATACCGAAATCGCCGCCCCCTGCGGCACCCCCACCTTCATTTACGATGCCGGCATGGCCTACATGAAGGACGGAGTGCCCACCATCATCATCGGCGGCGAGGACTACGGCATGGGCTCCAGCCGCGACTGGGCCGCCAAGGGCACCAACCTGCTCGGCGTCAAAGCCGTCATCACCAAGAGCTTCGAGCGCATCCACCGCAGCAACCTCATCGGCATGGGCGTGCTGCCCCTCAACTTTGCCAACCCGGCAGACTACGACCGCGTGAAGGGCCTCAAGGATGTGCGCTTCTCCATCATCGGGCTCAACAATGATATGGCACCCCGCAGCGCCGCCACCCTTCTGGTGCAGCCCACCGGCGGCGAGCCCTTCGAGCTGCCCCTCATCGTGCGCCTCGATACCCCCATTGAGAAGGAATACTTCCGCGCCGGCGGCATCCTGCAATACGTGCTCACCCAGTATTGCTGATTCAATTATTTCCCAGCAAATCAACACCCTGCGAGGTCTTACCGCCCGCAGGGTGTTGTGTTTTATCATAGCAGTTCCAAAAAGCGTTTCATAGAACGAAGGCAACGATGAATAATGGAATAAGCAGGACGCAGCAAGTGAAATGCACGGAGTCTCTGGCGTTGAAGCGCAGGACTTCAGTCCTGCCACTATGAGCAGGAGGGACTGAAGTCCCTCGCTCCGATAAAGAATGTCAGCCGGTAAAGCACAAGGGCTCCCCACTTGCAGGGTTTACTATGCGATGTACAGAAAAATTTTCTGCAATCTTCATTTTTAATGGTTTCTGATGGTGGGCAATTATCAATGCCGGGCAATTCGGACGCTGCAAAAAAAACACATTCCATTGATAGTGCGATTTTACTACTTATTCCAACTCTATCGCATAGTAAATGCGATAGAGTACTTCTGGCTCATCCACCGGCAGGTAACTTATCATTCCGTCGCGCGAGGAAATAGGTACCCCTGTGGTAGATGAAGCTCTGTTCGCCATTCATCAATTATCATTCTTATGAAAAAAACACTTATTACACTCCTCGCTCTCTGTGGTGTGGCTGCTGCTGATACAACAGGAGCAATAACACTCTGGAACACTGGTTTCAGCGTCGTAACAACAGGCGACAACGCTGGCACTTGGACAACTTCCAAGGAAAATACTGCAACACTCACATCCTCTGGCTGGACACTGACTAAGGCTGATGGCTCAGCGTTGCAGAGCACCGCAGCAAATGCAGCAGAACTTCGACCCAACACGAATGTAGGCTCTGCACAGGGCTGGTCACTGGATTTCTCCCTGAAAAACACATCTTCAGAGGCAATCACCTTCAATTCTCTTACTTTTGATACCCTCATCTTCGCTGGTAGCGGTGTTTATCAGGGCGAGAATACCGACCGTGACTTTGTGTTCACCCTGACTTATGGTGATAAGTCAGTAAGTACTGATAATTATACCATTAAAGGCAACGGCACCGCCAATCCTGGAGATGGTGTAGTGACGTTTAATTTAGAAACAGACATTGAGTTGGCCGTTAATGAAAGCATTGCCATCGGTTTTGATGTAGTGAAGGGCACAAGTAATCCTGGCTGCTTCCTTGGCTTGAAGTCAATCTCAGCAGCAATGGTTCCCGAGCCCGCCACGGCTACACTGAGCCTGCTGGCACTGGCGGGTCTGGCTGCGCGCCGCCGCCGCAAGTAAGGAGCAAAGGCAAAATTCACCGAAACAGCGCAGCCCTTGAGCTGTGCTGTTTTTTTGTTGAAGCGGAAACCTCTTTTTGTTACAATACCGCCAAGATTATAATTGAGATAAATCATGAAACTGAAAACGTTTGCCATGACCATGCTGGCAGCGGCGGGAATGGCTGCCGCTGCGGAGAAGCCGAATATCCTGCTGGTGCTGGTGGATGATATGGGCTGGGGAGATATGAATATCAATGTGCCGGCTACCTGCGCGGATGGCACAGCGCGCCCGCCGAGCATCGACACACCGAGCCTGGCGCAGATGGCGCAGCAGGGTGTGCAGCTGCGCCGCCACTACACCGCCGCCCCGGTATGCGCACCGGCACGCGCCTCGCTGTTCAGCGGCACACACCAGGGGCACACAGAGGTGATTCGCAACAACAGCTTTGACGCCGCGCTGGAAAACAGCCACACCCTGGCCAGCGTGCTGCGCGAAGCCGGCTATGCCACCGCCCTCATCGGCAAAGGGGGCATTGGCGGCGGTATGGAAAGCGGCGGCACCCCCACCACCGCAGCAGCCTGGCCCACCCGGCGCGGGTTTGATTACTTCTTCGGCTACCATAACCACCTGGCCGGCCACCGCCACTATGCCAAGGAGGAAAGCAACGCCGACCCCGAAACCCACTGCAATGCCGTGTGGGATGGCGACAAGCTCATCACCCCGGAGCTGGACACCTGCTACAGCACCGACCTCTACACCGCCCGCAGCAAAAAGTGGATTACCGACCATGTGAAAGCCAACCCGGGGAAGCCGTTTTTCCTGGCGCTCACCATGATTGCCCCGCATGCCCGCCTGGCAGTGCCGAGTGCGCCCTACCCGGCGGGCGGTGGCCTGCATGGCGGTGTGCAGTGGCTGGGGCAACCCGGCAAGATGATTAACACCGCCACCGGGCAGTGGGACGGCTACATTCACCCGCAATACCGCGACAACGCAGAGTGGAAGGATTATGCCGCCAAGCGCTTCGGCGGTGGTGCCCAGCGCGCCATTGCCGCGGCCCAGCGCCACGCCACCATGATCACCCGCGTGGATGAGGCCATGGGCGACCTCATGCAGCTGCTCAAGGACCTGAACATTGACCAGAATACCTTTGTAGTGTTCACCAGCGACAACGGCCCGCACGATGAGCCAGGCGCTGTGTGGGGCAACAAGGAACACCCGGCCCCAGCCCAGAACCCCGCTTTCTTCCGCAGCTACGGCCCCATGGACGGCATCAAGCGTGATTTGTGGGAAGGCGGTCTGCGCGTGCCCTGCCTGGTGTATGCCCCCGGCTATGTGAAACAGAACCACAGCAGCGATTTCCCGAGCCAGTTCCACGACTGGATGGCCACCTTTGCCGACCTGGCCGGCATGCCCAAGCCGATGCGCTGCGATGGTGTCTCGCTGCTGCCCACGCTGCAAGGCAACGACACCGCACAGAAGGATGGCGTGGTGTACTCGGAATACAACTTCGGCGGCGGCATGGCGCAGTACCAGGACTACGCCGGGAACAAGCGCGGCCGTGGCCGCGGCGAGCAGCAGGCCATTGTCTTCCGCGCCGGGGACGGCCGCTACCTGAAAGCCATCCGCACCAATATGAAGAGCGCCAATGATGATTTCGAGGTGTACGACGTGAGCGCCGATACCCACGAAACCACCAACATTGCCGCCCAGCTGCCCGGCATCCAGGAGCAGCTGAAAGCCGCCGTGCTGCACACCCGCCGCGCCTACGACTATGCCCGCGACCCGCAGGCTGGTCGCCGCAACAACGGCTGCGGCGGCTTCCGCCACTATGATATGACCCTCGTACCCGCCAACACCCCCGGCGCCACCCAGCCCGGCCTGGCCATGCGCCGCGTGCAGGCCACCTGCCCCTGGGTGCCGGAGTTCGACACCCTGCCCGGCGCCGCCACTGCCACCACCGGCACCGTGGCCGACCCCGCAGCTGTGGAGCTTCCCGCCGGCAGCATCACCGAGTACAAGGGCTACATCAACGTGCCCGATGATGGCAACCACTGGCATTTCTACCTGACTCTCAGCGAGGTACCCGGCACCAAGGCCTATATCAAGATGCACAACTTCCAGCTCGTGGATGCTGATTTCAACTACACCCCCGGCACTACGGTCAATGAATCTGCCGCCATCAATACCGATGAGGCCATCGCAGAGCAGACCGGCAAGAAAGGCATTCCGCTGAAGGCTGGCAAACACGCCGTAACCATCACCGTGGTGCAAGGCCCCAGCGCCCCCGGAACCCTGCAACTGGAGTGGAACCGCGGCCCCCGGGGCGGCATTCAAACCCCGGTTAGCACCGTACCGGCAGCGGCCTATTCGCACTAAGGAGAGCTCCTGCCACCACCTTCATCCCGCCCGCAAGGGCGGGATTTTTTATGCGGCCGCCCCGCGCGCGGAAAACGCGGCACACTCAAAATCCACCCAGCCTCACCCGAGACGGTTCTCAAAATCGGCGTAGGAGAAGCGCTTGACGACCTCGATGCTGCCGTCTGCGCGCAGCACGGCAATATCCGGATGCGGCACGCCGTTGAAATGCGTGGTTTTCACGATGGTGTAGTGGCTCATGTCATCGAGCACCACCACATCGTCCACCTGGAGCGGAGAATCAAAGGAAAAATCGCCAATCACATCGCCCGCCAGGCAGGTAGGCGCCCCCAGGCGGTAGGTATACGCCTTTTCGCCAGCCTCGCCCGCCGGGGCATAGGATTCACCCGGCAACTGCACCGCCGGGGTACCGGAGCCGCCGGGCTGCACGGCGTACACATCCGGGCGGTAAGGCATTTCGAGCACATCGGGCATGTGGGCGCTGGCGCTCACATCGAGAATAGCGTGGCGGTAGCCCAGGGAATCAAAGATATCCAGCACACGCGCCCGCAGCACCCCGGTGTGAATAGCCCAGGCCTCACCAGGTTCCAGATACACCTCCACATGGTACATGCTGCGGATTTCGCGCAGCAGGTCAATGAGCGCGGCGCGGTCGTAATCCGGCTTGGTAATCCAGTGTCCGCCGCCGAGGTTGAGGTAGCGGATCTGCGGGCTGGCCAGCAGGCTGCCGAATTGCTTTTCAAAGGCGCGGAAAGTATCAATAAGCTCGCGGGCGCCCTGCTCGCACAGGGTGTGGAAATGCAGTCCGCTGATGCCGGTGAGGTCCACCCCCGCCAACTGGTCTGCCGGAATACCCAGGCGAGAGCCCGGCACGCAGGGGTCATACAGCGGGGTATGCCCGGTGGAAAAACAGGGGTTGATGCGCAGCCCGAGCTGCAGCTCCCCACGCTGCACGCGGGGGTGCGCCAGGCAGGTGGCACGCCAGCGCTGCCACTGCGGTACGCTGTTAAAGTCTATATGGTGCGCAAACTCCAGCAGCTCGGCCAGCTCGGCCTCCCGGTACGCCGGGGAATACACCGCCACATGACCGCCCAGGTGGCGAGCCCCCAGCCGCGCTTCATACAGCCCCGAGGCGCAGCACCCCGCCGCACAGGCCCGCAGCGAGCCCAGGCCCGCTGTGGTGGAAAAAGCCTTGAGCGCTACCAGCATGTGCGCGCCAGAAGCCTGCGCCACGTCCTGCAACACGCGGGCGTTGCGTTCCAGAGCCTCCAGCGAGATGAGAAATTGAGCCACGAAACCGAGCGGGGTGGGGTTAGGAATTATTGCTGGGGAGCAGCGGGGGGCTCTGCAGCGTTCAGGTTCTCTGCCGCTGCCTTCTCTGCCTCAGCCAGACGCTCCATGGCGGCTTTCTCAGCCTCTGCCATTTCGAGAGCTGTCTTTTCTGCCTCGGCCTTGGCCTCTGCCGCCTCGGCCGCAGCCTCAGCCTGCACCGACTGCAGCTGCTGCCCCACAGACTGAATAGCCGGAAGCAGAGCATCGAAACAGCGCTTGGTCTCCGCCTTCACATCGAGGCGGGGGCTGTTGGCATTCAGGCTCTGGCAGATCCGGGCAGCCAGCACCCAGGACTTTATGGCATCCTGCGGCTTTTCCAGCTCATTGTCCAGGTTTCCCAGAGTGGTGAGCAGCTTCACATAGGCAATGGACATTTCGGAAGAAAGTCGCTTGAGGCGCTCTGCCAGGGCGCAGCCCTTCGTATATGTGGCGCGGGCTTCCTCAAGATTGCCCAGGACGCGCTGGCAATCACCCAGGCAACGGCAGGAATCCATGAAATCCGCCGCCGCGCGGGAAAGCGCCGGCTCCACATCGCCCTCCGGCAATTCCTCGCCCTCGGCAGGCGCCACGGCCTGGTACATGGTCTCATCCACCACAAATGCCGCCTCATACGAGGCCAACGCCTCGCTGGCCATATTCTGAGCCAGCAGGCACACGCCCTTGCCGTTGAGGCAGGTGCTCAGCAGGCGCTGGCAGGCCGGAGCCTGGCGCACGCTTTCCGGCAGAGCTTCAATCTCCTTGATGGCATTATCAAACTCGCCCTGGGCCTTGGCATAGGCGCCGAGGTCGCTCGTGGTGGTGGCAATCTGCACCGCCAGGCGGACACGCTCCTCGCTGGGCGCCCCCTTCTGCAGCTCGGCATAGTAGGCATGCATCATCTCCAGCATATCCTTCACCATGCTGTTGAACTGCGGGAACGCATCCCGGCTGGTCACCTTGGCAGCTATGGTGTACAACGCATAATCATACAACGCCGCGCGGGTTTCCGCCAGGCGGTCAACCGATGCCGCAGGTGCCTCTGCAGCCGTGATCACCTCATCGGGCGCCTTCTCCTCACAGGAGCACAGCACACACGCTGCACCCAGACCTACCAGACCAACATTGCGCAGCTGCGCGCGCGTCACATACACGGGAAACTTCATACGCCTATGATTCTGCCCGCCCGGACGCCCGGCGTCAAGCTCATTTTCCCTTTCTGAACTCAAAATTAAGCCATATCCGGCACCAGCCCCCAACCAAATGCCACTTTTTTGCAGGAAAAGCAAATTTTTGCTTGTCTTTTCCCTTGCAAATTGGCTAATATGAGGAGCAACGAAACGCCATGAAACATTTTCACCTTCTCAAACGCCTTGCCTTAGCCTGTGGTCTGGCAGCCACTGCTGCACTCGTCTCTTCCTGCTCCAGCACCATTCAGGCCCCCGTGGAACGAGCCGAGCAGCTGCGCGCCGGCACCAACGTGACCATGTTCAGCTATAACGACGCATCCTCCCCCAAGAGCCGTTTCTGCACACCGGCCGGCCCCATGCCGGATAACGTGCGCCGCGCTCTCTACACCTGGCTGCGCCACTCTACCGTCAAGAGCTTCAACTATGCCTACCCGCAGTACTACATTGCCATGACCGCTCCAGATGGCAAGCAGCGCATCTGGGGTATCTGCACAGACGGTAAGGCCAACCTCGTGGGTATTCTCATCCCCCGCGACGGTGTTGCCGCCTGGGACCTGCCCTTCGTCGGCTCCTACAAGATGTATGTCTGCGAGAACAAGCAGCGCCAGGACCTCTCCGAGGCCATCATGACCTACCTGTATGAGGTCGGCTACGATTCCTACCGCATCGAATCCCGCAAGGCTTCCGGCATTGTGGACGCCAAGTACCTGGTTTCCAAGCCCAAGACCCGCACCGAAATTGCGGCCGAACGCGCCGCCAAGGAAGCCCAGCGCGCCGCCATGATTGCTGCTGGTCAGAAGCCCGCCGAAACCGCGGAGAATGACGATGACGAGACCTCTGGCGATGAGGAATCCACCGATGAGGAAGAAACCTCCGGCGATGAAGAATCCACCGACGAGGAAGAATCCACCGATGAGGAAGAATCTTCCGGCGATGAGGAATCCACCGACGAGGAATCTTCCGAAGATGAAGAAGCCTCTGAGGACGAGGACGCCTCTGAAGACGAAGAGAGCGATTTCGAATAAAGCACCACTCTTCAGCACACGCCTTCCCCCCCTGCTGGAAACAGCAGGGGGATTTCTTTTCCCGCAGCAAAACAAAAAAAGGCCGCATTCCTCCGGAGAAGAATGCGGCCAGTAGTCTCGCCAGGATTCGAACCTAGACAGAGGGAATCAAAATCCCTAGTGCTACCTTTACACCACGAGACCACGCAGTGCACATAGCCAGCGTGGGCCATGTGCGTTTACTTGTACCACAGCACCCCCCGGCTGACAAGCCTAAAATATGTCACATGCATCCCAGGAGAGCATAATCAACCTGGAAAGTCCGTTTTCCGTTATGAGTTGCGCTTTTATAACCCGCTGAAATCAAAGCACAAAAAAGCGGGTGTAACCTTATCAGTTACACCCGCTAAGTAGCCTTTTTGCGACTGTGATTTTTAGCGACTCCTACACATTGTGTATAAACGGCTTATAAAAATTGAAGCCGTTTTCTGAAAATTACCCCGAAATTCGACTCGACTCATAACGGGTTGTTGGAAGTTTTGAAATCGTTTATTGATAACGTTTTATACAGTGCGATAACATTACATACTCTCTTTCACAAACACTAATTACAGAGTCAATATGAAATTAATGTTCTGCGCTAATGTCAATCAATGCTTGTATTGCAGGTTGGTATCCTTGTTCTGCTGCTTTTTTCAACCAAGCCACTCCTTCACTTTGCAAATGGGGAAGACCATCACCAAGATAGTAGCACAGACCCAAATTGTACTGAGCTTCAATAAAACCTTGTTCTGCAGCTTTTTTCAGCCATGTTTCTGCTTCTCTATATGATTGAGGCATGCCGGAACCATTGTAGTAGCAAATCCCTAAATTGTACTGAGCTTGGGCATAGCCTTGTTCGGCAGCTTTGCGATACCAATTTGCTGCCTCACCGTATGAGTGAGGGACACCGTAGCCATTGTCATAGCACACGCCTAAACTGAATTGAGCCTGGGCAAATCCTTGTTCGGCAGCTTTACGATACCAATTTACTGCCTCACTATACGATTGTGTCACCCCCCAACCTTTATAGTAACATACTCCTAAATTAAATTGAGCTAGGGCGTCAGATTTTTCAGCTGCCTTGCGATACCAATATACCGCTTTCTTGTATGACTGAGCTACACCGTAGCCAGCATCATAACAAGTTCCCAAATAGGATTGAGCCATTGTATGACCTTGTTTAGCAGCTGCACCCAACCATACCACTACAGCCTCTTCCGAAGCGGCTCGCCCAATTCCCTGAGCATAGCATAACGCTAAATCAAATTGAGCCTGAGCGTCGCCATGTAATGCGGCTTGGTGGAGAGCTCCAAAGTCGCTACCATCCGGCATGATTACTCCATGCTCAGTAGCTTTACGCCACCAAGCTATCGCTTCGCTATATGATTGCGGTACCCCTTTTCCGTGAGCATAGCAATTCCCTAATCGAGCCATCGATTTGATATGATTTTGGTTTGCGGCTTTACGGAACCATTCTACAGCTCTATCGAATGATTGGGATACGCCTTTGCCCTCGTAGTAGTAACACCCTAAATTGTATTGCGCTTCGGCATCTCCTTGTTTTGCAGCTTTAAGGAACCATTCTGCTGCGGTCTTATACGATTGAGGAACGCCATTGCCTTTCTCGTAACACTCTCCTAACCTTGACTGTGCCCAGACATCGCCTTGCTCAGCTGCCTTGCCCCACCAAATTACGGCATCGCTGCTAGATTGAGCCGCTCCTTTACCCTCAAAGTAACAAAGTCCCAAGTTGTATTGAGCTTGGACGTGCCCTTGTTCCGCCGCTTTACGCCACCACGATATTGCTTCACTATACGATTGGGCAACGCCTCGACCATTGTAATAGTGTTTTCCTAAATTAAACTGAGCTCGATCTAGTCCTTGCTCAGCCGCTTTGTGCCACCAAAACACAGCTTCGCTATCTGAGCGAGACACACCTTTCCCCTCGTAATAGCAAAGTCCTAAATTATATTGTGCCTTGGCATTTCCCTGCGCGGCGTCAGATTGAAAAGTCTGGGCATCAGGAGAAGATTGTGCATAAATATATGGGGTGAACAAAGCACCTATCAGAAGTGATTTTATGTGAAAGCCGGAAAAAAAAGAAAAAAACATATCAATAAATTATAGCTACCCCAAAAGGGTAGCAATTTTTTTATTTTTTTCAAGAAAAATGGCCAGTTTTCACCATCCCAGATACTTTCCTGTTCAAAGGTGATAGTATCATCTGCAGCAATAAACTCCTCCGTCTTTCGACTTTGAGCTGTCACCAACTCACCATTAGCCTTGGAGATGACGGAGTGCTTATGGATGGCATCATGCAGAGTGGTTGCCTCATACTCATGAACGGTCTGGACGCCATTGACTGCCTGGCTGAACTTTGGCTTGCCTGCGGCGTAGGAGTACTCAGGAGCTTCACCACAGCGTTACTCAATCACCATATCGGCAATGCCCCCAAGGTGGAGCTGGTGTAGCGCGGTAACAAGACCCTCGTCATCCACGAGGAACTCCTGAATCCCAGCTGAGGATTCTGATTAACAAGTTCACAAGGGGGTAGAAATAGAGAACCTCCCGGGCGCAATCCGAGAGGTTCTACAGAAAAGCAATCCACGCCTACATGGATTTCATGACCATAGAATGACATTGAACTACTCCAATGTCAAGATTTTTTAGTAAAAAGCCTTCTTTTTAAGTGAAAAGTGACGTGCAGACAGGATTGCGCTTCCTGCTGCACGGAGCTCCTTTACAGGCTCATAATGAACAGGACAATCTGCACTATGATAACCAGAAGCTCAATCCACTTTAATGTAGGCATTTGTGGTTGCTATTCTGCCAGCCGAGTTCAACTGCTGTTCCGTACCCTTGCGAACACGTTACCCCAGAGGAAAGGGCTGCTAACTCTCCGCTGAAGGTGTACGCAGACACCCACAAGACGAGTGGTGGCGGAAAAGCGGGAGCAGTCTATCATATAGCTGACATCCGTTCAGGTCTGAACGGCCTACAGTTTTGACATCCCGGTAATGTGACTGGAACCGCACGAGTCTAAGCGAGTCCTTTTGGCTGCAAAACGGGGGCAAAATGGATGCAAAATCAGCCCCGGAAGTCCGTTTTGCGTTATGAGTTGCGTTTTTATAACCCGCTGAAATCAAGGCACAGAAAAGGAGCGGTCGTTACCATTTTGTCTTGGTTACGACCGCTCCCATAATAGCCCTTTTGTGACTGTGATTTTTACCAACTCTAAAAGATTGTATATAAACATGTTGCGAAAATTGATGCCATTTTCTGAAAATTGCCCCGAAATTTGCCATATCTCATAACGGGTTGCAGGAAGTTTCAGGAAATGCTTGTTATCAAGGTTTTACAATACGTGTTAACATTACGCATTTGCATATTCACGGTTAGATTGCCACCCTAGGTGGGTGTACACGCGCGCATTATCTGTAATTAAAGCAGGTTGCCTCAGGAACAATTAACAATAACTAAAGCGTTTTATGATGGTACTGCCAAGCAAACAGTTATTACATCAATGCAGCAGTGTGCAATGAGTTAGTTAAACAAACAATCCCAAAACGCTTTATCTGAAAGACTCGGTTCGCAGTTATGTTCATCGCACAAATCTTGAATGAATTTTTCCTCCCCATGGGATTGGAGAAAGTTATCCAATGCTTCTAATTTACTTATAATCGTTGGAATCGGTCGATGATACTTATTCAACTCGCATTCATCGCTCAAAAACTTATTTTTTCGTGCATTAATCCAATCCCTGTCATCGTATTCGTAACGCTCGGGCGCCTTAATTTCCGTCCCGGAATATATTTGTAGATATATCACTTCCTGAACCAATCGAGAAACTTCCGAAAGCGAACGTCTAGCATCTTCCAGCAAATCTTCGTATATCTTCTCTGTATCGTTAAACTGCCTACTGACAGCTTTAACTTCTTCTGCATTTTTAAGCAATTTAAGCGCCTCTGTTTCGGCTTTCAGCTTGCTTATGTGTTCTTTAGCTTTCGAAAATGCAATCTCTAACGATTCTTTTTGCTTGATTACTTCGTCTAATTCAACCCTATTAACTCGAGATGGGGGCGGTATTTGAGCTAATATTGTTGGTAATGATTCTAGTAATTCCTCTACCTTTTGTCCCCACAAAGCAGTTCTAGCATTATCTGAAGATATACAGTTTGCTAAATCGTCTTTCAGATTCATTAACACAGACTTTTCCGTAATTGCCCCATTCATTTGAACGCCTTTCAAAAAAGTAGGAACGGCCTCAACTGAGAATGGTGGAATTATTAAAAATATCATTTTTTGGTTAGCGTTATTTATTGAAGCCCCTAATTCCATCGCACAATTAAAGCTCGCTGCATAGTTTTCGCTCATTAGAACGATAACCGCCCTACTACTTTTGAGAGCTTCAAAGATTTCTTCCTTAAAAAAACTATTGCTAGCAATCTGGCTATCGGTTTTACTAGTGCAATATATTTTCGAGTGAGGAACACTACCTGCACATGGCAAACTACGCATCGAAATAAAGGGGCAGAACAACCACATCACAATTCGTGATGGAGTCAGGTGCGGTTATTTAAACATCACCATAGGTGAATCTCACAGAGATGCCCCTCCTACTCACAATTCTTCCATCAGTATAGGAGAAGGAACTTCATTTCTGGAAACATCAATTGTGACTCCTCACAGCAATGCCAAAATCGATATTGGCAGCCAATGCATATTCTCCGTGGGCATCGATATCCGACACACAGATTCGAACCCCATATATGAACTGGGTTCCACGCAACACATCAACCGGGTAGATACACTCAAAATTGGCAATCATGTATGGGTGGGCTGGCATGCTTCGATATGGAAAAATGTCTGCATTGCCGATGATTGCATTATAAGCGCTTACGCCGTTGTCACCAAATCATTCTCCGAACCCCACTGCGCCATAGCAGGCAACCCGGCCCGGTTTGTCCGTCGCAATATTACATGGGAACACGCATATACTGAAGAATACATCGAAAACAGCCCACTTGCACGCCCCTGTGTAACCATCTCACCAACACCTTGAACTTCACGCAGAACACGGCCCCCATACACCGCGCCATTACAGCCTCGACATAACGTTGAAAAGTTATTTCACAACGAACATTTCAGAGTTCTCTCCCCACCCCATCATCAACACGCGCTCCTGCCTGCATATCACAAATCAGACGGCGGTGAGATGCTTCTGAAAGCATAGGCACTGCCGGCTTCATTCAATCGCTTGATGTAGACCATGCATTCGGCCGGAGAAAGGCCAATTTGCCGCAGATTAGCATAGATGTGGTAATACTCGTTCTTGATATCGGTCACAAAAATGCCGGGGTCATCAGAACCCATGCAAATCGACATAGGATAGTCGCCCGGCACCTTACTTCCCGGCACCCCTAACCAGCGCAGCAGATGATGCTGCCGTATGTCTTCATACTGGCTGATGCGCAAATTGCTCACGGGTAGCGTTTCCAGCACGACATTGCGCTCGCTGATGAGCCGCTGCACCGCCTGCTGCAACTGTATAAGCGTGGAATCATCCATAAATCCACATTCTATTTCCACCAGTTCAGCAGCCGCTTCATAGACCTCGGCATTGAAATTCCATAAGTCAAGCAGATTCAACCCACGTCCCCCCCATTCCTCGTAGTGCTTCTTCACCAAGGCGTCCTCTTCATCGGCAGGCTCATAATGCCGCCAGTCTTTCGGGAAATCTCTCACTCGCTCTGGCACAAAATGTCTTGTCTCAAAAAAATCATGCAAATCATGAACACTTAGTGCTGGTTCAGGAAAAATATGACGAGCGTGTCGCAATAGTTCTGTCTCGACCCTGGTTTTTTCCTTCAGGTTGCTCTCAGCCAAAACTTTACTGGCAAAAATTAAATCTAAGAGATACTCCCCGCGCGGTACACACAGCCGCGCGGGCATAGATTTACGCCATTGCGCGGGGTGAATTCCGATAGCAGTTGCATGCCCCAGGCGATGCCCGCATTGCATATCCAGGAAATGAACAGCATCATACACAGCGCGAATGCCGCCCAGAAGATGGTAAAAATCCTCACCGCAATGGTAGGTCCGGTGGCTGATGCCCGTTTCCCTTTCAAACAGGCGAAATACAGGTGCTATCACATCTACAGGCAGTTGCAATTCATCACCCGCAGCATCTATGCCGACAGCTACTTGCTCTGTGGCGTAGAAACTCTTAATAAAATGTGTTAATCTGAAACATTCCTTACACAGCGCCCGTCTCTTTTTCACATAGCGCTCACGATCCATCTGAGACTCACGCTCCGCATATGCTTCCGGATTTTCCTTGTTATTCTTAATGAAATGCAAGACAAAAACAGGTTTTTGGGAGGTATAGTTCCAGCGATTCTCATCCCTGTCAAGGTTGAACTCATATTGACTAAGTTCAACCCTGTTCCGCGTCGTCCGATATTCAGCCCATTCTTCTTTCCACCATTGGAGCAGAAGTTTTGCCCGTTTTATAAATATATCAGGAGTCAGACGTAATTCTATCTTCGTTGTGTGCCGTATGCCAGAGCTGAGGAATAAATTGCGAAAAGTTTCTCGATAGTAGCTTTCGCAGGAAATCCATGGACTCTTGTGATGCGACACCATTTGAAAGGACCTGAATCCACGTCTCCATTCATTGTGCCGGAACAAATTCAAATACTCGTTCTTTATCAGCAAATATAAATGCGCAAAAAACTGCACCTCCCGCCATTGGGGCTTGCTCTCCTGAATCCAGGAAAAGACCCCTTCCCAAAGCATCAATTCTTCACGGAGTAATTTCCTGGCATCCCGCACAATGAATGAAGCCACCCCCTCGATCAGCTTGCATTCCGAGTTTTTCACCATGGTCAGGTAAGCTTCTTTCATCTCTTCGACACATCGCTTATTGCAACCTCCATCCACTAGTTCCAACAAAACGCGACGCAGCACATTGGCCAGTCTCACACGCTGTATCATACGCTCCGGGGTCAATTCCGGATGTGCCGCTGCATACAATCTCTTGTTGGCATTGCTATCCTTCAATTCCTGTTGCTCAAAACGGGCAATATCGCCGATATGCAGCAACCAAGATATCTCCGGACGCTGGCAAGTGTGCAAATGCAGATGCGCTTCATTCAACCCTTCTTTCTCAATATATTCATCCAAAATAGCCTCCATGGGATGCACAAGGAGATCCCGCATTGTGAGCTTTCGTGAATACAACATCCTGCATTTGACTGGCAGCATCGACATTCGCCCACGCAAATTCTGCCAGTAGGAGAATTGAGATAGCTCCTTGATGTAGAGCCGCTGGTTATGCACCATCAGAAACTCAGCCCCCAGACAATCCAGCGCCTTCACCAGAAAAGCATGGCCTTCCTTTCTAAATTTTGCCCAGCGCATGTCAAACACGTGCCCAGGGCGCGTGGAATCCCGTTGAAAACTGGCCACTCTCACCCAGTCTTCCCAATCGCGATGATACGCGTCTGCATCCTGACAGTGAGTCAGGCAGTCCTTCGCAAGCAATCCATTGAGAGCATACGAATTGGATAGCACAAAAACAGGTAGTGTCGCAACGATGGACATGCTAATGACTTATTATTCCTGTTCCTTCTTCTTTTTTCTGCTTGTCGGTTTTGGCAGTTTTTTAATGGTTTCTTCCACATATTCAGCGTATTCCCGCTTCCAGGTGAGAACCGACATATTCGTCTCATTATCAGCATATTCTCTATATACATGTATCAAATGCCGATGTTTATTCGCAAATTCCAGAATCTGCAAATCAATAAACTTTGTGGCTTCTTCTTCATTACTTACCTGATTCAAATCATGCTGCATATCCTCCCACAATGATTTCGCCTGATTTGACAACTCCTCATTAAATTCATGAATGACTCCCTCCATTTTTTTATTGTCCAGGTGCTGCCAGAATGCATTCAAATTCGTATCATTGCGATTTTTAATCCTCTTCATCAAATACCTGACACGATTGTTAAACACCATTTTCTCATTCTCCGACAACTCATCATACGACACAAAACGATTGCCCGTGTCTTTCCTCATTTGATTCTGTACTGCCTCTGTCAGCATCGATGAAACCTTCTCTCCTTCGTTGTCACACCAACGCATGAGCTTCCGCCTATGCTCTAGAATCAATTCGTCAATCTCATTACGCAAACTATACTCCATTCGTGCTTTCCTCATTCGGAGCCGGGAATCGTAAAAACTTTTTAAATGGCTTGGGTTGAACAGTATCTCAACCTGACCGATATTGACCTGATTGAAACAACGAATCACGCTCTCCAATGTCGTATCTTCTGCCTCTCTCTGATTGGGATTCACCCCCTTGATAATGCGCCATACTGGACAATTCATCAATTGATTAATATGAGCCAGCTCTTTTTGCTCATCCAGAGATGTGATTTTCTCCGTTCCAACTTCAAGCGCCTTATTCCATGCTGACATATACTCGGCAAATAAATTACCTGCCATAACCAAATCCCTGGCATCTGCGCTTATGACGCGCGCAGCCTTGGTTGCCAGCATGCTCTCACGCATAAACGCATGCCAACAATTGACCATAGAAGCTGTTGTCACAAGGATTTTCTGCTCATGACAGACCTCTATCCATTTCTCTATCTTATTCACTACGTCATCAACAAGCGCATCATTCTGCTCCAAAACGTATTCGAACTTATCGCTGAGTTCTTCGACCAAATCTTCTGATTGCTCATTTCCTACATACGAACCAGCAGCTTCCACATAGCGAACAGTTGATTTAATATCTCTGATATTGAACGTGAAATATTTAATGTAATCCTTGCGTTTTTCTGCAGAATAACTCATGACCTGCAAAAGTTGAATAGCCCATGCAATCATGTTATACACAGAAAGGCAATAATAACTTCGGTTGTTTTCTACAATGACACTCAGCGAATGTACAATCGCCAGATAATAAAGTAAGGCATCTCTATCCGGCTTCTTTTCTAGCGTCTCTAACATTTCAGCCATGCATTTATGCACGGATTGGCGTTTCTGAACCTTGGCGTTGGGTATCTGGTCATAGGATAAAAGGGGGACAACACCATTGGCAAATCGTTTCTGGAGACGCTCCGTTCCCTTCCAAACGGGTAACATAAGCGCTGTAAAATTGGAGGCTATCTGCCGCGCATAGAATAACGGTGTTTCGCAAACTATATTGCTCTGCAACGTTAATTCGGTAGTGGCGTCTTTTTGCAACATGCAGAAAAGAACCAGCATATAATAGAGCTGGTCTTGGTGAGACCTAACCTGTCTTGATACCTCCGTGGAAAGGAAAAATGATGCAAGCTGGTTCAATTCTGAACCAACACTATGCAAAAGCATGGCGCCATCCATACCCATTTTCAATTTAGGCACAAAATGTCTTATCGTTGAAATCAAGGTATGCAAGTCGCCCTCGTAAATATTACTGGGTTCAATATTGTACTTCATCAAAGCATGTGAAGTAACAAGAGCAAGGCCCCTACTCCAGGCGAGACAGGCATCTTTCTCCGACATCCCCTCGTACGAATTCCGAGTCCAGCACGCCAGGAGTTGCAACGCACTACGCATATGCAACATAGATAAGCACTTTCGCATCAGAGCAGGTACATAACAGGTCACCTTTTCAGGTAAATACTCGTCGATATACTTTTTTAAGTCTTTCTCGTGTTGTTCATTCGTAGCATCGCGATAGCTGATTCTGATACCTGCCTGATTCATCACACGGCCAAACCCGCTCAAACGCACATGGTTGTTAATGGGAAACAACTTCATGATATACTGTTCCTCCAAATCATCCAACAAATTCAAGCGTTGTTTGCGACGCTCTGAATCATATTTTAATGCCATCTCACCAAAATGCCGCATTTGCATGCCACGCACGACGTGTGTATACAATCTCAGGTCACCCGCAAAAACGAAGACCATATGCCTATTGAGCAGATATTTGCGTATTGTTTCAAAAACATCACGGCATTTATTGAAATTCATATCAGCATCATCCACCATAATCATCAAAGCATCTACCCTGATAAGTTTACAAAACCTCTCAACAATGTTAAAAAACATACTATGCAGACGCGCACTACTCATGCCTCCTTCTACACTTTCCTGCACATAAAATTGGGCATCCCCCATATTGTCCATAGGCCCAGGTTGGTGAATCAACGCTGCCAGACCTTCGGCCAACTTAGAAATCTCTCTCCGTAGCTCATACAAATTTTCTCTACAATCAATATCACCGCATCGCTTGGTAATGTCGACTATCTCCTTTTGCACATAACTGATAATGTAGATAAAGAAATTTTCTCCATCGGATAACTTCGTGGGGTCTATTTCTGCCAGCAAATGTATACGTGCATTACCCGGTTCATTGCTACACACCCGTTTCTGCAAAGCTCGGAGTAACGTCGTTTTTCCAGATCCTCGGCTTCCGTTAATAAAAAAACAAGGCTGATATCTCAATTGATGTTTCTCAGCCTTTTTATTTTCAGCAACAAGAGAAAGAATACCCTTATGTAGTTTTTCGAATTCCGTATGGTATATCAAATCTTTTTCCTCAAATGCCTCAGTCTTTTCCAAACCTTCCAAATCAATGATTATCTCCTGCTTCTGCTCCATGATTACCTTGTATTACTTGTTTCTTTAAAGCTTATAACACAGAGCATGACAGCAGTCAACAATTTTCACCGACAATCAAATACAAAAAAAAGAACTTTTCTGCCGCTCCTGCCATCGCGGAGAAAAGCACCACGAAAAAAATCTGGCGCTACGTCCACCTATCACGCCAAATTTTACTTTTACAAATTATTCCACAATACGCGTCGAAATAATTTCATTCCACATCATTGCCACCATAGACCTCCAGCGAGCATCCTGCAAGCGCCATTGATTTTAAGAGAGAGGAATCCATGCACAACGGAAACGAAGCCTCTGACAAGGTGATATGCAGAATTTTTCGTCCCGTTACCACTTCAGATGCTATTCGAATGGCATCTGAAAGAGCGTCTTGAACATCCCTTTCCTCCCTCAACAGAAAAACATCGTAATCCTTAGCATAGATTTTTTCCTTCGCTGCACCTACATCTTCTACTTCTTTATGCGGCGGAAAGTCAGCATTCTCTATGCGTAAGATTAAGTTAGATATAATTGGTTGTTTCATAAACCTGGCTTTTATTCAACTCATCTGCCGGGCATATGGCAGTTAATCTTCCATTTCTAATATGAGGGGACGATGATCTGATAAGGCAAGCCAATTTGCAGAAGTTTCAATGTAGCAATCTCGCAATCGTTCCGGGGCAACAAAGGCGTAGTCAATGTGATAAGGCTTATCAGCATGACGGTGTAGAAAGAAAGTAGGTGTACTTTCCTTTCCTTGCTCCTCATTCTGTTGTTGATGATATGCAGAGCAAAGTCCTGCATTGGCCAGCATTTGCACGACCGAACTATGGTTACGTTGCCCTCTGCCAGGTTTGGCATCCCATTGCTTGTTACTGTTAAAATCTCCCATTACTACCATTTGGGAGTGATATTTGGACGCGTGCAAGTGATGATAGATATAATACTCTTCAATGTAGCGAAACTTTGTCCACACAGCTAACAGGTCAAAACTGTCATTAACGCGAACGCATGCAAATTGTCTGAGACAAAGAGATTCCCATGCATTATCCGTAATGCTGACATGAGGCGCGACGAAAATACCCAATCCCTTATTCTTATCATCTCCCCACCATAATCCGCCGGTGGCAAACTCTCGGTACTCCCTGTTACGACAATGCAAGGGATTCTCACATTCCTGGATGATATAGATATCGCCCGAAAGCTTCCGGATTTCCGGAAACTTCTCGCGGAATTTACCCTGCGCATTCCAGCTGATAATCCTCATGCAGATGCTGGGAGTATAATGAAAAAGGAACGGTGAGTCAAGCTGGGGATTCATGAACAAGTTCACAAGGGGGGAAAAAGATGAGAGCCTTTCCTATTACGCTCTAAGGAAAGGCTCTACGGAAAGAATTTCCATGAATGGGGATGGACTTTCTAAGGAAAGAATACCATTTTGAATGAGTTAGTCAAGATTTTTTTCAAAAATTGAGCGGTTTTGGATGTGCGTGATAGAGGGAGCGACCCTCTACCACGCTGAGCTGTTAAAGCTTCACGACAAATATCACAATCTGAGCGATTAGCAATATCAGCTCAATCCATGTAATCCCATTCATGTACATGTTCTTTCCGCCAGTCAATTCAACTGTTTTTCCGTAACTGTAAATGGCTACGTTCTGCAGCGGAAAGGACTGCTTACTCTCCGCTGACGGTGTACGCAGACACCCACCAGACGAGTGGTGGCGGAAAAGCGGGAGGAGTCTATCATATAGCTGACATCCGTTCAAGTCTGAACAGCCTACAGTTTTGATATCCCGGTAATGTGACTGTGAACGCACGAGTCTAAGCGAGTCCTTTTGGCTGCAAGACGGGGGCAAAATGGATGCAAAATCAGCCCGGGAAGTCCAATTTTCGTTATGAGTTGCGATTTTTATAAGTCGCTGAAATCAAGGCATGAAAAAGCGGGTGTAACCTTATCAGTTACACCCGCTAAGTAGCAGGGAGGTGATTTGAACACCCGACCAAAGGCTTATGAGTCCTCTGCTCTACCACTGAGCTACCCTGCCATTGGCACCACCGGAGTGGTTGGTGAGGGGAGTATACACGCAGCAACGAGCTTTGGCAAGCCTAAAATTGTATTTTTTTACTTTTTCTGAGTGCGCATTCTCTGAATCTGCTTGAGAATGGCCTCGGGATTGGCAAAAGAGGCGTCAAATTTCTGGCGATCCTCGGGGGTGATGCGCGGGTCGAGCTCCATGGCGGCGCGGCCAGCTTCGGCGGCGGCCTTCACATCATCCACGCTCTGGGCCCCCATCATCAGGATCTGGAATTTGGCCTGGAGGATGCCGGATTTGTTTTCGGGATAGGCATCGGCCAGGGCTTTTTCGATAGCAGCCAGGGCTTCGGCCTTGGAGATGGCCGAGCTGAGCGCAGATTGGAAGGCCTTGCGCTGGTCCTCAATTTTCTGCTGGCGGGCCATGCCGAGTGTATCCTGCGGGTCGAGGGCGATGATGCGCTTGCGGAGGGAAACGGCGCTATCCTGCATCTCTTCCGGCAGAGAGCGGTAGGCCTTCAGGAGCGAATCCAGCTTTTCAGCTCCCTGCTGGGATTCGGCTTTCTTGAGCAGCTCAGCCGTGGCGAGGGCAGCGTTCAGTTTTTCAGAAGCAGCAGCCACCGAGGAGACGTAGCCGTTGAAACCACCGGCAAGTTCGCCCTGCGGGGTGAGAACCATGATGGTGGGGAAACCGTTCACGCCGTACTGCTTTGCAAGCTCTTCATTGCGCGCGCGAAGGGCGGGGTCAAACTTGGGGTTCTGGGGCAGGTCCACCTCCATGAATACGAACTTATCCTTGGCGTAGGCCTCGAATTCCGGGGTATCGAGCACCACCTTGCGCAGGCGAACGCACCAGCCGCACCAGTCAGACCCGGTGAAGTCCACCAGCACTGCCTTATTCTCTGCGGCGGCCTTGGCCTTGGCCGCGTCCAGATCCGTCATCCACTCTACCGCCCAGGCAGGCGCCATCGTTGCGAGCATGAATGCTGCGCAAATCAATTTCTTGTACATGCGGGCATGATATCAGAAGCGCCAGCGCGCCGCAAGCGGAATTTCCTACCCGCCGGGTTGATGACTCATTCAGTATCAGGAATCCGGAGCCTGAAAGGTTGAAATTCAGGGTTCCGGATGCAAATTTTGCAAAAATCGTTATAAATAAGTCTTGCATTTTGGGTCGAGGTGTGGCATATATCTGCAAGTTTACACTGACCATGCCTAAAGACACATCTATTAAGAAGATTCTCGTCATTGGCTCGGGCCCCATTGTTATCGGTCAGGGGTGTGAGTTTGACTACTCCGGCACTCAAGCCTGTAAGGCGTTGAAGCAGGAAGGATATGAAGTGGTGTTGGTGAATTCCAACCCGGCCACTATCATGACCGACCCGGAGACGGCTCCCCGCACCTATGTGGAACCGATTACGCCCGAATATGTAGAAAAAATCATTGCCCGTGAGCGCCCGGATGCCATGCTGCCCACCCTGGGTGGCCAGACGGCTCTGAACTGCGCTATGGCTCTGCACAAGAACGGCACGCTGGAGAAGTACGGCGTGCGTATGATTGGCGCCGATGCCGAGGCCATCGACCGCGGCGAAGACCGCAAGAGCTTCAAGGATGCGATGATGCGCATCGGGCTCGACCTGCCGGCCAGCGGCGTGGCGCACAACATGACCGAGGCCTGGGATATCGCCAAGAATGTGGTAGGCAACTACCCGATGATTATCCGCCCGGCCTTCACGCTGGGTGGCACCGGCGGCGGCGTGGCCTATAACAAGACCGAGTTCGAGGAAATCGTGGCCCGCGGGCTCGACCTCTCCCCGGTGCACGAGGTGCTTATCGAGGAAAGCCTGCTGGGCTGGAAGGAAATTGAGATGGAAGTGATGCGCGACTGCGCCGACAACTGCATCGCAATCTGCTCCATTGAGAACCTGGACCCCATGGGTATCCACACCGGCGACTCCATCACCGTGGCGCCGGCCATGACCCTCACTGCCCGCGAATACGCCATTGTGCGCGAGGCCTCCTTCGCCATCATCCGCGAAATCGGCGTGAAGAGCGGCGGCAGTAACATTCAGTTTGCCATGTGCCCGCGCACCGGGCGCCTCGTGGTTATCGAGATGAACCCGCGCGTGAGCCGCTCCTCGGCTCTGGCTTCCAAGGCCACAGGTTTCCCCATTGCCAAGTTTGCCGCGAAGCTGGCCATCGGCTACACGCTGGATGAGCTGCGCAACGACATCACCAAGGTGACCCCCGCCTCCTTTGAACCCACCATCGACTACGTGGTGGTGAAGGTGCCGCGCTTCACCTTCGAGAAGTTCAAGAAGGCAGATGAGCGCCTGACCACCGCCATGAAGAGCGTGGGTGAGGTCATGAGCATCGGCCGCACCTTCAAGGAATCCCTGCAGAAGGCTCTGCGCTCTCTGGAAACCGGCCGCTGGGGCTTCGGCTTCGACCTGAAGGACCCGAAGAACCCGACCCGCGATGAGATTGCCGCCAAGCTGGCCGTGCCGAATGCAGACCGCGTCTTCTGGATTCAGACCGCTTATGTGAACGGCTGGACGCTGGAGGAGATTCAGGATCTGACGGATATCGACCCCTGGTTCCTCGACCAGCTCAAGCAGCTGGCAGAGGCCGGCATGAAGCTCAAGGAGCTCGACCTGCTGGAAGCCAAGAAGATGGGCTTCTCCGACCGCCAGATTGCTCTGGCCCGTGGTTGCTCCGAGGACGAGGTACGCGCGGCCCGCAAGGCCCAGGGCGTGGTGCCCTGCTACCGTCTGGTGGACAGCTGCTCCGCTGAGTTCGAAGCCATTACTCCCTACTTCTACTCCTCTTACGGCGATGAGAACGAAGCCCGCAAGACCGACAAGAAGAAGATTATGATTCTGGGCGGTGGTCCGAACCGCATCGGCCAGGGTATTGAGTTCGACTACTGCTGCTCGCACGCCTCCTTTGCCCTCAAGGAGCTGGGCTACGAGACCATCATGGTCAACTCCAACCCGGAGACCGTGTCCACCGACTTCGATACCTCCGACAAGCTCTACTTCGAGCCCCTTACCCTGGAAGATGTGCTCAACATCTGTGACCAGGAGCAGCCGGATGGCGTCATCGTGCAGTTCGGCGGTCAGACCCCGCTGAACCTCGCTGCCGCCCTGCAGGAACGCGGCGTGCCCATCATCGGCACCAGCCCCCGCAGCATCGAGCTGGCAGAAGACCGCAAGTCCTTCTCTGCCCTGCTGGACGAAATCGGCCTGAAGCAGGCCGAGGCCGGCACCGCCACCAATGAGGACGAGGCCGTGGCCGTGGCCAACCGCATCGGGTATCCGGTGCTGGTGCGCCCCTCGTTTGTGCTGGGTGGCCGCGCCATGATGATTGTGTACGATGAGAAGGAACTGCGCACCTACATGCGCGAAGCGGTGGATGCCTCGCCGGAGCGCCCGGTGCTGGTGGACCGCTTCCTGGAGCACGCCATGGAAATTGACGTAGACGTGATTGCCGATGGCGAGATCAGCGTGGTGGGTGCCATCATGCAGCACGTGGAACCCGCCGGTATCCACTCCGGTGACTCCGCCTGCATGATTCCGCCGAACCGCGTCTCCGTGGGCATGCACAAGGAAATGATGCGCGCTGCCAAGGAACTGGCTGCCAAGCTCAACGTGAAGGGCCTCATGAATTGCCAGTTCGCCATCAAGGACGAGCAGCTGTACGTCATCGAGGTGAACCCGCGCGCCTCCCGTACCGTACCCTTCGTTTCCAAGTCCATCGGCGTGCCGCTGGCCAAGCTGGCCGCCAAGGTGATGAGCGGCTGCAAGCTCAAGGACCTGGGCTTCACCAAGGAAGTGGTGCCGCCGTACTACACCGTGAAGGAAGCCGTGTTCCCCTGGAACCGCTTCCCGGGCATCGATGTGGTGCTGGGGCCGGAAATGCACTCCACCGGTGAGGTGATGGGCATCGACGCCGACCCGGAGGTTGCCTACCTGAAGAGCCAGGTGAGCGCCTTCAACGCCCTGCCCAAGGAAGGTCTTGTGTTCATCTCCGTGAGCGACCGCGACAAGCACATCGTGACCGAGATTGCCCGCACGCTGGAAAAGGCAGGCTTCGATATCTGCGCCACCAAGGGCACCATGATTCACCTCCTCCAGAACGGCATTGAGTGTGAGCGCGCCTACAAGGTGCACGAGCGCCGCCGCCCGGATATTGTGGACCGCATCAAGAACGGCGATATCGTGTTCGTTATCAACACCCCCGGCTCTCACGACGCCCGCGAGGACGAAGTTTCCATCCGCGCCGCAGCCGTGAGCAGCAATATCTCCTACACCACGGACCTCTCCAGCGCCCGCGCCTGCGCCGCTGCCATGCTCCACGCCAAGAACAAGGAGACCACCGTGCGCACCCTGCAGGAATACCACGCCGAGGCTGCTGCTGAGTATCAGAACTGATAACCGGCCCGCTCTAAAAAAACTTCAGCGCCCCTTTCCGAACCACCGGAAAGGGGCGCTTTGTTGCAAAGGATAAAAGCCTGTGCGCCGATTAAATGGGGGCGGGCATCATCACGCCTCGGTGATGATGAGGCGGCGTTCCTTGCGGCAGGCCTGGCGGTCGCGCGGCAGGTTCACGCGGGCGGTGGGGGCATCCGGCGGCAGGATGGCCAGCACCGCCAGCACCAGCTCCTCGCTGATATCTGCCACGGCGTTATCCTGCAGGTAGCGGCGGATGATGGCTTTCTGCAGAGCGTGCGGCTGCTCCCACACAAAGGGAAGATAGAGTCGCCCCTGCGGGTCTTTGGAGGGCAGTGCTGCCAGGGCAGCTTCCAGCGCCTCCAGCGTTTCACCCTGCAAGCGGGCGCTGCGGTTCAGAATGGGTGTGACATCGCGCCCCAGGGCCTTGTTCAAGGTGGGAATCACCTCCAGGCGCAGCGAGTTGCGCGCCACATCCGGCACGGCATTGGTGGCATCGTCCCGCCAGGGCTGGCCAATCTGCTGCAACCAAGCGGTAATCTCTTCGCGCCGGCAGCTGAGCAGCGGGCGAATCCAGGTGATGCTGCCGGTCTGGTGCACCGGCTGCATGCCGCGCATGCCGGCAGCGCCGCGCGCCAGGCGGAAAAGCACGGTTTCGGCCTGGTCATCGGCATGGTGAGCCAGAGCCACCACCCCGCCCTTGCAGCGGCGGGCAGCAGCAGCCAGCAACCAGCGGCGCGCGTGGCGCCCTGCGGTTTCCATGGAAACGCTCTGCTCGGCAGAGAGGGAGGGTACGTCTATCTTCTGCAATTCAAAAGGAACCTCCAGCTGCTCGCAGAGGCGGGCGCAGAATGCGGCATCGGCATCGGCCTCGACGGTGCGGATACCATGGTGAACATGCAGTGCATGCACCTCGCACCCCTGCTGCACCAGCAAGCGCAGCAGCGCCACCGAATCGCGCCCGCCGCTGAGCCCCAGCACTACGGGCTGGCGCAGGTAGGGCAGGCAATCCGGCTCCAGGGGGAGCGCAGGCACGGCCGGCTTGTTATCTTCACTCGTCGTCGTCATCGCGAACCGTCTTGCGGCGTTTCTTACCCTTTTTGCCCTTCTTGCTTGCTTTGGCTTCCTTTTCGGCCTTGCGGGCCATATCGGGGGCAAACTTCTTGAAGAGTGCGGCAGCGTTGGGCTCATCCGTATCCACCTCAACAGACTTGATGACACCGCTGGCATAGGCCACGAGAATCTTGCCGCCGTGGCGCTCTGCTGCGGGAATAACCATCGTTTCAAAACTCTCCAGGTCCTTCACGCTCTGTTTTTTGACCGGATTACCATCGGACAGCCAGGGGAGGTTATCGAGATTCTGCTTTGCGGTGGTGCGAATGGGCGAGTTCGGGTTTTCGGGGTCGTCGGAACCATCCGTCCAGGAAACATAGGACACCGTGCGTTCATCTGCCGCGAAAGTGCTGTCGGAGCCGATGTTGGCGCGCTTGTCTGCCGGGCAGTGGAAAATGGCGGAAACCTTCATCTTGCCACCCTTGGCAGAGGGAAGCACGTGTGCATCCAGCTCCGGCGCAATCATGAGCCACCAGCCCTCGCTCTCGTCCATCTCCTCGGTATCCTCATCGTCCTCCATACCGCTGGTGGGCAGAATACCGCTGTGGGCAATATCCTGGCTGTATTTGGTACCCAGCTGCACGAGCTGGGACAGCTGCTCGCGGCACTTGGCCTCATCGCCCACGCCCATGTGGGCATAGATAGCCGTACCGGCAATGCCGGCCAGAGCAGCCATAATGGCAATAACCACCAGAATTTCAATCAGTGTGAAACCGGCTGCACGCCGGAGAGAATTGTGAAGCTTCATACGCATTCTACTCTACCACAATTCGCCCCCACCGCAAGAAAAATAAGCACTTCCGCGCGCCATTACACAAATTTAGCTTGCAATACCCCCCCGCATTGCTACAATTCTGGCCATACGTTCAAACACCAGTAGTTTGATACATTAACCCCTGATATAACGATGAACATTCTCCACGACAAGGACGCCGATGTTAGCGTTCTCAATGGCAAGACCGTGGCCGTTATCGGTTACGGTGCCCAGGGTCGCGCCCAGGCTCTCTGCATGCGCGACAGCGGCGTGCACGTGATTATCGGTATCCGCCCCGGCAAGAGCTGGGACGCCGCCGCCCAGGATGGCTTTGAAGTCATGCCCGTGGCTGAGGCTGCCGCCAAGGCCGACATCATCCACATTCTCCTGCCCGACGAACACCACGGCGAGGTATACGAGACCCAGATCAAGCCGAACCTGGCCGCAGGCAAGACCCTGTGCTGCTCCCACGGTTTCGCCTATGTGTTCAAGACCATCGTGCCCCCGGCAGATGTAGACGTTATCATGGTAGCCCCCAAGGGCCCGGGCACTGAGGTGCGCCGCGTGTTCGAGGAAGGTTTCGGCTGCCCCGGTCTTATCGCCGTGTGGCAGAACCCGAGCGGCAACGCCCAGCAGACCGCCCTGGCCATGGCCAAGGCTGAGGGTCTGACCCGCGGCGGTGTGCTGGAATGCACCATGCAGCAGGAAACCTACGAGGACCTCTTCGGCGAGCAGAACGTGCTCTGCGGCGGTCTGGTAGACCTCATGAAGTATGGTTTCGAAACCCTTATCGAGGCTGGTTACCCCGCCGAGATGGCATACTTCGAATGCGTACACGAAGCCAAGCTCATCGTTGACATCATCTACAACAAGGGCATCCAGGCCATGAACGGCGTCATCTCCAACACCGCTGAATTCGGTGAATACTACAACGGCCCGCAGATTCTGGGCCCGGAGGTGAAGGAAAAGATGAAGGAAAGCCTCAAGCGCATCGAAACCGGCGAGTTCGCCCGCGTGTGGCTGGCCGAAGCCGCTGCCGGCGCCCCCAACCTGCTGGCCAAGCGCGCTGCTCTGGCCGAGCACCCGGTCGAAATCGTGGGCAGCAAGATCCGCTCCCTCTTCGAACGCAACTAATTCAACTTCGATATCTCGATTCGGCGGGTTGCTGCAACCCGCCGAATCTTTTTTACCACCCTCCTTCTCCCCCAGCACACCAGCACCATGGAACACGTCATCAACGTCGAAAAAGCCACCGTCTACCTCAGCGGCCGGGAAATCCTGCACGGCATCAACTGGCAGGTGAAAAAAGGCGAGCGCTGCTTTATTCTGGGCGCAAACGGCGCCGGCAAAACCACGCTGGTGCGCATGCTCATGGGCTATGCCTGGCCGCTGTTCGGCGCCACGGTAGAAGTGCTGGGGCAGCGCTTCGGCACCGTGAACCTGCAGGAACTGCGCAAGCGCATTGCCTGGGTGAGCCCGCTCATGCACCAGTGGCTGGGCGACCGCGAATGGACCGGCCGCGAAATGGTGCTCAGCGGCCCGGATGCCACCATCGGGCTCTACCGCGACCCCACCCCCGCCGAGGAGGAACAAGCCGCCAGCCTCATGCGCAAGCTGCGCGCCGAGCACCTCATGGAGCGCACCGTGGCCACCATGAGCAGCGGTGAGCAGGTCAAGGTGCTCATTGCCCGCGCCCTCATGACCAACCCCGAGCTCATGATACTGGATGAACCCAGCGTGTACCTCGACATCGCCGGTCGCGAGTTCCTGCTCTCCACCATTGCCGAGCTGGCCGCCACCCACCCGGAGCTCACCATCATCTTCATCACCCAGCGCATCGAGGATATCCTGCCCGAATTTGACCGCGGCATGATTCTGCGCCAGGGCGAAATCCAGGCCTACGGCAGCCGCGATGAAGTGCTCACCGAGCAGAATCTCCGCAACGCCTTCGACCTCGACATCCGCCTCATCCGCGCCCGAAACGGCCGCCTCTGGAGCGTGATTGAGTAAAAATGTTTTTCATTCCGGGCAGCCCCCCTCTTGACAAACACCCTGGCTCATGTATAATGAACCCAGATAACCTCCCCCGCTTAGGGTCAGAATCTGTTGATTCCGGCAACTGCGCACATGGGGAGGGTTTTTATTTTCCATGGAATACCTGAAGTCCCATCTTTCTATTGCTCAGCAGGTCGAGTTGCTCACAAAACGCGGTCTGGTGGCCGATGCTGACTTGCTAGCATCTCGTCTGAAAAGTGTTGGATATTACCGTTTCAGCGCATATCTGCATCCTTTTCGAATGCGCGACCATGAAGGACGACTGATGGAACACTATGTACCAGATACCACGCTGGAAAAAGTCTGGGAATACTACCTGTTCGATCGCAAGCTGAGGTTTCTGATGATGGATGCCATCGAACGCATTGAAGTCGCCCTGAGAAGCCATATCTCCTTTCATCACACCGCAGGGCAGTCTCCTTTTGCGTATGCATCGTCATCCTATTTTCCAGCGTGGAAAGGGTACATCCAGAACCTGGAGCGCGTGCATATTTCAAAAAACAAGAGCGGCAATATCATACCAAGTGGAAAAGACCATGTCGACCACTTCTTCAATACGTATGGAGACCAGCATGACTACCTTCCGCTATGGATGGCCGTGGGCGAAATGGAATTCGGTACAATGGTCTATTTCTATACACACTCTGATAAGGCAATCAGGAAAGCGATTGCCAGTGAGTGGAAGACAGATACTGCAACCCTGGATTCCTGGTTAAACTCCTTGCGCGTTTTAAGAAATGATTGTGCTCACCATGCCCGTATCTGGAACAAAACATTTCTCTCATCTCCCCGCATGAACAATATGCCGGCATTGCCCTGGAACTACGTGTATTCAGAAAAAGCGCGCAAGTGGGTCAAGCCGACCGCCAGTCTGGCAGGCGCCGACTCTCTGCTCGGAGCTCACTCCAGCATAGCCCCGCTGCTGTATATCTGCCGATACCTTCTCAGACAAATTGCGCCTACCTCAAAATGGCATCTGCGGGTGCAGGATTGCCTTTTTGCAGCACAACAAAATGGCATCAATCTGAATAAAATGGGGCTTCCCGAACATTGGGCCCTCCATCCCATGTGGGGCTGAGACGAAATGCCCAGCCCACATGCCCGAATATAAGCTTGCAACGCGGGCGCGCACGCGGTATGGTAATGGGCATGCAGACAAACCTCATCATCTCCCTGGAGGAATTCCCGGAGGAAGGCCGCTTCCTGAGCGGCGAGCTCGATGCTGCCATCTTCGGCATCGACAGCGCCGCCCTGCGCAGCACCGGCCCGCTGAGCTATGAGCTGGAGGTACAGCTTTTCGAAACCGAGCTCATGGTGCGCGGCAGCCTCAGCGCCCCCTTTGTGCTGCGCTGCGACCGCTGCCTGAAGAATTTCCCCTATGTGGTGGAGCTGGATGACCTGGCATTCTCGTACGACGTGAAGGGAAAACTGGCGCTGGATGTGACCGAAGACCTGCGCGAAGAGGTGGTACTCGCCCTGCCCAGCTACCCAAAATGCGAAATTTCAGACCTTGAATGTGAAATAAATGACACTTTTGGTGATTTTAGGCTGGACAAAGACCCCCAACCCGGTGTAAACTCTGCCACCCCGAGTGGCGAAAGCGTCTGGGATGCCCTGGATTCGCTTCCCAAAAAGTAAGCGCCGAAGCTCCACTCAATGTATCACATCTCGAAAATCTTAAACCAGATATAGAACTATGGCAGCTCCGAAACGCAGAACGTCCAAGATGAAGCAGCGCTCCCGCCTGGCCGCCCAGGCCTGGAAGGCTCCCAAGCT
>JAZOTC010000074.1:0-7210 GCA_045657445.1 Akkermansia sp. | reverse complement strand
TACTAGCATACTAGAGCGTTTTGTCAACTCTTTTTTGCATCTAACTCGTTCTGAAAGCAGATAGCGCACGGCAGGTGGCAGCCCACCGTGCGGAGCCTTACATGCTCATCGGATGAAATTCATCACAAACAGGATTACCTGTAGAATGAGCATTATCAGCTCTATCATGATTCGGATGTTCATGAATGTCTTTTTCCACCAGCCATGGTTAGCTGCTGTTCCGTACCCTTGCGGCTACGTTACCATCAGCGGTAAGGACTGGCTTACTTCCCGCTGACGGTGCACGTAGACACCCGCCATGCGGCATGTCGGCGGAAGAGCGGGGAGATTCTACCATATAGCCACTTCCTGTTCAAGCCCGGCAGAGGAGAGTTTGTTGTCATGTCGCAACATTGGAAGAATGCCCTTAAAGTGTTCATGTGTAAACGCTCCGGCCAGATGCGCTCGAACAGAAGATAAATCCTAAATCTCGAATGCTGTGTTTCATTTTGCCTGCCCTCTTGCAAGCGATGTAACAGCCTCTAGTATAGCGTTCGGGAAACAACTGGTATACCCCCTGGTGAATAAGCAGACTGACAAATTGAATTTTCACTATACGTTGTACCATTTCATACAATGGTACTTTGACTCATCATCAGTAAAACCAATGGATTTATACAAATCGTATCCAGCCTCTGTAGATTCAAGCTCCACAAAACTCAAGTTCAGTTCAACTGCATCCTGTAGCAGCGTTTTCATTATCGCTTTTGCATACCCCTTATGTCGGCATATCGGTTTCGTGTATACGTTAAGCACAGTTCCGGTTCTGCCTGTTATGAACATCGGATTTGCAGGCTTTTCAACTATTAGCAAGAATGCACAGGCAACGACTTCTTCCATTTCTCTAATTAGGTAGCAGAAGATATTATGGTTAAGATTCTTTTCAAAGTAAGCTGGCAAAGCTTCTATGAGCTCACTTTTAATTTCTCCACCCAATTCGCCACAGTCTTCTTGCAAGAATTCCAATCTTAATGCAGTCAATGATGCAATATCTGAAATGTGTGCACGTTCAACCATACTGTTTCCTCCAAATTCCCATTTATGGGCTAGTTATTTTCCGAATACCAAACTAGTGTTTTCTTCTTATCCATCGTGAGCGGTAGCCATTTTCCCCATCAGAGCATTTGTCCCACAAATCAATGACAAACAAGGCTTTGCGCCTCGTTCTGGTATCGATTTTTGGATTAAATGCAACATGGCGAGCAAGCATGTAGCCGCCATATCCTTCCATCAGCCTCGCCCCACCTTTGGTATTCAGAATAACTTGTTTCTCTTGAGGCAACCGCTCCACGGTGCGCGTGTACATGCCATCCCAGTTACTGATGTTTGTATATCTATTATTATCATCGAGCTGTGCGGAGCCACTGATGTGATGCTTGTCTAATGACTCGATGTACTCCTGCAAATAGGCCATTGCCAGAGCTTCTTTTTCTGCTTGGCTCATGCTGCTTATCAAAGTCGCAGCTGCATCCATCTCTCGTATTATTTGCTCACGCTCTCTACCAAATGCACGAGTGGATGCGTCCGAACTTTGGCGAAAGTCATTCAGATAACTTTCCCTCACCGCAGGGATTGCTGAAACATCGTAAAAATTAGTCATGTCGTTTTCTGCCGCATACCACGCGGTCGTATCCGTCACATGCAAGGACTCCTCAAGTAAAGAGACGCCTTGCTGACAGCTATTCAGCCCCACCGCCGCAAGGCAGAGGGCTGTGGTGGTCAGGATTTTACGGAATGGGGGTGGCATGGTTTTCTTCATTTCTCGCTTGTTTTAGCGCCGGCACGTTTCAGTTTTTCGATGATTCGCCGGCAAAGCTCACGGTGGGCAGGAAGTTCGGCTTGTTCCAAAGCCTTGGTGGCAATATCCAGCGGGGTGTCGTGCAAGACATCTGAATTATTGATGCGCTCCTCGTATTCGTCATCGCTTTCGCCGGGGCGTTGCGGCATCGCCGCCTCGGGGATGAGGTTCGGATTAGCACCCGCTGCCAGCAACATGTCCAGATATTCTTCCATCACCTTCACGCTGTCCTCGTCGTTCCACATCTCCTCATCATAGAAGTGCAACAAGGGATAAAGCAAGCATTGCAGGACAGTCCGGGAGGCCGAAGCATCGTTCACGTCCACCTGTTTCTCCCGCAAAACGCGCTCTAGCAGAGGGCGTCCCTCAACATAGCCGACAATGAAGTTCAGCCCATCCGCGGTCATGGGCAAGCCATGGTCCAGAGCCCATTCCCACGGCGCTATGCCTTCCGGGGTGTGCGTCATAAGCGCCACTTCACAACTGAGCAGGTTGATACGGCGAGAGGAATGGAGTTTGGCGCCATGCGCCAGCAGGAATTCAGCCGTCTGCCGTCGTGTATCCCATGGCAGACTGCGATTATTGACAAATCGGCCACTCAGCAAGGGGGACAGAGGTGTTTCTATCTCCCTAGGCTCGGTACCTTCGTCCATCTGGCAGTAGGCGATGGCATTGGGGGTGGCCCCATGCTGCACGAGGGCCTCTAGCGCCTTCAAGTGCGCAGTCTGTGCGGCAAGCATCGCCGGAGTAAGCCCATAGATGCCATGAAAACTGGCTGTACCAAGCTGAGTCGCGCTGCCACTCTCTGCGGCCTCATGCAGCATGCCCGAGGCGGGGGCTGCTACGCATCTGGCGGCATAAGCAGCCAGTAGTTTGTCAATCAAGGAGGGCGGAGGAACGCTCAGGTCAAACTCAGAAAGGGTGGCTTGGGCATTCATCATGGAGCCGAACATATCCTCTGCATATTGCTGCCGAAGATAGCGGTCAAACTCTGTGATGGCCGTTCGTTCCTCCGGGGTCCAGCTTTCGTGAAACGCTGGCGTGCCTTTCCAGGTCCACCCCCACAGCCAGATGGCGCCGCCACCGGCAGCAAGTGTCAGGATAAGCAGTAGGGCAGCTAAGCTGTAGCCCACATAACGCCCTGTTTTCTGAAACTTAGTTTTGCTCATATCAGACTTTTCTCTTTACTCCCATATTAACACATCTGCCGGTGAAGACCCAGCAAAAAAAATGCGATGTGTTTACTATACATGCGTTTCTCGCGGGCATTTTGTTGCGCGTTTCCGGCATTTATGTTGCCGATGTCACCGAAAAAGCCCGTCAGGCCAAGGAGGGATGCCGTTACCTCAGCGATATGATTTTCTTTATCAGAAGGCAGATAAAATAAGGGAAAGAAAAATAGTCGATAAAAAGAGGCGTAACAACAAACCACCCCAATTCATAAAAGGGATTTACCCATAAAGCGACACACCCCAATATACCACCCAAAAATGGGATGCCGGTAAACTGTTGCCTGTATATGATGCCCTTATACCAGGCCGTGATTACCCCTGCAGACAACCAGGCCAGCAAGACACATATTATCACCCTTAAAACAAACATATTAAGACTTTTAATCCCTTCAGTTGAACGGGCTGCAGAGCTTGCAAAGCATTCACGGGTGCTTTTTCACCACAGCGTATCCGGATTCATTCACCCTGGTTCTCCGGCGTCCGAACCAAGGCAGTACATAGGCCTCTGCTGCGAGCGATTTGTCGCAGAGAGAATCCGCGTTGACATAAAGCTCCTGGCCGATAGCATCCGGGATAGGCAAGTCACTCAAATCGGTTTGTCTGACGCGGAACCCTGTTGTTGCTTGCGGGATATCAGCTGTGGCTATCTTCTCGCCCGGCTCAGTAGCGAAAACCTGCGGAGAAGCAAATGCCAACAAGGCAAGCGCTGAACATACTAAAGGTCTCAGATTCATAGTATTTGGAAGATGGTTATTTGTTGCGGAGTCATGCTACCAGAATCCGGGAGGCTCGGCAAGCTGTTAGTTCGGAAAAGCGCAAAAACAGGCCCGCAAGCCTAGGAAGCCCAGCCGCTGGAGCCCTTGGTCTGCCGGGGCTCCTTCCTGCCCGGTCCGTCTTCGCGTAGCCCTTTGGGGCTCTTGCTACGCCGTGACAGGCATGTGGCTTTTTGGCCTGTTTGCCGCCTGCTGGGGCTCACATCAGCCCCTTTTCCTTGGCGGTGCGGGTCAATTCCTTGAGCATGTCCGGGCCGAAGTATTCCCGGACGAGAGCTCCCTTGTAGAAAATAGAGAAGCCGCATACCTCGCGACGTTGGAGCGGTTTGGGGAAATGTCAGATTGCTCGCGCCGGGGTGCGGAGCTTCTTAAACAAGGCGCGGAGCGCTTTCTCTGTTTCAGCCGGTGTCATGATTCTGAGTATTTGTAAACGCTGACAACATCCTCCACCGGGATGCGGGTGCCGGTGTTCAGGATAAGGCGCTTCTCGTGCGGTAGGAGCTTCTTGATGCGCCCGGTGGTTTCCTTGTAGCTGCCACCGGCCTTGCGGGTGTCCGGGACGAAATAGACGATGTTCAGGACTAGGTTGGAATCGGTTGATGCCTGTTGAATGAGATCGGAGATTTCCTGCTTTACTGATTCATCCAAAATAGATCGCTCCCCGGTTCACCGGGCGCCCTTTGCAAAGGGGCGCATTCCACCATTATCGCAGAAGCGCTCTGATGATTCGGGGGTGGGGTGCAGCTGGTGGTGAAGGCGGTGCTTCCTGTTCAGGCCTCCAGCATGGCAAGCAGTTCTTCCTCGCCAATGACCGGGATGCCCAGCTTGGCGGCTTTGTCGCGCTTGGAACCGCCGCCTTCGCCTGCCACCAGGTAGGTGGTGTTCTTCGTGACGGAGCCCGTAGCCTTGCCCCCTGCGGCGGCAATCATCTTTTCGAATTCCGGGCGGGGGCGGCTCAGCGCGCCGGTGAGCACGAAGGTTTTGCCACTCAGCGGCCCTTCGGCCTGGTTGTTCATATTTTCGATGAATCCTGCAGCGGCGGGGTTGATACCCAGTTTCTCCAGTGTTGCCAGCACGGCCTGCCCGGCGGTGGAGTTGAAATAGGCCAGCAGTTTGCGTGTCGAAACGGAGCCCAGCGGGTTTGCGAATTTGAGCTTGTTGGCGCCCTCTGGCTCCAGCATCACATAGCCTCGGGCAGAGTAGGGGACTGCGGCGGCATCAAGTTGCGTTTTCAGCTCTGCCTGCCGGGCGAGAAGCGTTTCCTTATCGGCGCCCTTATTGGCGCGGGCTTTCGGGTTCAGCGCATTGTAGCGCTCCACGCCTTCCTCCAGCTGCACCAGCAGCCGCAGGAAGTCTCCACCTGCGAGTTCGGCTAAATCGCGGTGGTATCTGGCGCAGGTGCGGGCGGTTACTGTGCCAATTGTCGGAATCCCGAAGGCGGTGAGCCAGCGTTCGAGGGGGAGGGCGCGGGCGTTTTCGAGGGCGGCCAGGGCTTTGGCGGCGTTCTTTTCGCCGAAGCGGCGGGGTTCATCATCGGTGCCCAGGTTGAGGGCGCCCAGCTGCTCCACCGTGAGGGTGAACAAATCCAGCGGCGTGGTGATGAAACCGCGGTTTACCAGGGCTTCGGCCACGGTTCCGCCCAGATTTTCGATATCCAGCGCCTCGCGGCGGCAGAAGTAGGTGGTGCGCATGGCGGCTTGCGCCGGACAGGTGAAATTGGTGCAGCGCCAGGCTACCTGTCCCTCTTCCTGGGCAATGGGGGCGCCGCAGCTGGGGCAGACGCCGCCCACGGCATCGTACAGGCTGTAGGGCAGGGCATCGGCCGGGCGCTTGGCCTGGATGACATGCACCACGGCGGGAATGATTTCGCCGCTCTTTTCCATGAGCACCGTATCGCCGATGCGGATGTCCTTGCGCGCGATTTCGTCCTGGTTGTGCAGCGTGGCGCGCGAGACGGTGGTGCCGGAAAGCTGCACCGGTTCCAGCTCGGCCACCGGGGTGAGCACACCGGTGCGGCCCACCTGGATGCTGATGCCGCGGAGTACGGTTTCTTTCTGCTCCGGCAGGTATTTGAAGGCGGCAGCCCAGCGGGGGGCGCGGGCGGTGCTGCCCAGGCTTTCGCGCAGGGCAAAGTCATCCAGCTTGATGACCGCGCCATCGGTGCCGTAGCCCAGCTCGCGGCGCAGTACATTCACCTGCTGCACGGCGGCGCGGCATTCCTCCAGCGTGGTGGCATAGATAAGCGGCTGGTTGCGGGGAATCCCCATCGCATCCAGCAGGTTGGTGAAATCGGCAGTGCTGCGCAGGGGCGCCCCCTCGTACACCCCGATGCCGTGCGCCAGAAAACGCAGCGGGCGGCGCGCTACTTCCTCCGCATCCAGCAACTTGATGGTGCCGGCGGTGGCATTGCGCGGGTTTGCAAAAGCGGGCAGCCCATCGGCATCGCGCTCGGCATTCAGGGTATCAAAATCCGCCAGGGGCATGTAGATTTCGCCGCGCACCTCCAGCAGCTCCGGCGCCCCGGCGGGCAGGGTGAAGGGCACGCTCTTAATGGTGCGCACATTGGCGGTGATGTCATCCCCGGTGCGGCCATCGCCACGCGTGGCAGCATAGGCCAGTTTGCCGTTGCGGTAGAGGAGGGTCACGGCGCAGCCGTCAATCTTTGGCTCCACGGTCACCAGCGGGGCATTCTGCCCCAGACTGTTGCTCAGGCGCTGGTAGAACTCCACCAGCTCGGCATCCGTCTCGCCCGCCTCCGGCTTGTGTTCGAATATGTCATCGATACTCTGCATCGGCGCCGGGTGCGTTACCTTGCGGAACCCCTCGCTCAGGTCATTGCCCACGCGCTGCGTGGGGGATTCCGGGGTGATGAATTCCGGGTGTTCGCGCTCCAGGTCCTCTATTTCGCGGTAGAGCTTATCGTACTCCGCATCGCTGATTTCCGGTTGCGCCTGCGCGTAGTACAACTCATTGTTGTGGCGCACAATGGCGCATAGCTCCGCGTAGCGTTCCTGCGGGCTTTTCTGCTGCTGTTCCTGCTGGCTGGCGGCGAATTCGAAGAGATCCATATCGATTGCCCCGCATCATACCACACGCGCACCCGCGCGGTCAACCCCACGCTTTGTCTACATCCCAAAAAAGCACCGCCCGGAACGTGGTTCCGAGCGGGACTTCTTATCTCTAACTTTGACAATGAAATTACTTGCGGCCAGCGCTATCAGGCGCGGCGGCGGCGGCGCATGGCCAGGCCGGCGAGAGCCAGCAGGCTCAGCGTAGCCGTGGTGGGCTCGGGAACAGCCACCGTGCCCTCAACCTTGATGCTGCCAGAGGTGGAGCCCAGAGAAATATCAGCCTTCTTATCCTGGGTC
>JAZOTC010000073.1:0-4592 GCA_045657445.1 Akkermansia sp. | reverse complement strand
GAAGGTGGGTGCTCCCACGGTGGCAGGTGCAACGGTGACGGCCAAGGTGCTGGATCCGGAGGCTCGTGGCGCCAAGGGCATCGCTTTCAAGTTCAAGCGCCGCAAGGGTTTCCACAAGAAGAAGGGTTTCCGCGCCGCTCTCACCAAGGTGCAGATTACCGCTATCAACGCCTGATTATTAACCCCTATCCCATAGATAACTAACTAGTCATGGCACATAAGAAAGGTCAAGGTTCCGTACGTAACGGTCGCGATTCCCGCAGCAAGCGCCTCGGCGTGAAGAAGTTTGGTGGTCAGACCGTCATCGCCGGCAACATCATCGTTCGCCAGCGTGGCACCAAGTTCCACCCCGGCAAGGGCGTGGGCATGGGTCGCGATTACACGATTTTCTCCCTGGTTGATGGCCGCGTGTTCTTCGATCGCGAAGGCCGCCGCGTCAACGTTGCTCCCGAGGCTTAAGTCTGAGCTTCCACAGCAATAATCAAAAAGCCCCGTCACCATAATGGTGGCGGGCTTTTTTTCGTTGCGCGAGCGTGTGAAATGCGGTAGAATGCGGTTGCGATGTTGAGGAGAAAGCTCTACACTGGATTTGCGATTCTGGCGATGATGATGGGGACACCGGCTGCCGTGGGGCAGCAGGAGGGTGTGCCGTATATTGCTGATATGCCGGATGATGAGGCGGCAGAGGAGATTGTGGAGACGGTGAAACTGGGCGGCGAGGATAAGGCGCCCACGATGCAGGAGGGTGTGGGCGAGGCCGATAGCTACGAAAAAACGGTCGACCCGGATTCTCCCGTGCACACCCAGATTGGGAGCGACCAGTCCGCCCAGGATGAAACCGGGCTGGATTCGCTGAAGCCTACGACTGCGGTGACCGACCCGACCGTGCATGACCCCTCGCGCGTGGCATATGCCACCAACCGCAGGAACGCGCGCACGATGTCGCTGACGGTGCCGGGCCCTCGCGGTATTATATCGGACCGCAATGGTCTGGTGATGGCATGCTCTGAGGTGGCGTACCAACCGGCTGTGAACTATGGCCAGCTCAAGGATGAGAGCGAGGCAAATATCCTGGCAATCGGGCGCAAGGTGATTGCAGAGTATGAGAAGGCCGGCGTGAAGGTATATGAGAAGACCGATGCCCAGCTGCTGGACCACTACCGGCAGCGCCGCTGGCTTTCGCTGCCGGTGGGGCCCACCATTCGCGCCCGCGATCTGGAGCCCATTCGCCAGCGTCTGGAAGCCATTGAATACGGGCATCTTATTCCGCTTTACATCCGCAACTACCCGCACCAGACCTCGGCTTGCCATATTCTGGGCTACACCGGTGTGAAGGCCAAGCTGCCCACCGGCCCCATCAACCACAACGACCCCATTTTTGAGCGTCAGGAGGGGCGCGCCGGGTTGGAAAAGCAGTTCAATACGCAGTTGACCGGGCGCCCGGGTATCTGGCGTCTCATGTTCGATGAAAGTGGCAACAAGATTCTGGATGAGCTGCAGAGCAAACCGCGCCCGGGTGGCACGATTGTGACCACGCTGAACCTGGAGTGGCAGAAGGCGGCCGAGCAGGCGCTGCGCGATAACACGCTGGGCCGCGGCGCTTTTGTAATGGTGGATGTGCACTCCGGCGAGGTGGTGGTGCTGGCTTCTGCGCCGAATTTTGACCCGAATGCCTTTATTCCGGCCATTTCGCAGAAAGATTACGATGCGCTGCGTCTGGACCCGAATACTCCGCTGGTTTCGCGAGCCTTTGCGGGTGTGTACCCGCCGGCCTCCACGTTCAAGACCATCACAGTGGCGGCAGGTCTGCGCCACAATGTCATTACCGAAGGCACCTATGTGAACTGCCCGTACAGTGTGACCATTGGTGGTCACGTGTTCAAGAACCACAGTAAATTTTCCGGTTCCATCAACTGCGTGACGGCGCTGGTGCTTTCCAACAACCCCTTCATGTACCAGATTGCCGCCACGCGCGAGCCGCGCATTGGCGCTGCGCGTCTGTGCGATATGGCGCGCCGCTTCGGCTATGGCTCGACCACCGGGCTTCCCCTGCCGGATAAGGCTGGCAACGTGCCGACCGAGGCGTGGATGCACCGCAACTACGGCCGCGGATTCATGGCGGGCGATGCCGCGAACATGGCTATCGGCCAGGGTGCCTTGCTGGCTACCCCGCTGCAGGTGGCGCATGCCGTGGCGGGTATTGCCAATGGCTCGTACCTGCCTAAGCTGCAGTTAATTCGCCAGGTGCTTGATAAGGAGGGCAATGTGGTGTACCAGTTTACCCCCACGGCCCAGACCAATCTGCACGATATGAGCTCCGCTCTGGCGGTGGTGCGCAAGGGGATGAAGGCCGTGGTGAATGGCGGCACGGGGCGCCGCGCCAAGCTCAGCTATGTTTCCAATGCCGGCAAGACCGGTACTGCCCAGTGGGGCCCGCCCTCGCAGGATTGCCGCCTGGCCTGGTTCACTGGTTTCCTGCCGGCAGATAATCCCCGCTATGCCTACGCGGCCTTGTATGAAGGCAAACCCCACCAGCGCATTTCCGGCGGTCATATGGCGGCCATGGTGGTAAAGAGTTTCTTTGAAAGCATCAAACCCAGCATGCAGGAGGAACTTGCGGGCCCCACCCGCCGAGCCAGTATGCAGGGAGGTGCTGCCCTGGAGGATGACGATGTGGCGGAGCCGGTCGATCCCGACCTGGAGGATACGGCAGAGGAGGTGACTCCCCAGGAATCGGAGGCCGAACGCCGCCGCCTGGAGGCGGAAAAACGCCGCGCTCCCACGGGCTGGGATGACGGGCGCTCCAGAAATTGACGATTATAGCCGGTTGAATGTAGATTTCATCCGGCTTTTTCGTACTATAAGGGTAGGGATGCCGTGCAGTGGCGGCTTGACATGTCAGCAGAAAAAATAGTAAGATACGAACCGTGAAAGCAATTTTTAAATGGGGTGGTGCAGCCCTTCTTTGTGCAGGTGGTGCAGGGTATTGGTATTTTTCCGGGGATGAAGCCGTGGCTCAGACCCGTTTTAGTACAGCCGCTGCAGAGCAGGGAGATTTTGTGAGCAAGGTGCAGGCAACTGGCACGCTGGAACCCCAGGAACTGGTGGATGTAGGCGCGCAGGTGACTGGCGAGATTAAGGAGTTCGGCGTGGATGTGGATGGCCGCCAGGTGGACTACGGCAGCGAGGTGAAGGCCGGGCAGTTGCTCGCCCGCATCGATGACACCATCGTGGAGCTCGATATCAAGCGGGCCGAAGCGCAGGTAGCCCAGGCCAAGGCGCAGATTCTTTCCTCCGAGGCCCAGGTGGCCCAGGCCAAAGCCTCCATTTCCCAGGCTACGGCCAATAAAAACAAGGCCGACCGCGACCTGGCCCGCGCTAAGAATCTGGGTGTGGGCGATGCGCTCTCCCAGATGAGCTATGATCAGTACGTGAACGCCGCTGAAATTGCCGCGGCTAATCTGGAGAGTGCCACGGCCCAGCTGCAGACGGCCACGGCTCAGCAGGCCAGTGCCGCTGCCCAGCTGAAGAGCGCCGAAGCCCAGCTGGAGAGCGAGCTGCGCAACCGCGATTACACCCGCATTTCCACCCCGGTGGATGGCACCATTGTGGTGCGCCAGGTCAACGTGGGCCAGACGGTGGTAAGCAGCATGAACGCCACGACTCTGTTCCTGGTGGCTCGCGATTTGACGAAAATGCAGATCTGGGCCAGCGTGAACGAGGCCGATATTGCCAAGGTGAAGCCCGGGCAGCCGGTGCAGTATACGGTGGATGCTCTGCCGAACGAAAGCTTTACCGGCACGGTGAACAAGATTCGCCCGAATGCTACCATGAGTTCCAATGTGGTGACCTACATTGTGGAGGTGGATATTGAGAACCCCGACCGCAAGCTGCTGCCTTACATGAGCGCCAATGTGAACTTCATCGTGAAAGAGGTGAAGGATGTACTGCTAGTGCCGGATGCCGCTTTTGATTTCCGCCCCTCCCCGGCGCAGATAGACGAAAGCGCCCGCGGCAAGCAGCGCGGCCCGCGCGAGGAAGGCGCCCCGCGTCCCTCCATCGTGTGGCGCAAGGTGAGCGATTCCACGGTAGCCCCGGTGCGCGTCATCAAGGGCGATTCGGATGGCACCCGCAGCATGGTGACCCTGCTGGAGGGCGAATCCCTCAAGCCGGGAGATGAGCTGGTGACGGGTGTATCGACGGTGATGCCCCAGGCAGCTTCTGGTGGCGGGCAGGGTGGCTTGTTCGGCATGAACGGCCCGAAGCGCCGCCAGCGCGGCACCGGCGGGGCAGCTGCCAAGCCGGGCCAGGTCGATAAGGGCGGCTTCCGTCCCTGATAGATGGATTTCCTGTGTTTTCAGACCATGATTGAGCTGAAAGACATCACGAAGGTCTACCACCTGGGCGAAATTGACCTGCCGGTGCTCAAGGGGATTTCCCTGCGCATCGAGGATGGAGAATTTGTGTCGCTCACCGGGGCCTCTGGTTCGGGTAAATCGACCCTCATGAATATTCTGGGCTGCCTGGATCATCCCACCAGCGGTGAGTTCTGGATTGATGGCCACAATGTGGCTAACCTCAACGCCAATGAA
>JAZOTC010000072.1:0-26225 GCA_045657445.1 Akkermansia sp. | reverse complement strand
ATCTTCTTGAAAGCGCTCTTGGAGAGATACTTCTCCATGGTCTTGATACCAAAGGTATCGCTTCCGTACAAAGCCTCAAGGGCTTCCATGGGGTTCTTCGTGCTTTCTTCAGCCATTGTGGTACACTGGTTGTATCGTTATCGCGGGCAGGCCTATACGCCGCCACGCGCTGATTTTACTTGTTTTCCGCGCTCTTGTACAGCAAAATTTCCCGCAGCCGCCAGGCAAGGGAAATTTTATCTCCCGCCAAGAGCGGGAAATTCTCTCCGCAAAGCGGAAATTATCTCGCCCGCCAGGGCGAACTTATCTCCCGGACACCGCCGGGAACTTATCCCCATTTCCAAAAGCAAGCGGGGTATCCGCATGCGCGAATACCCCGCCTCCATGTTACTGGAAGGAATGACTTACTTGCGGCGACGACGGGCGCAAAGTCCCACCAGCGCCAGCAGGCTGAGCGTCGCCGTGGTCGGCTCCGGCACAATATTGAGGTCACCATACTTAACCTCAGCAAAAGAGCCATCAGAGCCCTTTACGAGCACAACAGTGTCTTCATAATCAGACTCATTACCCCAATTTCTGATGAACATATTCACGGAAATATCACCTGTTGAAGAAACGGTACCATCCACTTCAAAAACAAGCTGGATATTACCCAGAGTAATATTGTTCCCCTGCATATCAAGGCTGGCACCCTCTTCAAACACAATCTGAGCACCATCCTGGGCATTATATTGCGCCAAGTTGCCATTCAGCGTGACAGCGCCTTCAATGTTCAGTGTAGAAGTGCCGGAAACAAACACGTAATCAAGCTCGCTACCTTCAGCCAGGGTCAATGTAGCTTGACCCTGCAACCATGTGATACCCTCAACGGTGCCAGAGTTCTCAACAGAAGCATTACCCATCACCTGGAAGTAATCGGCCTGGATAGTACCACTATTACTCAGGCTGGAATCCCCCGCCACGATGACGTCACCAGTGGTAGAAATCGTTGCAGTTTCATTATTGGTCACTTGCGCCTTATCATAGAGGCTAATCGATCTGGCACTGATAGAGCCATCGTTAGTTACAGTGGCGTCTTCTTTTACCGTCATATCATACGTGACATCCATTGTGCCCTCATTCTGAATCTCAGCACCAGCGACATTCAAGGTCTGCCCCACCGGATTTTGAGAATCGAGAAGCTCTATGCTGACTGTACCCTTGTTGACAAGCTCAACACCTTTATTAAAGGAAGCATCCTTGCCCTTAATATTCAGGCTGGACGCAGCGTCCTGTATATCAATAGTCACATGGGCATTCTTCTCATCAGCGCCTTCGGCGCCGACGACAACACCCTGACAATTAAAATTAACACTGCCACCGCCATTCACAACAATGGAAGTCGTGGCGTTCTCTACTGCCTGACCGTACAGAGCACCGGCATTTTTCTTACCGCCGATATACACCTTAGAAAATTGGTCCTCAACGTCGGTCACCGTAAAATCAGCATTCTCGCCCGACACCGTGATATTGGTGGTAGAGTTTGCCGACATATTGGTGCTGAACTCCTCTTGAGCGCTCAAATTAACGGAAGCGTTTGCGCCCACATTGATTTCGGAGGTTGTATTTTCACCCATACCCAGCAGGATTCGGAAACCGGCATAATAACCAGAACCATCCTGCTTGCCGATCACAACACTACTTTTGGCATTCTCGGTGCCTTCCACATTCAGAGAGCCTTCACCCATGTAGAAGCTGTGGAACGTAGCCTCCAGATGAGAACCGCCGCTCACCGTTACATCGCCACGGCCAAACTCAACACCACTACCATTCTTTGCAGGCGTCTTATTACCGTCAACCCCTGTATAGTAAGGGCTGGCAGTTGTTGTCATATTCGACACACCAATAGCAAACACGTTGCAATCACCCACCATCTGGGAACCGTTCGTAAGCTCAAGAGAACCATTACCATCAAGACCGCCTACGTAGCGATACCCCTCGCCCTTATTGACTACAGTAGCCTTATCGAGAACCACCTTGGCATCTTTACCAGCAATGTTCCATGTACCCGTCCAGATATCCTTAGGATACACGGTAAGATTCGTGGCCGTGGAACCATCACCCACCTTCAGCGTACCTTCGCGTACATAAAGGGATGCATACTTGGTTACATCGCCCGTCACAACGACTGTATTAGCGCCATCCTTCGTCAGCAACGGCGTTGTTGCAGGTTTAACAGTATCAGATACAAACGAATCCGTAATCTGACCGTCCGGAGTTACACGTACGGGGGTATCAGCCTGCGCAACCGGAGCAGCACACACAGCTGCCAGCAGAGCTGCCAGCAGCATTTTAGGTAATCTTGTTTTCATAACAATGTTAATTAGAGATATAAAGCACATTGCCCTGACATTTCTCAGGACAATCCCATTACATCGCATTTCCTATGCGATGTCAAGCTAAATATCGTAAAAAAGCTTAGTCATAAGGCGTTTTAACGTTATACAAAAAAGTGCGGCAAAAACTGGCAATCGGTTTGCATTCTCAATGAATGCAACTCATTCATGGTTAATCACAATAAAGGCATCGCACAGGAAAAGCAAAAAGCCATGCAGAGACAAACTCTGCATGGCCGCCACCAAAATCCGTTATCCTGTTTTACTTCCTGCTGGCCAAATAGGCGTTCATGGCCTCCATGATATCCAGCTCCGGGCGGAAGGCAGCATCGTGGTGAGAGGAACGAATCAACGGGCCGCTGGCCACATGGCGGAATCCCTTGCCGAGAGCGACCTCGCGCAGCTCGTCAAAAACCTCCGGGCGGATGTAATCAATGACCGGCAGGTGGCGGGGCGAAGGGCGCAGATACTGCCCCATGGTGAGCACGGTCACACCATGCTCGCGCAGGTCATCCATGGTTCGCTCAATTTCCTCGCGGGTTTCACCCAGCCCCAGCATGATACCACTCTTGGTCACCACGCGGCCAGGCGCCATCTCCAGCGCGCGCTTCAGCATGTGCAGGGAGAGGCGGTACTTCGCGCGGAAACGCACCATCGGAGAAAGGCGCTCCACCGTCTCCAGATTATGGTTGAAAATATGCGGAGCGGCATCCATCACCATGGCAAGCGCATCCTCATTGCCACGGAAATCGGAGGTGAGCACCTCCAGCACCGTCTGCGGGCTCAGCTCGCGGATGCGGCAGATAATTTCCGCCATGTGCGCGGCACCGCCATCGGCCAGGTCATCGCGCGTCACCATGGTCACCACCGCATGGTTCAGATTCATGTGCGCCACACTTTCGGCAATCTTGCGCGGCTCCTCCGGGTCGAGCGGCTTGGGTTTGGCCGTGCGAGTGGCGCAGAATCCGCAGGCGCGGGTGCACACATCACCACAGGCCATAAAGGTGGCCGTGCCATGGCTCCAGCACTCGCCACGATTCGGGCACATGGCCTCCTCGCACACCGTCACCAGACCATTATCCTTGACGAGGTGCTGCACATCCTTGAACACCCTGCCCTTCGGCAATTTCACCTTCAGCCACGAGGGCTTGCGCGCACTCTGATTCTGTTGCTCCGACATTTGCTGTGAAAATCTGTTCGTGATTTCCCCCTCAACGCAGCCCCTTGTTGCGGAACCAGGCATCCAGCTCTGCGGCCTCCTTCGGGTCCAGCTGAACCGTCTTGGTTACCTCTTCGATGAACCGGGTGAGCAGCTCAGACATGCTGTCGCCTCGCTCCTTTACCAGGTGCGCGAACTTCGCATGCAGTTCGGCATTCAGCCAGAATGTTACCGGTCGCTTGCTTGCATCTCTCTTTACTGGGGCCATATGCGTCTCGTTTCGTTCCGCCGCAAACAGTATCATATCCCCACTCTCGCTTCAACCATAAACACCCCCGCTGACACACATGTTTCCCGGTGTTTATATACCCGAAAAACGACGCTTTTACACGCCGTTTTAACACCATACCACCATTTTTCAGCGGTAACATTACACCTTGCGGTGCTATTTTATTTCTCGTTGAGCATTTTAGCCTTACAGGCGTAAAGAATTATCATCCACCCCCATTATACGCATTCCTACCCCTTATCCAGCCCCTCCTGGCGTCCATGATACCATTTCGATATTTCCCCCTTTCATCGTCTCCTCCCCCGCCGAGTGTTTATACACCCAAAATCGATTTTCGGGTTATCTTTTCCAGTGACTGGCGCTAAAATTGCCTATCCAATACCCGGCGCGCCATGCTACACGGCCGCCAGAAGCGGCTTTTTTGGCACATTTTCATTCGCATGCTTATATTTATAAGCACTTTATGACTTTTAAGAAAAATAGAGCAAAACGCCAGGTGAATGTAAAATTGCCGTTTTTAGCACAATTTTCCGCCCAAAGGCATCAATTGCAGCAGAAACTAATCCTGTACGGCAGGCCAGACAAAAATGCCGGTTTCCTCTTCCCACTCCAGCATCACCTTTTTTGCCTCAGGCGAAAGAGCAGCCTTACCTTCCCGAATGGGGGACACGATAAGCCCCTGGCAAATGAACTCGCAACCTTCCATCCACGGTGAAAAGAAGAAGCGGGTCCCCGGCTGTGCGGCTTCCAACCGTTTGTTCAGCTCCGCATAAATATGGGCAGGCTGCTGCCCGGCTTTTTCATTCCACACACCACTGATGTAGACACCATGGCCGTCCTTATACTCCACAAGCTGGTAATTTCCCACCCAGGGAAGCAGCGCACGTCCTCCACACACCAGGAGCCACGCCCCCAGCACGCCCAGGTAAATATGCTTCACTCTGCGCATGGCTGATTCCCTCCTTTCTGGTTGATTTCGGACAGCCATCTCTGCACGGCCTCATCAACATCTGCTCGAGACCGCCCCTCACCCCAGCACAGGGACGGGTATACATGAACAAGCTCCAGTCTGCCCCCAGGCACAGGGACAGCATGCCAGTGCTCATACTCTGCTAATAATGAAACATAAGTCAGATTAAACAGATATACCCTGTCTGTTTCCAGGGCTCGGTTCAGCTTCGCCACCTCATCCACGGTCAGCTCCCGAGCCGGAATTCCCTCCACAGGAATGTGCTCTATTTCATACACTACCGGAGAGCATATACATATCAACAGCTCCCCCAGCACCCATGCCAGGGGCGCCAGCAGAACCCATCCCAGAATCCTCAGCAGCCTCATCATACACGCCTGACAGTACCATACTACTCCTGAAGAATCAAACTATTTACCCCGCTGAAACATAATTGTAACAAAGAAAAAGCGTTGACGCGGGAATCCATACCGCATATACTCACCGCATCCGCATGCGTCATCTGATTTCCAGCCTCTGCCTGGGTTCTTCCTTGCTGCTCAGCTCCTGTGCCACCATCATCTCCGGCACCCGGGAGGACGTTGAAATCCGCACCACCGACCCGGATTCACAGCTGATTATCGATGGCGAATCTCACGGCTTCGGCTCCCAGACGGTAGCGCTGGAGCGCGACCGGGATCACGTGATTGAAGTCATCCCCACCAAGGGAGACCCGCGACGGGTCAATCTGAACCCGCGTGCCAACATCCTGATTATCATCAATGCGCTGATTCCCGGGGGCACCGTAGCCTCCATCATCGATTGGATTACGGGGGCAGCCTTTAACCTGGAACCAGATGCCGTCGAGTTCGATTTCACCCAGCCCGACGGCAGCCAGTACAAGGACCAGTAAACATGGCAACTACTGCCGCCGGGCCAGTTCGCTGGCATAGCTTCGCCCCAGTTCGCAGGCGTGCGCTTCCAACCAGTGGCTCAACCGCCGGCGCCCCTCTGCCGCCCCGGCAACCGCCAGGCGATTCTGGCTCAAACCAGCTATTTCATCGCGGGTCAGCATCACATCTCCCACCAGCGCGCCCAGCACCCGGGCCGCGGCATACCCCACCCCCGCCGGCACTGGTAATACCGGCCGCCAGAGCTTCATGCTGCGCGCCAGCAGGTGCCACATCTCACGAAAACTATATGTCTCCGCACCCACCGCATTAACCACGCGCCGCGGCTCACCCGATTCCGCCTCATCCATAGCAAGCTCTGCAAAATCCTGTACATGAATAGGCTGCAAGCCATAATCCCCCCAGCCGAAGGTGGCCACCGCAGGCAGGTGGCGCAGGCTCCAGGCCATGTTGTTGATAAGTATACTCTCTGCCGGGGTATCACCAAACAAGATGGCAGGACGAAGAATGCTATGCGGTATTCCACTGGCTTTCAAGGCCTCCTCCAGCTCTGCCTTGCCTCGGAAATAGGGCAGCTCGCTGGTGGCATCCGGGTGGGTGATGCTGGTATGCACCACCCGCTTCACTCCGGCGCGCTTCGCCGCCTCAAACAGGGCCAGCGTATTCTGCACCGCCTCGCTGTGATTGAATGCCGCGTGCCCGGCCCCTGAATAACTGAACCGCACCCAATAGGTGTTCACCAATACATCCACCCCTGCCAGCACCTCCTCCTGTGTGCTCCATGGAAGCGGTCGCAGCTCGTACCCGGCCTCATTCGGAAGCCGCCCAGCCGAATTCGTGAGCCCTATCACCCGCCAGCCCCTGCGCCTCGCCTCCGCCGCTATGTATCGTCCGCTATACCCCAGTACCCCGGTTATTGCTATTGTTTTCATATTTCTGTAATTTGAGAAATCTTATTCTAAATTTTTTAGATTCTGGAAATAATTGCCAATACCTTGCTTCCCATGAGCGCAGCCCGGCGGAAGACAGATGTGTTATACCGCTGGGCAGCAGTTGCCACACTCTCCGCCGTCTGCAGCAACTCCTGCATAGCCTGCATGCGAGCTGCCGTGTGAGTATCCCCCTCCTGCTCTGCGGCAGCCAGGCACTCCTCCACAGCCAGCACAGCTCCAGCTGTTTCGCGGCGGCGGCGTTCTTCCAGAATACGGCGGGCCATTTCCCACACATCGCACTCCGCGCGGTAAAAACTGCGGCGGTCTCCTGCCCGGGATTCGCGGTATACCAGATTAAAGCTCTCCAATTCCCGCAGACTCGTGCTCACATTCGAACGGGCCAACTGCAGCAGCTCACACATCTCCTCTGCGGTCAGTGGCTTCTGCGCCACATACAGCAGCCCGTGCAGCATCGCCGTAGAACGAGGAATCCCCCAGCGGGTTCCCATATCGCCCCACCGGCGGATGAACTTCATCTGCGCATCGCTTAACTGCATAAGCGTATTTTCTGAAATTTCAGAAAATTGTCAAGTCTGTTTTTCCATCGTTACCGATTCACTCCTTGCAGAGCAGATGAAGAAGCGTAGCATACGGAGCTTGACGCATGGACTGGCGAATGATATAAGAAGCGTAGGCTATCCCGGATGTAACAACCTGAAAAATACCATGAACGGACGCGCGCTGATATACGGAACGATTGCGATTGACACCCTGATTACCCCCGGCGGGCAGGTGAATTCAGTTCTGGGAGGCTCGGGCCCATACGCGGCTCTGGCGGCGAGGCTGGTCACGGATAAGATGGATATGGTCGGCGTGATAGGCGATGATTTTCCGGAGGCCTGGACACAGGCACTGGAGCTGCGGGGCGTGAGCATGCAGCATGTCGCCCGCGAAAAAGGGCAGACCTTTGCCTGGACCGGGCAGTATGAGGAAGACATGAACAACCGCACCACTGTGAGCCGCACGGAAGGAGTGCAGGAGCACTGGGTGATGCAGCTGCCGCAGGAACTGCGCGAATGCAGCATTGCCGTGGCCACCAATGTGACACCGCGCCTGCAGAACCGCATGTTGCAGCAATGCCCGCACGCCTGCTTCCGCATGGCAGATTCCATGAAAAGCTGGCTGGAGCGCGAACCGGAATACGCCACCGAGTTGCTGCAGCAAGTGGATTTGATGCTCATGAACGATGAGGAGGCACAGTTCTGGGCGCGCACAGATGATTCGCTCGAAGCCGGGGAAAAGCTGCTGGCAGCAGGGCCGCGCTATGCCATTGTGAAGCACGGCAGTGCAGGCTCAACCCTGTTTCACCGCACCCCGGAGGGCGAAACCAGACTTTTCCGCTGCCCGGCATGGCCGCTCAAGCATGCACAGGACCCCACCGGCGCAGGAGATGCCTACATGGGCGCCCTGGCAGGATATCTGACCAAATGTCTGAACGGCGGCAACCCCGCCTGGGAAGATATGAAACGCGGCGTAGCGATTGCCACAGTGGTAGCCGCCGCCGTATGCGAGAAATTCGGCACTATTTCGCTCTTCTCCCTGGGAATTCACGAGCTCGCCCGCCGCATCGCCGCCTTCCAGGAAATGACAAACTGGGAATAACGAAAAAATATCTTCAACACCGCAGATATACCAGAAAATACCTTTACTTTCAGGTCTGGGCGTGTTAGTATGACAACATAACAGGACGAGCAGGCACTTTCTGCTCTCCTTTGTTATAAACAACATCAAAACCAACCTGATATCAAAATGAAGAAGACTCTCCTCGTCATGGCAATTGCTGCCCTCGGCAGCACGGCATATGCCGCCCCTTATTACATGCCCAACCCGAGCTATACTCCCGGCACAGGCACCCCGATTCCGGATTATGCAGCCCCGCGCGGCTACGACTACGATGCCAAGAGCGCGCCCCTCAACAGCTCCATCCAGGAAGGCAAATCCACTTTCGCCATTGAAATTGGTCCGAACTACACGCTGATGACGGATAGTCTGGATGAGGACATTGATAAAATCGACACGATTGGTGCCGATATCACCGCCGTATACAACCTTTCTAAAAACTGGGCCATCACTCTGCGGGGCAGCTGGGCTACAGGCAGCGATACACTCTTTAACATTATAGATATCGACGTGACCAACTGGTCCATCGCCCCCGGTATCCGTTACACTCTGGGCATCACCGATAACCTCAGTGCATTTGCAGGTGTCAATATCGGCTATGGTGACTCCGATGTAGATGCCGAAATTAAAGGCTTAGGTCTCAAGGAATCATTAAGCGATTCCGGTCTGGTATACGGCATTGAGCTGGGTCTGAAGTACGATATCAATGACTCGCTCTACCTGTATGGGGCGGCTCAGTACTGGGGAACAACAGCTGAACCCGATCAGGACGGAGCCAAGTTAGACAAGCAGGCAGGCTTCAACTTCCGCCTTGGCATGGGTTACGAATTCTGATTCACCCATCCTAATCACTTCCAGCGACACCTCTGCAGGGGGGTGTCGCTTTTTTGCTGCAGAATGGGCAAAATACAAGCACATCCCCGAATGAACAGGATATAGGCTTGAAGCCGCAGGGAGAGTGTGCTAGAATGCGCGGCGTGAAAGTTATTGTTGTAACCGGGGGTATAGCCTCTGGAAAATCTACCGTGGTAGAGCTGCTGCGCGAACTGGGCGGCGAAGGTGTGGAAGTTTTCGATTGTGATGCCGCCGTGGCTGAGCTGCAGCAGGCTGGCAAGCTGTCGCGTGACCTGGTGACGGCATTTGGCCCCGAAGCTCTGTGCGACAACGGCAGCGTAAACAAGGATTTCCTGCGCAGCATCGTGCAGAATGACCCGGAGGGGCGCGATAAACTCAACAATGTGGTGCACCCGAAACTGGCGCAGATGAGCCTGGACGCCCAGGTAGCCGCCCGCCAGCGTGGGGATGTACACACCTTCCTGGTGGATATTCCGCTGTATTTTGAAAGCCCGGTAGAATTCGGGGCCGACATCGTATGCGTAGTGGCAGCCACACCGGAAACCCAGATAGCCCGCATGGCGAGCCGCGATGGCTTTAACCGCGCCCAGGCAGAGGCCATGCTGGCCGCTCAGCTGCCCACGCAGGCTAAGATTGACCGCGCCAACCTCGTGTTCTGGAACGAAGGCACGCCCGATGAACTGCGCCGGCAGGTTGAGCTTTTCTACAACACCGAACTGGCCGCCGAAGCCAAGGCTGTACACGCCCGCTCCGTGGTGGTAAACCTGAATGAACTGCGAGCCCAACCGCTCAATGAACTGCAACGCATAGCAACCACCGCCGCCCGCCGTGGCACAGAATCCCTGCCCCGCCCGCAGCTGGTGGCAGAGCTTGCGCGCACCTATCTGGCAGAAGGCAGCCAGGTGCTGGTAAGTGGCGTGCTGGAGTTCGGCAAGGACAACATGGTCTTTGTGCGCGATGCCGCCCGCAGTTTCCGCCCCGGCGATGATGATCCCCGCGTGCCGCAGGATATCATCCGCAAGCACGAACTGCGCCCCGGCAACATGGTGAAGGTGAAACTGCGCCCCGCCCAGGGCAAGAACGAACGCAACCTGATGGTGAGCGAGGTACTGGAGATTGAAGGCACCCCGGTGGCAGAGTATGCCCAGCCGAAACCCTTTGACCGCCTCACGCCGCTGATTCCGACCGAACGTCTGATTCTGGAGAACCCGGATATCAAGAGCCCGGCCATGCGTGTGCTGGATTTGATTACCCCGCTGGGCATGGGACAGCGCGCCCTGGTCGTGGCACCGCCGCGCGGCGGCAAAACGGTACTGCTCAAGACCATGGCCAGGAGCCTGCGGGCCAACTATCCCAAGACAGATTTGCTGGTGCTGCTGCTGGATGAACGCCCGGAGGAAGTGACCGATTTTGAGGACACGGTGGATGTGCCGGTATATGCCAGCACTTTTGACGAACCCTCTCGCCGCCACGCCCAGCTGAGCGACCTGATTCTGGAACGCGCCCGCCGCCTGGTAGAGCAAGGGCACGACGTCATCATCATGCTCGACTCGCTCACCCGCCTGGCTCGCGGCTACAATGCCAACCAGAGCGGTGGCCGCACCATGTCCGGCGGTCTGGGCTCCAACGCGCTGGAAAAACCCCGCAAGTTCTTCGGCGCAGCCCGCAAGGTGGAAGAAGGCGGCAGCCTCACCATCATTGCCACCTGCCTCATCGAAACCGAATCCCGCATGGATGAAATCATCTTCGAGGAATTCAAGGGCACAGGCAACATGGAAATCCGGCTGGATAGAGAACTCTCTGAGCGCCGCATCTACCCCGCCATCTCGATTCCCCAGAGCGGCACGCGAAACGATGACCGCCTGTACCACCCGGACGAGCTGGTGCGTGTGCTGCAGGTGCGCCGCCAGCTGGCCACCCTGCCTGGCTGGGAGGGATTGCAATGCCTGCTCAAAAACATTGACCACACCCAGAACAACCTGGAAATCCTGCTCAAGGGGCTTACAATCTCCACCCGCTGATGCATTTTCTGCGCAAACGCCCATTGCTCAATATAATGCTGGGCTTTTTTGCCACAGTACATGCAGCTTTCTGGGTGTTGCTGAGCCTGGTATCTCTGGTCACCCTCGATAACGAGCGTATCCTTGAGGGGATGAAGCACGCGTCGCTCCTCCCCCTGCTGCTCGGCAGCAGCGTCCTCACCGCCGTTGCCTTCTATATCATCACCTGGTGCAGATTCAGCACCTTCTGTGGCGTCATCCTGTTCACGGCGTCCCTTCAGCTACTTCTGGTGTCAATATAAAGCGTCGATTCTCCGCAGACTCCGGTAGCTGAAGCACCCGGGCACCCGGTACATCCTCCGGTTTTACATACTTGCCCAGAATAACCGTATCCGGCTGCAGCTCCGGCAAAGACGCATAGGTGATATAGTCTGCATTTCCGATATAAAGGATGCGTCCCGCAGCACTTTCCCAGAGCACAACAGGATGGTAATCTGATGGCTTCTGAATAGTCTCCGCACGGGGTGGGTAAATCACAAAGCGTCCCGCCTGCGTTTCAAAAGCAATTCCCTCCGGTGGCAATTCATGCGCGCGGATAACAGGTATGCCCTGCCACATGCGCCGCACTTCCTCAGCCCCGCCGCCTGAGCTGGCGCGCGGGCTTGTCACCAGCAAAGCCGCCGGGGTATACCCGGAGTGAAACAAGGTAGGCACCGTCCTTGAGCGGGCGGTATCCGTCGTTCCGCAATCAATCAGCAGACCATGATTGCCCAATATAGTGAAACTGCTGCCATAACTGATACCCTGCATCATGATGGAATGCAGCGGCGCGGGCTGCTGCGCCGGCAGATACGCCCAGGGCAGCTCACCAAACCACGCCACCACCGCCAGCAGGCAAGCGGCGGATTTCTGCGCTGCCCACCCGGTCATCATCCCCACCCAGGGCAGCGAGCCCAGGCAGAGGTGCAGTAATCCGCAGAACATGACCACCGGCAGCAGCGGAGAGATGGCAATATTGGTCAGGAAGCTGCTGGTATTAACAGAGTGAAAGCAAATCAGCGTGACAGGGACGGACACCAGCCAGGCGCTCAGCGCCACAATAGCCGCACCGCGCAGCCCCAGTTCAAATCGCCACACGCGCATCTCCCATGGGGTGCGCAGCGTAGCCGGGATGTATGCATCCGGGCCGAACCAGGGCCGGTCCTGCGCGCAGAATGACACCGCCAGAAAGATTGTGCCATATACCCCGAACGACAACAGAAAGCCCGCATTGCGCAGCTGGCTGGGGTCAACCAGCAGAATGAGCAGAGCCGCAAAACTCCACGTATTGCGCAGGTTCACCCGCCGCCGCAACATGTAACCACACAGCAGAACCGCCAGCATCAGATACGCGCGGATGGCAGGCACCGCACAGCCGGTCATGAGCACATATACCCCCACAGCCAGCAGCAGCAAGGGCCGCACCACCACCGGCCGCACCCGCAGCAGGCGGAACAGCGCCCACAAAATCCCCGACACCAGTCCCACATGCAACCCGCTCACGGCAAACGCATGCAGACAACCACCATCCCGAAAGGCCTCCATGGTCTCCGGCGCCGCGCCACTCTTATCCCCCAGCACCAGAGAGCAAAGCACCTGGCAGGCGGGGTCCGATTCGCATCCCGGCGGCATAAGCCGGGCGGCCAGATGCTCTCGTATGCGTAGCCCCCAATACTGAAAAGTGCGCAAGGATAACGGCTTGTCCAGCTTCACCCCCTCCACGAAATCCAGAGAAGCCGCATAGCCCTGCCCCCGCATCCACGCTGCGGCATCGAACACCCCGGGCACAACCGCCGGGCGCTCATTCTGACGAGCCGCGCGCACCCGCACCACATCCCCCGGTGTATAGGAAGTTCTGCCCCGCAGCACCACCCGCACCCCATTCCACCCGGTACTCACCACACAGCCGTAGTTCAGAGCCCGCTCCACCGTGCCGCTCAACTCAACAACTTCCTGCTCCTCCACCCATTCTCTGAATTGAGCGCTCCGCTGCTCCACCAACCCGCTATGCAGCCCCGCCACCAGAGCACACAAACCCGCGCAGCAAGCGATGCGCCACAGACGATACACCGCCGCCACCAGAACCGCGGCAGCAGATAACACACACCACCACCCGCCGAGTATAGCCCCGATTGCTGCCACCAGCGGCAGAAACAAAGGCGCTCTCTGAATGTAGCGGCGGAGTATCTTCATTCTGCTTCACTGCCGGTTCAAAGACGAAAGCGTAGAAAAATTAATCGCGATACCGGGTGTCGTCAGGAGTGATGGTAAGCACGGGGGAACCACCCGGTCCCAGGGGCTCGCAGCGAGCCACAAGCGAGAACTCCGGGGTGATGAAAGCCCGATGATTATGCTCCAGACACGTGCCGTAAAGCAGCAGCATAGGCAGCACAACCTGCTGCACCACCCCCACGCCCCGCTGTGCATCTGCACAAACCACTTCGATGAATCCCAGATCCGCCAGTCCCTCCGTCACCAGGCACTGGCCCAGCGAGCCCACCTCCTGGAACTTCCCCTGCACCAGAATGCCCAGCAAGGCTTCGGTATGCTCCGGCAGAAGAGCTGCGTATTTCGGGGCCACCACCGTGCGGCCGAAATCCAGCGCCACACAGCCGCCCACCTGAGCCAGCGAGCAGAGCGTGCGCGCATAACGCTGTGCCAGCTCGAAGGGAACCACACCCTCGGCTTCCAGAGTCACCTCAATATAACAGGTATGGGCCAGCGCCGCGCGCTTCTGCTCATCATCCATGGCAGCCTCATCCACCAGGGCGCCAAGCCCCTCACCCTGCCAGGCATGGTTCACCAGCTCGACCCGCGCGGCAGATTCACCGCGGCAGAGATAACGCAGCTGGTTTTCATCCGGCAAGGAACCATTGATCAACACGCGCCCGCAGAAACGGGGCTTCGGGCAAAGCAGCTGGCACCCGCGCTTCGCCCCCCTTTCCTGAAGCAACTCAATCACCTCCTGCTGCAGCGGCATGGAAGTATTTGCAGCATCCATGGGCTTTTCCTCATCGCCCTTCTGCTCCAGCGCCACATCCAGCGGAGTGTGCCCCGCCGTGGTAAGGGCATTCACATCTGCCCCGGCCGCGAGCAACTCCCGGATGCGCTGGAGCGCAAGCTCCTTTTCCTCGCCACCGCGCAGCGAGCAGAGCGAGTGCAGCGGAGTATTGCCCGAGGGGTTGATATCCCGCCGCATGATATCCGGGGTAGCGCCATGCTTCAGGAGAAGCGCCTCCAGTTCTGCATTGCCCCAGGCTCTGGCATGAAGCAGAGAAGAAAATGAGAGCCCGGCATCCGGATTGGCACCATGCTCCAGCAGGAACCGGATAGCCTGCATATTGGGACTGGCTTCCACGCAGAAAGTCTGGAGCACGCTGGTTTCACTGAATCCGGGGGAAAGGAACGCATTGACATCCATGCCCAGCTCCAGCAGCAACTCGGCCCCCTGCATATTGCCCTTGTGGAGAGCCAGGTACAACAGCTCCGTCGATTTCAGCAACTCGGCCCGGGTATCGGGCTCCATACCATCCACCACCTTGCGGGCAAGCTCCGGCTGGTAATCCTCTACCACCGCCTCAATCATCCGGTCATATTCCGAGGGCCCGCTGCGGAACCACCACACCAGCAAGGCCCCCACGACCACTGCCACAAGAACAAGGCCACCAATCACATAATATCCCCGGCTCATCATCTGATAACAAACTAATAATCCTATGGCTATCAGCCACAAAGCATTTATATTCATAAAAAACCTTTTAACGATACACCATGACCGGCCCGGTAATGGCAGATTGCACCGAGCGCACCTTGCGCCAGGCCGCAATGAATATGGCAGCCGCAGCATCCACCTCATCCGCCGTGGTATAGCGGGAAAGCGAGAAGCGCAGCGATTCACGCACCTGTTTATCGCTCATGCCCATGGCCAGCAGCACATGGCTGGGATGCGGCTCGGCACTCGTGCAGGCAGAACCAGTGGAACACAGCAGCCCCGCAGGCTCCAGCAGCAGGAAAAGCGACTCTGCCGATACCCCCGGCACACGCATGTTGAGCACATGCGGCAGACGCGGAGCCGCTGCACCATTGATTCTTACCTCCAGGCCGGCATCGACCAGCGCTTTCACAAAACGCTCCCGCAAGGCAGCCAGCTCTGCATATGCCTGCGCCGCCTGCATAGCCAGCTCAGCCGCCTTTCCAAAGCCAATGATACCCGCCACATTCTCCGTTCCGGCGCGGCGGTAATCCTCCTGCGCCCCACCGGTAAGATAAGGCAAGCACTCCGTCCCCGTGCGCACATAGAGAGCACCCACTCCCTTGGGGCCATGAAGTTTATGCGCAGAAAGCGAGGCAAAGGAAACAGGGTAATCCCGCAGCGCGATGGGCAGTTTCCCCGCGGCCTGCACCAGATCCACATGCACACGAGCCCCCGCCTCATGCGCCGCATGAGCCAGCGAGCGCACCGGCTGAATCACTCCGGTCTCGTGGTTGGCCCAGGCAAAGCTGGCACCATCGTGGCCGGGCAGCAACTCGCGCCATTCCGGCACATCGGCCTGACCATTCGCCAGCACCGGAGCCGCCTCGCCGCGGGCTGTGCGCAGGGTTGCAGGATGCTCAGTCGCCAGGGTGAGCACATGCTTGAACTGCGCCAGCGCCGCATTGGTAGCCTCAGTTCCGCCGGAGGTGAAGATGATTTCCGATGGCTCGGCTCCCACCAGAGCAGCCACCTGCTCGCGGGCGGTATCAATAGCCCTGCGCACAGCCTTGCCAGCCCCATAGGCCGCAGAGGGATTGTAAAAATGCTCGCGCAGATAGGGCAGCATAGCCTCCAGCACCTCGGGGGCCAGAGCAGTAGTGGCGTTGTTATCCCAGTATATCATGATTCCTTCTGCCCCGATGCAATGATATTGAACACATTGGCCGGCACGCACTCGCGCACCCAGCGCTGCCACCCCTGCACCCCCACAAACCCACGCACAAAGGACGAGGAGATTTCCTCCAGCTCCGGCGGAGGCATGAGATACACGGTGCGGATTTCCGGTTCCATGCGCGCATTCATGCGGTCCATGGATTTCTCGTACTCAAAATCCACCGTGTTGCGAATACCGCGCAGCAGGTACGAGGCCCCCACACGCCGGGCAAAGTCCACCAGGAAACCACCCTGCATCTTCTCCACCCGCACATTGGCGGGGCCGCCTGCCAGCATACCGCGCAGGGCATCCATGCGCTGCGCTTCTGTCAGGAATCCCTTTTTATCCGGATTCACACCCAGCACCACCACCAGTTCGTCAAAAAGGCGTGCCCCCTGCTCAATCATCCAGAGGTGCCCCTTGGTAGGCGGGTCAAAACTGCCCGCATAGATGCCGATGCGTTTCATACAGGCTCATCATACAACGCAGGAGACGCAGTGTCAAGCACCGTCGCGGTAGCGCATAGGACCGCTATGGAACAGATTTTCAAATTCTGTCACCATGGAGTCCGCCATACCAGGCCGGCTCAGCAACCAGAGCGGCACCTCCGGCTGCCCTGCCTGGTATGCCAGCTGCACATGCGCGTGCGGCAAGCGCAGAAAGCCGCAGGATTCATAAAAAGCCAGACGCCGGGCCGTGGGGGCATCCACCACCGGCTCGATTTCCAGAATAGCGGGTGCAGGCACAAGCTCCAATACCTGGTGGCCAAGTCCCTGACCCCGGCGGGCGGGGGTAATGGCCAGGTGCTCCACGTAGCAGAGATTCTCCCACAGCCAATAGCTCAGCAGCCCCACAAAACCACCCTCATCTGCCAGATGCAGGCAATGAAACGCCGCATCCTGCAAGGCGGCGGCGTGCTGCACCACCCCGCGGCGCTCGCTGGCAGGGAAGGCGAGCTCATACAGCTGCCACCATTCGCCGGCAAGCGGGTGATGCGGGGTGTTGATGCGGGTGGCAACCATGCCTCAATGCACCGGTTCCGCGTTTTTATCCTCCAGAGGGCGCCCCAGAATGTGCTCTGCGGCGCGGCGGTCCCAGAAATCTCGAAGGTTGAACAGAAGCCAGGAATGGCCACGGCGCTCCAGCGCCAGAGCGGCCACCTTCAGCCTCGATTCAAAGGAATGCAGCCGGCGGTTATATTCCTCGGCAAAATCGACATCTGACATATCGGCCTTCACTTTCTTCTGCAGCTCATACACGTGCAGCGCAAAAGCCAGGTTATCCTGCACGGAAAAACGGCCACGCTGAAAATCCTCCAGGGAGAACTTCCACTCGGAATGCGACCCGGCATAGCGCAGATTCAAATCGCCGGACAATGCACTGGGCGGGCTGATAGCGAAGCAAAGCCACAGCAGGCCCAGGGTGCCGATACAGATGCGGATATAACGGCGGAAACTGCCACTGCGGCTCATGTAGCACAGCAGAATCACCAGCCCGGCCACCCCAATCAGCATAAACTCACCCGCCGTCACGCGATTCGGGGTAAATCCATAGGTCGAAATCTGGTTGTACAGGCGCACATAGACACTGATGGCCAGCAGCAGAGTCTGCACCACCAGAACATACCCCAGACTGCGAGCTACCACCGTGCGGCGCACACTGCCCCGGCGGCGGAAGAAATAGATAAGCAGCCCCGCTGCCAGAACCGATGCCCAGGTGATGGAAACGGCACCCTCGTAAAGATAATCAGTCTGGGAAATACCCTCGGGCACGCGGTGGAACCAGAGGAACGCAATATCGGTACTGGTAGCCACCAGGAATGCCAGATTCACCCCCAGAAGCACCATGAGCGGCAGCTGCGGCAGCAGACTGTGGCCTGTCGGTTCCACCTCCTGCGGCACCTCCGGCAGATTTTCCACATTCTCAGCCGGGCGCCGCACCGTAAAGAGCGCAAAGGCCAGCACACCTGCCACCCATACCATGACATGCACCCAGAAATCCCAGCTGATCTGCAGATACGCCATGATGCGGTTCCACCAGGTAACGATGAAATCCCACACCAGCTGCACTACCGGATTTCCACTGGCAAAAATGCAGAGAAACGCAATGAAACAGATACCCCCCACCAGAACGCTGATAAGCGTAGGCAGAATACGGCGCCAGAACGAGCCTTTGATATGCCCACGGCGGTCGCGCCAGAAGCTCCACCAGTTGCGGTACTCCACTTCCTTATCCACCGGGGCAGCCTTGCCCGGGCCGAACATGATGACAGAAAACGGCACGGTGAGCGACAGAATCCACCCTATATGGCTGCCACTTACCAGCAGGGACAGCGCAGAAACCAGCGCCAGCATTCCCAGAAACACCTGCTCGCGGCGGGTAAAGTCATTGCGCAGCAGCAAAATGGCCGTCATCAGCAGAATCACCCCCACACCAGCACCGATACCCAGGTACCGAAACCCTTCCGATGTCACCAGCGGAAAACACAAATCCGCCGCTGCTGCTGCCAGCGGCAGCACCACATACGGAACCCATCCCAACCGCCACCAGGTCGGGTCGCACACTTTTTTCGTACTCATAACATATAGTGTGACGCCGCAGTTGCGCAACCCGTTCAATTTTCTAACCGATTCTCGTGCGCAACCTGCTTTTTCCTTGACAGAAAGCCCCGTTGAGAGTAAGAATTCCAACACACACGTATATTCAACATCATGAATCGCGACGAAAAAACACTCATTCTCTTCAAGCCGGACTGCGTCCGCAAAAACCTTTCCGGCATCATTCTGCAGCGTCTGCTGGGCGAGGGCTTCCGCCTGCGCGGCATGAAAATGATGCAGCTGGATGACGCCATCCTGCGCGAGCACTACGCCCACATCATCGACCTGGTCATCGACGACAAGCCGCTGTTCCCCACCCTTTCCTATTTCATGCAGACCAGCCCGGTGGTAGCGCTGGTGCTTTCCGGCCCCGGTGTCATCACCCGCGTGCGCAGCATCCTGGGACCGACCAACTCCATGAAGGCCGACAAAGGCACCATCCGCGGCGACTACGGCACCAACAGCATGCTCAACATCTGCCACGCTTCCGATTCCCCCGAAAGCGCCGAGGTGGAAATCAAGCGCTTCTTCAAGCCGGAGGAAATCTTCGACAACGTTGACTGATTTCATTCACCAACACTTTCATACAAAAGGGGCAGCAGACGCTGTCCCTTTTCTTTTACGGCCGGGGCACACAAGCCGGGGGAATGAGTTTTCCGCCTGCCCGCGCACGAAACACCTTGCAATGCAAGGCCGATATGCTATCATACAGACATGCAACGCCTGCCGATTCCGCAATATGTGATGGCGCTGGCCCATGTGGCAGCCCTGCGCTCCGAAGACCCCTACCGCAAGGTAGGTGCCGCCGCGCTGGATAAGGATAACCGAGTCATCGGCACCGCCTACAACGGGCTTTTCCCCGGCTTCGACGCCCCGGAAGGGTTCTGGGCCTCGCGAGACGAACGGCAGAAATACATGCTGCACGCCGAAATCAACCTCTGCAGCCTCTTCAAACGCGGCGAAGCCCGCATCGTAGCCTGCACCACCATGCCCTGCACCTCGTGCATGCAGGCCCTCTGCGCCCACGGCGTCAAAACCATTTACTACGGCGAGGACTATGCCGCCTCGCAAGCCCCCGCCATTGCAGCCATGTACGGGGTGGAACTCATCAAGGTGGACGACTACCCGCTTTCCACCCGTTTCCCGCTCGTCTCCCCGAAAGCAGAAGCCCCCACCTGTAACTGCTGCGTGGCAGATGAAAACACCATACCCCTGGAAAACCGGGCGCGGGGATGCCTGCTGGGGCTCATGTGCGGCGATGCCCTGGGTGCCCCGGTGGAGTTTCACAGCCCGAGCGATGTATGCTCCCTCTACCCGGACGGCATTCCTGGCATGGTGGCAGGCTGGGGCTGCACGGAATGCCGCCGCAGCGGCGAGATTACCGATGATTCCGAAATGGCCATTGCCCTGCTCCGCAGTCTGCTGAACGAACAAGGCTTCAACGCCATGGGCGTGCAGGCCCAGTATATCGACTGGCTCTCCACCGACCCGGACGACGTAGGCATCACCATACGCACCGCGCTCAATGGCAGCTACAATGCCGATTCCCAGGCCAACGGCGCCCTCATGCGCGTAGCCCCCATAGCCCTCTATGCCGCGCTGCACCCCGAGTGGGACTGGCAGACCGCAGCCGAGGCCGACTGCAAGCTCACGCACATCAACCCGCGCTGCATCCACGCCAACCTCATCTTCGTGGAATCCCTCATCCTCGCCATGCAAGGCCACACCCCGCAGCAGATTTTCACCGCTGCCTGCAACCGCGCCCAGGAACTGGATGATGTGCAGCTGCTCAGCCGCCTGCGCGCCGCCGAACACGAAGAACCCGAATACCACCCCCAGGCCGGCTGGGTGGAAATTGCATTCCAGTGCGCCTACTACTGGCTGCTGCACGCCAGCGACTACCCCTCGGCCATGTGCCGCATCGTAAGCCGCTGCGGCGACCCCGACACCAACGCCGCCATTGCCGGTGCGCTGCTGGGAGCCGTCTACGGCGACTGCGGCATTCCGCGCGCCTGGCAGAACGAGGTACTCTGCTGCCCCAGCGAGCGCCCCACCCGCTACCGTGCCGCCCAGGGCATGCAACTGCTGGAAGAACTCTTTGTGCAAGCCCAATGAGCACGCCCTTGCTCCAGGTCCGCGACCTCACCGTTGAGTTCCACTCCCGCGCCGGGGTGAACTACGCCGTCAACGGCGTCTCATTCGATTTGAACGCCGGTGAAACCCTTGGCATTGTGGGGGAATCCGGCTCCGGCAAATCCGTCACCTGCTCCACCCTCATGGGCCTGCTGCCCAGCCCACCGGCACGCATCGGGCCAGACTCCCGCGCCTGGTTCGACGGCATCGACCTGCTGCACGCCCCGGAAAAAGTACACGCCACCCTGCGCGGGCGGCGCATCTCCATGATTTTCCAGGACCCCATGACCTGCCTCAACCCCTGCATGAGCATCGGCGACCAGGTAGCAGAACCCCTCGTGCTGCACCAGGGACTCAGCTGGCGCGAAGCGCGCCGCCTTGCCGTGCAGGAACTCGCCCGCACCGGCATCCCCGACCCGGAAAAACGCGCCGCAGCCTACCCACACGAATTCTCCGGCGGCATGCGCCAGCGCGTCATGATTGCCATGGCACTCATCACCCGCCCGCAAATCCTCATTGCCGATGAACCCACCACCGCGCTCGATGTCACCGTGCAGAAACAAGTGCTCGACCTCCTCCGCGCCCGCCAGCAGGAACTCGGCACCGCCATCATCCTCATCACGCATGATTTAGGCGTCGTGCGCCAGTATGCCCACCGCATTCAGGTCATGTACGCCGGCAGCATCGTGGAAAGCGCCCCGGCAGAAGAACTCATCCGCCATCCGCGCCACGCCTACACCCGCGCCCTCATGGCCTCTATCCCCAGCGCGGCAGATAAAGGCAGCCGCCTGCAAACCATTCCCGGCCTCCCCCCCACCCTGCGCGAACCCGTATGCGGCTGCGCCTTCCGCCCCCGCAACACCCTGGGCAACCCCGAACTCTGCCTCACCGACCGCATCCCCGAACTCATCGAGGCCACCCCCGGCCATTGGGTCCGTAATTGTCCCGGTTGTACCACGTCCGCGCCTTAAGGCGCGGATATCGTCGCCCGCAGGGCGATATCGTCCACGCCGCAGGTGTGGATATCGTCCGGCGCAGCCGGATATCGTTCCCAATTTCACCTCGGTCTGACATTCCCCAATCATTGGGAGACCATTACCCCATCGCCCTCTAGAAAAACGCTATCCCGCCCCTGCCCTGTCCGCGCCATAAGGCGCGGATATCGTCGCCCGCAGGGCGATATCGTCCACACCACAGGTGTGGATATCGTCCGGCGCAGCCGGATATCGTTTCCGGTTCTGCTACGGCATGCTATTCCCCAACCATTGGGAAATCATTAAGTTTTGTTTCACTGGAAAACGCTATCCCGCCCCTGCGGAGCGGGTCGATATCTGCCTGCGGCAGACGATATCTTGCGCGCCGCGCAAGACGATATCCTCGCTACGCTCGGACGCAAAAACAGTTACCCTAACTCCTTGAATAACAAGACCACGGCAGCTACAATCAGTTCTCATGAACCACAAGCTCACCACCGCCGCCGGAGCACCGGTGGTCGATAACAACCGTTCCCTCACCGCAGGGCCGCGCGGTCCCATGCTCATGCAGGACACCTGGCTTTTCGAAAAGCTCAGCCACCTGAACCGCGAGGTCATCCCGGAGCGCCGCATGCATGCCAAGGGATTCGGAGCATTTGGCGTGTTCCGGGTCACGAACGACATCACCCGCTACACCTGCGCCGATTTGTTCTCCAACATCGGTAAGGAAACCGAGGTATTCGTGCGTTTCTCCACCGTAGCGGGCGAACGCGGCGCCGCCGATGCCGAGCGCGATATCCGCGGCTTTGCCGTGAAGTTCTACACCCAGCAGGGCAACTGGGACCTTGTGGGAAACAACACCCCGGTCTTTTTCCTGCGCGACCCGCGCCAGTTTGCCGACCTGAACCACGCCATCAAGCGCCACCCCGCCAGCGGTCTGCACAGCCCCGTCGCCAACTGGGATTTCTGGACATCCCTTCCCGAGGCATTCCACCAGATTACCATTGTCATGAGCGACCACGGCATCCCGGACGGCTTCCGCCACATGCACGGCTTCGGCAGCCACACGTTCTCACTCATCAACGCGCAGAACGAACGCATCTGGTGCAAGTTCCACTGGCGCTGCCAGCAGGGCATCCGCAACCTGACCGATGCCCAGGCTGCCGAGCTCATTGCCGCCGACCGCGACAGCGCCGGAACCGACCTGTTCCGCGCGATTGACCAGGGGCGCTTCCCAAAATGGAAGCTCTGCATCCAGGTCATGACCGACGAGCAAGCCCGCGATTTCCCCTTCAATCCCTTCGATTTAACCAAGGTGTGGCCGCATGGCGATTTCCCGCTCATCGAGGTGGGGGAAATGGTGCTCAACCGCAATCCGCAGAACTACTTTGCCGAGGTGGAACAAGCCGCCTTCAACCCCGCTCAGGTGGTGCCGGGCATCGGCTTCTCGCCGGATAAAATGCTGCAAGGCCGGCTCTTTGCCTATGGAGATGCCCAGCGTTACCGCCTGGGGGTGAACCACCACCTCATCCCGGTCAACCGCCCGCGCTGCCCTTTCCACAGCTTCCACCGCGATGGTCAGATGCGCACCGATGGCAACCTGGGCGGCACCCTCAGCTACGAACCGAATAGCTACCACGAGTGGCAAGCGCAGCCGCAGTTCCAGGAACCGCCCCATCACATCTGCGGCGACTCCGGTCATTGGGATTACGCCAATGACGATGACGACTATTACGCCCAGCCCCGCGCGCTCTTCCTGCTCATGAATGCAGAGCAGCGCCAGGCGCTGTTCGACAACACCGCCCGAGCCCTGGCCGGCGTGCCGGAGTTCATCCGCCAGCGGCATCTGGAGCATTGCTTCCGCTGCCACAGGGAGTACGGAGAAGGGCTAGCTGCTGCCCTGTCCGCGCCCTGAGGCGCGGATATCGTCGCCCGCAGGGCGATAGCCCGTCCGCGCCCTAAGGCGCGGATATCGTCGCCCGCAGGGCGATATCGTCCACACCGCAGGTGTGGATATCGTCCGGCGCAGCCGGATATCGTTTCCGGTTCTGCTACGGCATACTATTTCCCAACCATTGGGAAATCAATAAGTTTTGCTGCATAGGAAAACGATATCCCGCCCCTGACGGGGCGGGACGATATCTGCCTGCGGCAGACGATATCTTGCGCTTCGCGCAAGACGATATCCTCGCCTACGGCTCGGACTTAGGGCTCGACCCAACGTCCATGGTCCTTAATAAGCTGCACAAGATGCTGCACAGCCTCCTCCTGCGGGATATTCATCACCACCGGAGTGTGGCCCACATAAAGATTAATCTTGTTCGGAGCGCCGCCCACGTAGCCGAAATCGGCATCGCTCATTTCACCCGGGCCGTTCACAATACAGCCCATGATGGCAATTTTCACCCCTTTCAGGTGTCCCGTAGCCTCGCGGATGCGGGCAGCGGCTTCCTGAATGTTGTAGTGCGTGCGGCCGCAGGACGGGCAGGACACATATTCCGTTTTGCTGAGGCGCACCCCAGCAGCCTGCAGGATATTGAAGCCCAGGCGGGCAGCCTTGTCGGGGTCGGTCTCGCGGCGAACGAGCACCGCATTGCCGATACCATCGCAAAGCAGCGCGCCTGCATTCACACCGCCGGCCATGGGAGCAGAGAGGGAATCCTGGCCGTTGAGCAGCGTATCCTTGAGCAGGATGCTGTGGCGGGTCGGAATCACCGCCGCCAGCAGACGGAAAGCCTGCACACAGGGCATATCAATACCATCCTTCACCGTCACCAGCGTAGCAGGAGCATCTGCCAGAGCCGCCGTGGCGGCAGCATCGCGCGGGTCAACCTCCACCGCAGCGCAATCCTCGGCCGAAATTTCCGGCATAAAGTCCTTCATCACCGCGGGGTCGAGCGCCTTGCAGGCAGCCTCGGGCAGCACCACACGCACCGGTTCATTCCAGCCCAGGGTCACACCGCCGCGGGTGATTACCTCGGCCTTGCGCTTGTTGAATTCAAAAGGATTAAAAGCATCCGGAGCCTCCACCGCCAGCGGCGCAGCGGCGGGCATCACGCCAGGCTGATAGGGGGCAGCCAGCTCGAAGCCGGGAGCAATTTCATACACCGGGTCCTCGGTGAGCGACACACGCAGCGTATCGCCAATGCCATCTGCCAGCAGCGAGCCCACGCCCGTGGCGCTCTTGATGCGGGCATCCTCGCCCTCGCCAGCCTCGGTCACGCCCAAGTGAATCGGGTAATTCCAATCCAGCCCCTCCTCAGCCAGGCGCTTCACCAGCAGACGGTAAGCCTGAATCATCACCTTCACGTTGGAAGACTTCATGGAGAACACCAGCTGGTGGTAATCCAGCTCGCGGGCAATGCGGGCAAACTCCAGCGCACTCTCCACCATGCCGTCCGGCGTATCGCCATAGCGGTTCAGAATGCGGTCAGAAAGCGAGCCATGGTTCGCCCCCAGGCGCATGGCGCGGCCATGTTCCTTACAGAACAAGACCAGCGGAGTAAAAGCCGTGCGGATTTTCTCGATTTCCTCCTCGTATTCGTAATCCGTGTAATCGCGCTCCACAAATTTCTTCTTATCCACGAAATTACCGGGATTCACGCGAATCTTCTCCACCCACTTGGCGGCCTCCATGGCGGCATCGGGTTTGAAATGGATATCTGCCACCAGCGGCACATTGCACCCGGCGGCGCGCAGCTCGCGGGCGATATTCTCCAGGTTGGCAGCGTAAACCTTGGTCTGGGCGGTCAGGCGGATAATCTCGCAACCGGCCTCGGCCAGCGCCAGCGATTCGCGTACGCAGCCGGCGGTATCCAGCGTGTCGCTGGTCAGCATGGATTGGACGCGGATGGGGTTGTTTCCGCCAATCCCTACATTTCCCACCATGACCTCGCGGGTAAGGCGGCGCGTATACTGGTACAGACTCGGGCAATGAAGCGTGCTCATGGCCTAACTTTACTCCCTCCGCGGGTGTTTTTCAAGCCCGAACAGCCCTAGGCTCCTGCCAAAGCTCATTTTATCGCAAAACAAGCCGTGTTAAGTTCGTTTTGAAGTTGACATTTTGCGCAATTAGACTTAACTTATGTTAAAGAACCTCTCAAAAGCTTTCCCATGAAGAAGTCCCCACGTCGCCTCTTGTTCTTATCGCTCACGGGCTGCATGCTCAGTTCCTGCGTGTATGTGACGCAATCAGTACCCGATATGCCCTACGAAGGGACGGCCGGACGCACCCAATACCCCGACACCTGGGTTGTCACCCAGCCCACCGGCATCAACTACGCCCCGATTCCGGACCCGGCGCCCACCCCCACCACGCCAACCGCCACCCCCATTCCGGCGGCGCCCAATTCTCCGCTGGATCTGACCCAGCCGCTCACCCCGCTGGCGACTCGAATCACCCCCAAGCCGGTAGCAACTCCCAAA
>JAZOTC010000071.1:0-13447 GCA_045657445.1 Akkermansia sp. | reverse complement strand
GTCACCTTCGGCACAGAGGCGGAGGAGTAGGCATAAATCATCTTGGCACCGTGGCGGATGATACCGCCGCGCTCCTGCTGCTTGCCGGGCAGGAAGCCGGGCACGTCTACCAGGTTCACCAAGGGGATGTTGAAGGCATCGCAGCAGCGGATGAAACGGGCGGCCTTGTCGGAAGCGTCGATATCGAGGCAACCGGCCTTCACGGCGGGCTGGTTAGCGATGATACCCACCACCACACCACAGATGCGGCCGAAGCCCACCACCACGTTGCCGGCAAAGTTGGCATGCACTTCCAGGAAGCTGCCCTCATCCACCAGGCGGGAAATCACCTTCTGGACATCCAGCGGGGTGTTGTTATTGTCGGGGATGATATCATTCATGCCCTCCTGCGGGGCAATATCGAGCGGCTGGCTCAGATCATGCGGCGGCTCCTGGGCGTTGTTGGAGGGCAGATAGGTCAGCAGCTGCTTGGCAATGGAAATGGCGTGCTCATCCGTCTCGGCCACAAAGTGAGCATTGCCGGATACGGAGGAATGCACCGCAGCACCGCCGATTTCTTCCATGGTGCACTGCTCGTAGGTCACCTGCTCAATCACCTTCGGGCCGGTGATGTACATACCCGCCGCACCACCTTTGCGGATGATGATGAAGTCGGTCAGCGCGGGGGAGTAGGCCGCACCACCGGCGCAGGGCCCCAGAATGAGGGAAATCTGCGGCACCACACCGCTGGCGGCCACGTTGTTGTAGAACACGTTGGCAAAGCCGGTGAGGGATTCCACACCCTCCTGCAGGCGGGCGCCGCCGGAGTCGTTAATCTGGATGATGGGCATGCCGGCCTTCAGCGCGTATTGCTGGGCATCGCAAATCTTCTGCGCATGCATATAGCCCAGAGAACCACCCTGGGCCAGGAAATCAGCAGAGGCAGCAGCCACCGGGCGACCGTTCACCAGACCAAAACCGGTCACGATACCATCGCCAGGAATTTCCTTGTTCAGCATACCGAAATTGCTGCAGTGATGCTTGGTGTGCATGCCGATTTCGGTGAACGAACCCTGGTCAAACAGACAGGCAATACGCTCGCGAGCCGTCCAGTCGCCCTTGGCGTGGCGGGCATCATACTTCTCCTGAGAAGCAGCGTACTTGATTTTTTTCTGACGAGCCTCAAGCTCCTCAATCAATTTGGGGTCTATAGCCATAACCTACTAGGTAAAAAATGTTTCCGATGCGTGGGCTGAGTATACAGTCCACCTACGATGCCCGATTCTATCACGCCCGCCCCGCCAATGGAAGCAAAATCTGCTCATCCTGACAATTTTCCGACTGCATCTGTCGTGATTTGGAGGAAATTCACGGCTTAGCAGCTCAGTATCATCCCTGCACCACAATGCGAGGCGTCAGAATGCAGCGGCGATACGTGCCGGGAGCCACATGCGTGCGCGGCCACACGATGCAATCATCCATGACCACTCCGGCAGGAATCACAGCATCCTGCCCCACCACGCAATCCTCACCCAGATCCGCACCGGGAGCAATGCTGGCCGTCGGGTGAATGCGCTCGCGGCTGGTCAGCTCCATCATGGTATCCACATAGCCGGCAGGCGAACCGATTTCATGCCAGTTTGCCCAGTCGAACACCACGCCGCCCACGCGCCCCTGCTTGATGAGCTCCAGCCATATGGGCACGATGGAGAACGTATCCTCCTGCGGGAAAAGCTCAGCGACCTCCGGCTCCATGAGATACACCCCGGCAAACTGGTGCGTGCCGGGATTCACCCCCAGCGCATGGCGCATATCCGTGATGGCGCCACTCGCGGCATCGAAGCCCACATTGCGCTTGCCATCCACACTGCGCAGCGCCAGTGTCACCAGATTGCCGCGTCGCTTGTGCTCCGCCAGCAAATCCGCCACCGGAATATCGGTCAGAATATCCCCATTGTGTACCAGAAGCGGCTCGCCAAGCTTCACCCAGGGCATGATTTTCTTCACACCACCGCCGGAATCCAGCGGAGCCGCCTCCTCGCTGAAACTCACCGGGCATCCCCGGTATTCCGGCTCCGGGAATGCGCGTTCCCACATGAGCGGCAGGCACGAGATATTGACCATGAACTCCGTGATACCGCATCGCAGATAATGGTCCATGGTATGCTGAATCAACGGCTTCTGGAAAACCGGCATCAGCGGTTTCGGGAGAATGTGTGTGAGCGGCGCCAGGCGTGTACCAAGCCCGGCACCAAGAATAAATGCTTGCATAATATTACCAGAGATGTGGAAGATTCAACTTAATGGCGCAAATGCCCATAATCAGGTTAGCCACCGCATGCATCACCACCACCGGGGTGAGCCGCTTTGTGTACACCACCAGAGCATATGCGATGCTGCCATACACAAAAGCCCCGGCATAATCCACCGGCCGGTGAACCAGCATGAACGCCAGCGTCACCACCACATACGCCAACCAGCTTCCCTGCCCCAGCGGAACCGTCTGCGGAAAATCACGGTTCACACACCAGCGCATCAGATACCCACGCCAGAAAAACTCCTCCACCAACGCCACCACGACAACCGCCCGCGCAAAACGGAACCCGTATTCCACCCACACCGCCAGCGATTGCTCGCCAAACACCGCCGCGGGGTCAAACCCCGGCTCCGCAGGAATCCACCCGGTTACATACGGCACCAGCCAGCACGCAATGCCCACCACACCGGCCAGCGCGCCCAGCAGGCAGGGCCACAGCTTCCAATCCCACTCCACCGCGCGCCGCACATACCACAAATACCCGCCGCACACCACCACCTGCAGCGGGTACACCCACATCTCCGGCGCACGCCGATACCACCCCACACTGGGGTGGTCCCATTTCCAGCTTCCCTCTACCACCCACAGCAGCAGATTAAAAGCAAGAAATAGCACAAAAGGGGTTACGTAGGTGCGAAACAGTTTTTGCTCGCTCATAAAAATTACGAGTTGCGAATTAAAATTCGTAATTCGTACTTTCAGCGGTTTACTTCAACGAATCGCAGAAACGCGCCATTTTATCACAGGCCTGCACCAGGAGATTCTGGGCCGTCGCATAGCAGCAACGCAGGTAGCCCTCGCCGCAGGCGCCGAACGCCGTGCCAGGCACTGCTGCCACCTTCTGCTCCTTCAGCAGACGCAGAGCAAATTCCTTGGAACTCAGGCCAAAGCGCTTGATGCTGGGGAAGGTATAGAATGCACCGCCGGGCAAGTGGCAATCCATGCCCATATCATTGAAGCGCCCCACAATGTAATCGCGGCGCTTGTGGTAACTATCGCGCATTTCCTGCATGGCCTCCACGCCATTCTGCAAAGCCTCAATACCGGCCTCCTGGGAGGTAATCGTCGGGCAAATCATCGTGTAGGAATGCACCTTCATCATCTGCTCGATGAGTTCCTTCGGGCCGCAGGCATAGCCCAGGCGCAGGCCCGTCATGGCAAAAGCCTTGGAGAAACCGTGCAGCAGCAGTGTGCGCTCCTTCATTCCCGGCAGAGAAGCAATAGAAGTATGCTCCTCCTCATCGTAACGCAACTCAGAGTAAATCTCATCCGTGAGCACAAACAAATCGTGCTTGATACAGATGGCAGCAATCTCCTCCAGCGTCTTGCGCGGGGCAATAGACCCCGTCGGGTTCGTGGGGAAATTCAGCATCAGCACCTTGGTGCGCGGGGTGATAGCCGCTTCCAGCTTGGCGGGATTCAGCGCAAACAGGTCATCTATGCTTGTCTCCACCGCCTTGGGGATGCCGTACGCCATCATCACCGTGGGCGCATAGCTCACATAGCATGGCTCGTGGTACAGAACCTCATCCCCCGGATTCAGCAAACAACGCAGCGCCAGGTCGATAGCCTCGCTCACGCCCACCGTGGGCAGAATCTCGCACAGCGGGTTATACTCCACATGGAAAAAGTCCTGCACATAGGTGCTGATAGCGCGGCGGAGACTCTCCAGCCCATAATTGCTGGTGTAGGTCGTATGGCCGCGTTCCAGAGAGCGGATAGCCGCCTCACGGATATTCCAGGGTGTCACAAAATCCGGCTCACCCACACCCAAGGAAATGATATCCTTGCTACCGGTAGCCAGGTCAAAGAACTCACGGATACCCGAGCGGGGCATATCCGTAACCTGCTTGGAAAGCATTTTGCTCCAGTCCATAATCAGGGAATATAGGTAAGGCGCTCCGTCTGCGGTTCCTCTGCAAACATCAGACCGTTATGTTTATACGTTTTCAGGCGGAAATGCGTGGCAGTGGAAATCACACCCTGCATGCTGGCCAGATTCTCGCTCACAAAACGAGCCACCTCCAGCAGCGTGGGAGCTTCAACCATCACCAGCAAATCATAGCCACCGGAAATCAGATACAGGCTGCGAACCTCTTTGAAATGAGCTATGCGCGAAGCCAGACGGTCGAAACCGCCGCCGCGCTCCGGCGTGCAACGCACCTCAATAAAGGCCGAAACACCCTCCTCATCATCATTCACAATCGCCTGGTAGCCCACAATGCGCCCTGCTTTTTCCAGCGCAGCGCGCTTGGCGGCCACCGTTGCGACATCCAAAGCCAGGCGGTCGGCAATCTGCTGGTCACTCAATCGCGCATCCGCCTCCAACAATCTGAGAAGGGCATCCTGTGTCATAGATTCACACATCATACCATCCTCTCCCGCCAAGTCAATCACAAAGCACGTTCTCCATTCAAGTCCGGACGCAGCGCACATTGCCTCAAAAAAAATCGAACCCAACGAGGAATCGCCGTTTCATCAGCCCCCCGGGTTATAACAAATGAGCGATAAATTGGAATTTGTCGTTCCGACAAAAGTACGAAGTGCGAGGTGGGAGGTACGAAGAGAAAGTTCCGCGAGCCTTACGGCTCGCCATTGTACATCAAATAATTCCATACTGGCGGGCGAATGCCCGCGGAACTTTTTACTTCGTAACTCGTAATTCAAATTCCAATTTATCGAGCCGCAAAAACTTTCGGATACATGTGATTTTAAGGAAAAGCCGGCGCGTTCACACTCACATGGAACGTGGCTTCAGCATGCAGATCCGGCGGCGCCTGAGCACGTATGGTGTGGGTTCCGGGGCGAAGCCGGGCATACCACCTGCCGTTCCGGTTCTCTATGCTCAGGGTCGGGCATTGCCAGCGGACTACTGCCGGTGGCAGGGTAGATTTCAATTCAACCAGAGCTCCGTCTCCGGGCATTGTGGGTTCCAGCGTTATGGTGCTGCCCTCTGCCGGAATAAGAATGGCAGGCGGGATTTCGGCACTCCGGTCATCATCGAGTGCGTACAGATGCTTCTGCTGAGAGGCGGTATACCAATCTGCATATCGGGCATCGAGTATGGCTCTTCCCTGAGAATCATAGCTCCCGGCAGGCAGTCTTTCCTTGTCAGCCTTTGTCGCCAGTTCGGTTCGGCAGCAGGTGGGAGGTGTTCCGGCCACAGCCAGTCCACCGGTGCGGGTATCGATGAGCACCGCATGCAAGGAATCCGGTTTCGCGGGAAAGCTTGCAGGCTGCAGCTCATACAGCATGCTGAACACGCGGTGGAAGATGGGGCCCGCACCGCTTACTCCGGAGATTTCCTGCATGGGGGAGTTATCAAAGTTCCCCACCCATACCCCCACGGTATATTCAGCCGTGAACCCCACGCACCAGTTGTCACGAAAATTCGAGGAGGTGCCTGTTTTGGCTGCTACCCGGAAAGGGAATGTCAGATTGGCAGCCCTGCCGAAGGTTGCTTCACGCGCATCGGCATCGCTCAACACATCTGCCAGGCGGTAGCAATCCTCTGCCGGCAGCAGCTGCCGCGGAGTTTCTGCCCGCAGTGGCAACCGGGTCTGCAAAGGGAGTGCCACACCATTACGGGCCAGAACCGAATAGGCCTGTACCAGTTCCATGAGCGTGATATGGGCATTGCCGATAGCCAGCCCCAGACCGAAGTTCTCAGCGCTCCCGGGCATACTGAACCCGAGAGTACGCAGCAGCGCCAGACACTCCTCTACGCTTCCGTAGCGGTTCAGCGCTTCCATGGCGGGGATATTCTGCGAGCAGGCCAGCGCCTGCCGGATAGTTACGGGGCCAAGGTAGCGGTCATCGTAATTAGTGGGCGCCTGCACTCCATCCATGCTGCGGTAGAGGGTGGGCACATCCGGCATCACAGTCCCAGGCCAGGCGCCGTGCCGGAATGCCATGGCATAGTCAAAGGGCTTGAGCGTAGACCCCGCCGAGCGTGGCGTGTTGGTACCATCCAGAGCACCGCCTCGCCCGCTTTCGGGGCAGGCAGCAGGCAGCGCCACCAGCACCTCTCCCGTGCGGTTATCGGCCACCACCACAGCAGCCTGCGACACATTGCGACTGCGAAGCTTTTTCACCTCGTCACGAGCCATGGCGGCGCAGCGGTGCTGCAGTGCGGCATCGAGCGTAAGTTGCCCGGGCTCGCTACCGGCGGCAGCGGGGGCATTGATGCTGCGCCCCTGCACACCGAGCGGGGCATCCATACTCTCCCCAAGTCGCAGCAAAATCAGGTTGCGCCGCTTATGAGCCGCCTGCGGGTGGCGCAGAGGGTTCAGCTGCGTAGGCGATTTGACCAGTGCCACCAGCAGGGCAGCTTCCGCAATATCCAGTTCCCCTGCTCCCTTTCCGAAATAGAAGCGGGCGGCGGTCTCGGCTCCGCGGCACATGTTGCTAAAATCCGCGCGATTCAGGTAGGCTCGCAGCAGTTCTTCCTTGCTGTGGGTCATCTCAAGCCGGCGGGCCTGCAGCATCTCTCGCAGTTTGGTGCGCAAATTCCGCGGAGCCGGGGGGCTGTACATCTTGGCCACCTGCATGCTGATGGTGCTAGCTCCGGATTGACCCTGCCCGCTCAGCTGCTGCCATATGGCACGCAGCATGGCCAGCGCATCTACCCCGCCGTGGGAATAGAAGCGTTTATCCTCCGCTGCCAGCAGCGCACGCACCAGCTGCGGAGGCAGCTCCGCCAGCGGCTGGCTGCGGTAACCATCCGCCCCTGGCACATAGCCCAGCAGTTCACCATGCCGGTCCAGCACCCGGGAATCTACCGGAACGACCAGCTGCGGCAGCGGCACACAGAACGGCAGAAGATAATACACCGCCGCCGCGGTGCTCAGCAACACCCCGGCGGCAATCAGAACTTTATACCGAGGCTTCAACGGGCGTCCACTTCAATTTCCTGTGGAATACTCAGGCCATGCACCTCAGGGCGGTACATGAGCTCAGCCTTGGCCGCGGGGGCAGTCACCTCGCCGCTGCGCACCACGCGGGCTACGTAGCTCACCTCCAGTTTTCCTCGGTTGCTCCAGTTGTCCACAAAGACTCGTACGCGGTCTTTCAGGAACTCCCGGTGGCTCACGGCGGTGAAGTTCCACCACCGGCGAGCCGCATCAAGGCTCACTCCCTCGGGCAGAGCCTGCGACACCAACTCGGGATCCACTGCTTCAAAGGTGGAGGGCAAGCGGTCCTCCAGCACCACATAGCTCAGATTCCGCTCTCCGCTGGTCGACTCAGCACTCAGCGTCACGCGCACCACATCACCCACCCGGAACTCCGCTGTGGGTTCCCAGTTGCCGTCCGCCTGCAAAGCCTCGTAGCGGCGCTGCACGGCAAAGCCATTGTCCACCACCTGCTCCGGCTGCGTGTTCCTGAGGAAGCCTTCCGCCTGCCCGTAAACATAGACGGGATTCTTCTCCACCTTGAACGGCACCATGGTGGTCGATGCGAGCAGTGAATACTGGTGCGGAGCCCCGGCTGCCAGTTCCTCGCCATTGAGCACAGCTTTGATTTCCTTCTGCTTTGCGGCCTTCACATAGCGGCTGATGCTCAGCACCATCCAGGCGTTGCGCCAGGTAGAAGAGCGACCGGCTTCATCCAGCACATAGCGACGCAGCATCTGCGCCGTGGCGGTGGATTTAGGAGCTTCTGCCACAGCCAGCAGGCACTGCAGAGCCCTGACCGGTGGCAGGTGGTAATCTTCATAGCGCGATGCCTTGGCAGCCTGTGTCTTTTTCTTGAGTGCAGCGGCCTGCTTGTGGTTCAGCAGCCGGGCGCAGAGCGCCAGAGTCCACTGCTCCTGCGCAGAGGCAGCCTTGCGGCGTTTCTGCTCACGGCTCAGCAGCGTTTCAAAATCTTCTGAATTAAGCTTGTCACACAGAGCGAGCGACAGCATGGACATGAAGGGGTTGTTCTTATCCTCCTGCACATTCCGGCGCAAGGCCATGCGGTCGCCGAACTCATCATGGCTCAACCCCATCAGCTGCCTTACCATGACAACGTAGGGTGAGAAGAGGCTGGCATCCGCCTGACCATCCCAATAGGCATAGGCGCCATCATGCCGGCGGCGGAGTTTCAGCTTCTCATCTACTTCTGCCAGCACAGCCCGCGTATCCTCAGTCCCCGGGAAACGGATGCCGAGGGCGGTTTCAAGCTCTTCTCGGAAAATCCAGGGAATGACTGTGGAGCTGAGCTGCTCACTGCAGCCATAGGGGTAGGTGAATAGGTATTGCAGCGGATACACGATGCCCGCCAGCGGCGAAGTACTGAAGCTGACCTCCACCTTGGTTTCCGGACGGTAGTCACTTCGCAGCCACTGCCCCAGATTCCCCGTCTGCCCGGGCTGTATTACCGCATTGAAGCCAGTGCGGATGTAAGGAGTGGGCGGCACTACATTGAAACTGAGTTGCACCGCATCCCTGCAGCGGGACAGAATGCTGCCGGGAGCGGCTTCTTCTGCCCGCACAAAATACTGCAGCTCCACATTGCCGGTGCGTTTCATCTCAATCGGGAAATGCAGTGTCACCGGTTCCTTGCTGCGGAGCTTGACGGTCTGCACCTCGTCATCGACGTCGGCATTGCGGGCGCGTAATTCCACCCGCCAGATTACGGGGGCTCCGTTGGCAGCCTCGGGCAGATCCTCCGGCAGCATACTCACCGTCACCGGAACCAGTAGTTCATCCCCCACCGTGGCGCTCCAGGGAGCTGCGGGTTCCAGCATCACCGGCTTGGTCACGTGGTAGGCAGCCTCTCCGGAGCCGAACTTATCCCCGGCGGAGGCTACAGCCATAAGCCGGTAGCGTGTCAGCGTATCAGGGTTGGCATAGGTAGCGGTGAAGCGCCCCTGAGCATCCGTGCGCACGCTGGAGAGCCAGAGCGCGCAGGGGGTGAAGTTGCGGCGCATCTGCTCCGCCTCCGAATCCGTCACCGCGGACTCGTCTTCATCATCGCCGCCGCCACCGATGAACACGCCCTTGTTGCCGAAATAGCGGCTTCCCAGGTTTTCGCTCACCAGCTGCCCGAGTGCGGAATATGTACCCACGCAGTGGTCACGCCCACGCATGCTGTAGAAAAGGTCAGCGGGTTGAGGCAGTTTATACCCCATTACCTGCAGCGTTCCTTCATCCTCGGCAAAAAGTGTCACACCTGCGTTGGCTACAGGCTTGCCCGCTGCATCAGTAATCACGCCGCTTACGGCGCAGGGCTCACCCGGCAGCAGTTTCTGCTGCGGCGCCTGCAGCTGCACCTGCAGTTGCTTCTCCACCGCTTCCACCTGCACCAGACAAGTGCCCAGCTTCTGCAGCGGCTTGCCGTCAGCGCCACGTCCACCACTATTCTGCACCAGACTCACGCTCACATACACACCGGGTGCATCGCCGGACTCCAGCGGCAGCTCGATGACCGGGTTCTCCACCGTCACGGTCTTCCGGTAGTGGCGCAGCACACGCCCACGCTCCACGGTGACCAGCAGCTCGGCATCCACCGGGGTCTGCACCAGAATGCGAGCCGTCTCGCCGGGGCGGTATTTGCCTTTATCCGGCACCAGCTTCAGTTCGGAATCGTTCAGGTATTCCCAGGGCGACACATCATCGCCCCACACGTAGTGGCGCGTGGCGCTGTAGAACTCACGCCCCTCGGCATCGCGACCTCGCAGCTCCACATCATACCGCCCGGCCCCGCCCACGGGGATATCCAGTTTCCCGGGGCTGCCTGTCAGGCGCACCGGAATACGGGTCACGGGAGTTTCCTCCTCTACATTGCGCACGGCAGATTTGAATACTGAACCATAGCGATAGGGACGGAACACGGTGCGTTTCACCGTGATTTCCGCCTCCAGCGGTTCGCCGTTCCAGGCGCTGCCATCGGGTTTCACCGCGACCAGCTCCACGGGCAGCTTCCCCCCGGACTGAGCCAGCACCGACTCGGGGCGGATACCGCCATAAACCGAGGCGGGGTGGAGCACCTGCTCCTGCACGCTGCGAATACTCTGCTCGTTGCCGTTGGTTACCGTGGTCGTAGCCACCAGATGCAGACACGACGGATTATCGGACGCAGGCAGAGTGAAACTGGCAGTGCCCTTACCCTCGGCATCCAGCTCGCCGTTCTGGCTTTCAGAGAAGCCACCACTATGAGCTTCGTCTTCGCCATAGCCCCAGGGATCGCTGGTGTAATCGCCAAAGCGGAAACCGCACCACTGCGGCTGCTTCGGCTGGAAATGGCGTTGCTCACGAAGCAGCGACCATTTCACCTTGCCGTGCGAAACCGGGGTAGTGGTGAAATTGGTGGCAGTGGCCTTTACCTGTACTGTGCGGGTCTTATCATCCGCAACGATACTGCTCTTCACCTCGAATTCATTGCGACGGAATTCCTTGCACGGCAGGTAAATACTCTCCGTGCGGTCCAAATAATATCCATTGATTTCCTTACCTCCCAGGAACTTTTCATCCGGGCTTTCACCGGCAGCATCCCCTTTGTAGACAATCTTGAAAGCAATCGAGTGGTCTCCCACCATCTTCATGGGCGCATCCACCGTGAAACAGCCATCCGGTTCCAGCTTCACCGGCAGAGTGGCTACCGTCTCGTAGCGGCACTTCAACTCTGCGGTGATACTTTCCACCTCGGGCAGGCTGATTTTGTTGTCCTTCACCCAGCGGATGATGCCTTTCACATGAGCAGTCTCGCCCGGGCGGTACAGCGAACGGTCGCTGAAAAGATACACCAGCGGCGTAGCCTTATCGGCAGGAGAGATTCCGTTTTTCAGCATCTCGCTGTTAAGCCAGGTGTGACCATGATTGGCACTCCAATCCATATTCCCGGACCTATGCTGCAAGATAACCCGGTCATCGGCCGTCACCAGCTGCAGGAAACGTGTTTCTGCCGGGAAATCCCCCTGTACCAGCCCCTGCTTCACCGGAAGCTCCGCCAGGGTGTCACCCTCGGCATCCAGCAGCAGAAGTCGCGCCTTCTGCACTTCCCTGGCCGTGCTCAGATGATAAGCCCAACCGAAAATCTGGCGTCCATTCGTTTTCCAGAGCAGGCCTAAATCCGTCACCTGCACCAGCCCCTGGTTGAAGCACGGATTCTTGCTGTTGCGCATGGGTGTGCCTTCTACCTCAACCATGTAGAAGCCGCCTACCGGCTGATCCGGGAACAATTCGGACAGCTGCAGATTCACCTCCCCCGCCAGAGCCGGCGCCAGAGGACGCTCAACCGTAGCCAGCACCGCCGGTAAATCAGACGTATCGATTCGGCTATCTTCCATCTTCTTATCATCCAGCTCAGCTGCCGCGCGTGCTTTCTTGCGGGCCTCCTCATCATCCCAGTCCAGGCGCGCACCCGTGTAGCGGGTTCCATATTTCGTCAGCAGCTGCACGGCATTCTCTGCATCGCATCCAAGTTTCCAGAGGCGGATACGGCCACCTTCCACGCGGCCATAGCGGCAGCGGATGGTAGTGCTGCCTCGGAGCTGCATCTGGCTGGCGCACACATCTGTATACAGATACGGAGCCTGCGGGCGTATCACCGTCACATCTTCGGGCACTTCGGGACGATCTTTCTCAGGCAGAGGTACGATACCTTCATAAAGCCCCTGCGTGCGGAGCCGCAGTTCCAGTCCACTGGTCTCCGCCACCAGATTCAGATGCGTGCAACCGGACTTTTCGCTGCCATCCACCATGCGATACTGGCGGGTCTGGAGTTCGCCGGGGGTGATGACCACCTCTCGGTCATTCACCTGAGCACGCAACGCGCCATCGCGCCACTCCATGGGCTGATAGGCAGCCTCCGTTTCCTCATCCACCGGGCAGAGTTCCCAGCGGAACTGCTTGATAAGCGCTTCCGCCGTGGTGGCCGAAGCGGGCATATCCAGCTTGAGCTCAAGCTCGTACTTACCGGGTGATTTATAGGTATTTCTAACCGTCTGCTTCCACTCACAAGGCTGCAGATAACTGATGACAGAGCTGACAAAAGCCTCTTCTTTCTCATCCCAGCTCGTTTCCGGCATCTCTACGCGTATCGGTTGCTCCACAGCAGCACCGGGCAACTCCAGTACCCAGGTATTCGGGATTTCTTCGTCGAGGGGTAGACTTGCTGCCTCAGCCCGGTCTTCATCGGTCACTCTGTGATAGGTCAGAGCCTTGAACTCCGTCCAATTCTCCAGCGCATCAGCCACCGTTGCAGGGCGTACCTTCACAGGGTGCTGTTTACTGTTCAGTGTAAAATACAGGCGATTCACACGCTCGGCTACGATAGCGGCATATTGCTCGTTATCCGCCCGCAGAAACACATCGCCATTCACGCAGCGTTCTGTCGAATAGCCATAGAAAGCCCGCGTAGTGCCAGTTTTTTTCACCACCGAGGGAATAGCCTCCTCTTTCAGGCCCTTGGCTCCCGGCAACACCTCTACTTGAAAAACCTCAAGCGCAGGCAGCTGCTTCTTCGGTTTCACCCGCAAGCGGGACTCGCTTACCCACACCAGTTCCATATCATCCGCATGGCTCACCTTCACTACCCCGGGCTGCGCCGGTTTACCTACCGACTCAGCCTTGACCATAGGCACAGGGAAATCTACCGTCAGCTCAAAATCCTCATCCATCTGGTAATAACACTGCGGCATCCCCACCACAGGAGCAGGCAACACGTCCGCAGCAGCCTGATACACAACCAAACCACTCAGCGCAAACAAGGAAAAAGCATAGGAAAACGAGCTATTCATAACGCAAAACAACAAGGGGGCATTTTACAAAGCGATGATGCAGGCATGATTTATGCACGCGAGATTAACTTCACCGGGCAGTTTAGCAAATCAATATAATGTTCTCAAGAGAAAATTATGTTATCTGAACAAAATATGGACGCGTTTCATCGTTTTCCTATGAATCGCTCTGCGTTTTGCGCCCGGCTGTATTGGTGACGAAATCCAGCCGGAGGCTGGTCGAAATCCTCACTTCGTTCGGTCGAAATTTGCGGGCGCCGCCCGCAAACGATGAAGCCCCGAAACCTTTTCGGTTTCGGGGCTTCATTTACCCTGGCAGCTATCTACTCTCGCGGGACCTGTCGTCCGACAAGACGCCCGACGGCTGTAAGGGCGGCTAGCCAAACCGCAACGCGGTTTGCCCCCGCTTTGCGGGGGTGAGGGCCCGT
>JAZOTC010000070.1:0-37058 GCA_045657445.1 Akkermansia sp. | reverse complement strand
GCAACGCTGGGTTCAATTTCGACCGCCGCAGGCGGATTTCGATACTCCGTAGGAGTAATTTCGATTGCCGAAGGCAAATTTCACTGCCCGCCTTTAAGCGGGCAATGTAGTCGTGATTGAATTTCCGCAGCCTATGGCTGCCGGATTTATTTACATTCACATTACAGCTCTGAAGGAGCTGTATCGAAATCTGCCGCAAGCGGCAGTCGAAATTACCCCTGACACAGGGGTATCGAAATCTTCGCTCCGCTCAGTCGAAATTGAATACCGCTGACGCGGTACTCAATAAGGAAAACAACAATTCAACGTTTGTTTTCTAATAGCATCAGCAAATCTGTCCCCCAGAAACTCCCTATCTGGCGCGGATTTTTCTTTTATTCATCCGCTTCTGTGTTAGAATAGCCATTGATGAATCCTCTCCATATTCTGCGTTCGGCGTTCATGGCCGGCATCTGCATCGGTGTAGCCGGGTTTGGCTTTCTTTCTCTGAAATCCCAGGACCAGTACCTGGCCGGCTGCGTTATCTTTGCCTTTGCCCTTATTGCCGTCATCAGCTACCGTCTCTTTCTCTACACCGGCACCGCCGGCTTCATCCAGAAGCGCGAATTCTTTCCGCTGGCGCTGGTGCTCATCGGCAACATCATCGGCTGCGCCACGTTCTCGCTGATGACGAGGCTGAGCCCCATGCCGCTTCAGGAAACAGCCCAGGCGCTGCTTCAGAGCCGTCTGGAGCTGGGCATCATCAACGGTGGCATTCTCTCCATTGCCTGCGGATTCATCATGACCACGGCAGTCACTTTCTCGCGCAAGCGCAACAGGCTTCCCCTGCTCTTTGGCGTACCGCTCTTCATTGTGTGCGGCTTTCCGCACTGCATCGCCGATGCCTTCTTCTACGCCTGTGTTCCGCTGAGTTTCTGGGCCGAGCACCTCTGGTCCATCCTGCCATTCTACGCAGTCATTGTGCTGGGTAACTACATAGGTTGCAACTTCTACCGCTGGGTCATGGGCGGAAATCCGGCCTGAACAAGCATGAACCTGCGCAGCATCATTCTGGCAGCACTGTGCGCCATAGGCGTGAGTTCGTGTACGCACACGTATTCGCACAGCAGCAGCCTCCACCTGCGCGATACGGAAGGCCATGCCGTAGGCGGGGCAGATATTTACCTGCTCAGCGCGCCGATGTACCCCCTGCCCCTGCCGTGGCTTAGTGAGGCATGGGGGCGCACGCTGGACATCCAGAACGCCTTTCACCAGACCAGCAATGAGAAGGGACTCTGCCAGGTCAACATACCGGCTCACAGCACTTTCTACGACACAGAGGATTTTTACCTCCTTATCCGCAAGGCTGGGTTCTACAATCTGGTGGTTCCGCTCTCCATTCTGGGACAAGATGCTGAACTCGTGATTCCCTCGCAGCAGGTCAGCGTCATGAAAGCGCTGGATGCCAGGGTGACCGGAACAGGCACTGGCGCGCCCAGTGTGCTGACAGGAGCCAATTCCTACACGATGCTGGACGATTTCCAGCGTCCGCAAGTACTAATCTCTACTCTTTTTGCGCAGGATGCCGAAATGGAACAGGTGTTGTTTTTTCCGCCCTTGTTCGACCGCATGGAAAAGAAATGGAAAGCGGCTGGAGAAAAACAGCATGACGCCAGCATCTCACTTCCTGCTGATGATGAAATACCACCATGGAGGAGATAGTCCCATGAACCCGAAAGTCCTGCTTTTTCCCCGCCGGGTCTGGGGGCGCCTGCTGAGCTGGGGGTTCCTGCTCTCGCTCCTCTATCTGCTGCTGCTTTTTGTGATTTGCCGGGTGGCCGATGCCATGGCCGCACCGCCACCTGCTCATGCCTATATCTGGTGGCCGCCGAGTCTCGACATCTGCGTATGGGGGCTGAGGTTTTCGCCTCTGGTACCGCTGCTGGGTTGGATTGCTGCGCTTTTCTTCCCTGGGCGAGAGCCGCTGAAAACGCTGGATTATATCGCCCTGGCGCTGAGTCTACTGCTCATTCTCGCCTGGTGTACCTACGTGTTCTTTAGCCTCCTTGCGTAAAAAAATCCGGGATAAGGCCCAGCACCTTATCCCGGACGTAAACCTTGCCTGGAAACTTACACAAGCTGGGCGATGAGAGTTTCTCGATCGCCGGGGCAGAAATCCATGGGCGGGATTTCCGGCAGCGTGTAGCACCCGGAAGCGAGGCGCATGCTGGCGCGTGCCGCGCACACCATTACCTGGGCCGTAAGAGCCGGGTTGTTGATGCGCATCTCAAACTTGAAAATCTGGTTCTGCGTGGTGCCGGACACCCCCTTGCGCTCCATGTACACACCGTGTCCCATGTCCTTGAGGGAATCAATATCGTCCACCTGCTTCACGTGCGTTTCATCGTGGCAGAAATAGTCATCCGCCTTGATGGCGGCCTCCACCTCGGCAAAATCAGCACCATCCTCCAGCTGCACATACACCATGCGGCGGTGTACACCAGAACCCGTCGGAATCGTAAGCGAAAGCGCATCCTTCACGCCCGCCTTGGAGCGAGCCACCACGCTGTGCCCCATGCTCATACCAGGGCCGAAGTTCGTGTAAGTAATGCCCTTGGGAGCCATAGCCAGCATCATGGTACGCATCACAGAATCGGAACCGGGGTCCCAGCCGGCAGAAATCACAGCCACCGCATTGTTGGCCTGTGCCTGCTTGCCCAGCGAGCGGCGAAGCTCCACAATGCCGCCGTGAATATCATAGCTATCCACCGTATTGATTCCCTTGGCCAGCAGGGGGAGAGCCGTTTCCTCCACACTGCGGGTCGGGGTGCACAGCAAAGCCACATCCACCTGCCCCAGCTCATCAATGTTGGACACGGTTTTAATTCCGTGCACAGGCGCACTGCCCGCCCGGCGCACAATGCCTACCAATTCCATATCCGGCGCGGCCCGCAATGCATCAACCGAATACTTACCGATATTCCCGTATCCTACAATGGCTACCTTAATCATCTTCTCGATTCTCTGTGGCTTGTGTTGTTAAATGGTGCGCAGGGGAAATCTATTCCCCGCCGCGGTGGTATTGTATACGAATTCCCCCCACCAACGCAAGCGCAGAGTTGCATATTGTCGCATTTTTTAGAATCGTTCTGACATAATAAAGCTTTCCATAGATTCCACTTGCAACAGCACACACGATAAGCTAGAATCTACACATGGCCATATCCCGCATCCGCAAGTTACTCATATCAACAGTCTTGCTGGCACTCTACAGCTGCAGCCCGGCCAACACCGTGCTGCCGGTTCAGCAAAATACCATCCCCGCAGGCTTTAAACATACCTCGAGCACAATCATGCCGCTGGGGGATACCTGGCTCAGCTTTGAACACCACCGGAAAGCAGAAGACATCTGCCTGCTTGTGACACTGAAACGCGACACCCTGCCCAAAGGGTGCAAACTGCGTCTTTCCCTATCCGGCGAACCCTACAGCACCGCCCGGGGCAAAGAATGGCAATATGAGTTCAGCACCATTTACAAGCCGGGAGAACACATCTTCCTGCTGAAGAAGAGTGATTTCCCCCAGGACGGAGGCCCCTATGATTACCGGGTGGAGTTCACGCTGCTCGCCCCTGATGGCAAGGTGCTCGACAGCAGGAATGACCGTCTGAATAGCCGCATGCCAGGCCCGGGATGGGACGCTTCATATGAGAAGGAAAACCAGCTCGACCTGAAGGAACTGCAAGCCGCAGCGGAAAAATGCGCCAGCATGCGTCTGCAGATGACCGACCACTACGAAATCATGGTTGATACCCCTGTGGAATTACCCCTCAACGCGTCAGACACCGCCGAGCTGCGCAAGCTCATCGGGCGTATGCGGCCAGTCAGGACGTACGTGCATGAAGTAATACCCGGCTACATGCTGCAACTGGTACTGCTGGATGCCGAGGGCAAGGAGCTGGCCACCATGGATCCTTTCGATGTAACGAAAGAACAACATGTAAGCCCGGAAAACCTGGCACATCTCTCTTCCTTTGCTCTCAGCAATGAAGATGCTGCTTCATGGTTCCGCATCATCAACAGCCCAGAGACAACGGAAGCCATTGAATCCGCGCTCAAAAAAGCACGCAGCAAGCGTTAACCCCATATGAAGCGGCACCTTTTCCACAGTCTGCGCCTGCTCAGCATGCTCACCAGCGGAGCATGGCTGCTGGTGTGCCTGTGGAGCTGGTGGGTCGTGGGCTCCTATACTCAGTGCGGCATAGGCGTTCGCCTCTGTGGCTTCGTTATATGGGGCATCCTGCTGGGGCTCGTACCTCTCATCCTTGCCCTTCCTCCCCAGAAATCAACAGGCGGCACCATATGGGGCGAGGCCATGCCCGCACCCCTCATTGTGGTACTTCTGGGGTGGAATACCCAGCTGCTCTGCCTGCTAACCGACCCGCCAGGCGCCTGTGCCGATGGCGGTATGCTCGTCCTGGGTGGTATGCTCTGGAATTTCTACGCCTGGGGTGGTGCTATCCTGCTTGCAGCCCTGATTCACCTGCTGCAAAAAGCAGGTCAACGCTTCACCTCCCGCTAGGCAGCACGCGGGAGTTCCTCAGAACGAATCCGCCTCCGGCCTTGCTTATTGAAGCAATCAGCGACGCAGGAAGCGGCCGGCAATGGCCTGCAGCTCGGGTACGCGGAACACCAGGCAGGCGGCACCGTAAATGCCCGCCCCGGCTATGCCACCCACGGCCAGCGCACCAAAGCGCGAGAAGAAGCCCCACTCGGTGAACGACCCGAAGCAGAACTCCGCCACCAGCCAGCATCCCAGCGCCAGCACACATCCCGCAGCGCAGATGCGCAGCAAGCCGGGAATCAGCACCTTGCAGGCCATGCCCCCCAGCAGGTGGCGCAGATACAGGAAGTAGAAAAGGAAGTTCAGCGTGGTGACAATGGAGGTCGTGAGCGCCAGGTACATGGCAGGCAGCCCGAACACATGCACAAAGGTATAGTTGCACCCCACAGAAATGCAGAAAGCCACAAGCGCCAGACCAGCGGGAGCCCAGGGTTTCTCCAGAGCCAGGAACACCGGCTGAAGCACCTTCATGCCGGCATAGGCAAGCAGGCCGAATGAGTAGGCCGCCAGCACATTACCCGTGAAGGCAGATGCCGCGGCGTCAAAGCGCCCGCGCTGGTAGAATACACTCACAATCTCAGTACCCCAGATACTCAGGAAAATGGCCGAAGGCACCGCAAACAAGGCCACGAAGCGCAAGGCGCTGGCCAGATGCGCCGCTATTTCCTGCCCGGCCTCACCACCGCTGGTGAGGGTCATGCGCGACACCGTCGGCAGCACCACCATGCCCACCGCCACGCCGAAGAGCGCCACCGGCAGCTGCCACAGGTGGAAAGCGCTGGAAAGCGCCGTCACAGAGCCCGGCTGCAGGTACAGCGCAAAGGAAGTGTTAATAAAGATATTGGTCTGGGTGATACCGGCGGCAATGACACCGGGCAGCATGAGCAACCACACGCGGCGGGCGGCCGGGTCGGTAAACTCAAACCATGTCCCGTTCCAACGCAGGCCGATATCCCAGCGCAGGCGATATCCCTTCTGGCGCATTTTGGGCAGCTGAACCAGCACTTGTGCCGCACCACCACAGACCACGGCTATGGCAAAGCCATACAATGCCGATGGGCCGAATTCCGGGTCGATATACCAGCCGATGACCGCACCTACGGCCACCGTTGTCAGATTAAAGGCGGCACTGGCCAGATTCGGCAAGCCAAAGATACCAAAAACATTCAATGCGCCCATGCAGAGAGCCGAAACCGAGGCCAGCAGGATAAACGGCCAGATGATGCGGCACAAATCCGTGGCAAGCCCCATGAAGCTGCGGGGTTCCAGCCTGGTGATACCACTGGGCACGCCCTCCGCAGCGCAGGTGAGCGAAATCTTCTGGCCGTGTTCCAGCTTCTCCAGAGTCGAGACTCGCAGGCAGGATGTTTCCGTGAGTCCACGCAATTTATCCGGCGCTTCAAATACAGCCTCTTTCAAGCCGTCGGCATTGGTGCGCATGCCGCGGTAGGCGGCATCGGTGCACAGCATGGTGGAAGCATCCCAGGGCGTCAGCAGCACCACACGCGCCCGCTCTGGATACAAAGTCTGCATGAATACCCCCGCCAGCAGAATACCCAGCGCCACAATGCACACCATGAGCGAAATCAACTGCGAGCTCACACGGTGCGCCAGCCCCCAGGCTGCCTGGGCGCCCTCCTGCTTCTCCACCTTGCTCATCACGCTGGTGAAACTCTGCGAAAGAGCGCCTTCCGCAAACATATCTCGCAGCATGTTCGGCACGCGGAACGCCGTCAGAAACGCATCAAGCGCCCCGGTCGCCCCGAAAAGCGAGGTGTAGACAATTTCTCGAAGCAGACCGGTGAAGCGGCAGCAGAAAATGGCCGCTGTGGCAATGAGACTTTTTTTCTGCATGGAAGCCATAGCGACCAGGGGGTATCAGGGTGAAATCAACGTACTTTTTCGGGCAGATTCTCGCCGATTTTACGGGCAAAGGCCTTGGCGGTCGTCTTATCGCCCAGCAGCAGGCAGGTGCGGGCAAGCTCACGGATGGTATTGCGATAAAGCCCCTGCTCCGCCTTATCCAGGCGCGCCTTGTCCTCATCGCTCATCTGGTCGATGCTGCTCTGAATGCCACGAAGCGTGCGGAAGCTGGTCAGGTCCTGATTTGCCTTGCGCTGGGCCATGGCCAGTTTGAAGCGGGCCTGCAGGGTCTTGCCCGTGGTTAAGTCCGGGTTTACTTCCTCCACCATGCGGGTACACTCCTGCACCCACTTGAGTGCGTTGTTGTACTCCTGCGTGCGGGAGTAATGCTCTGCCAGCTCATGCGCAATGCGGGAGCGGTAGTCATCGTCCTTCTTCACCAGGTTCGGGTTCTGGAGCAGCATTTCCCAGCTGCGGGTCAGCAGGGTGATTTTCTCCTCGCCGTCGGTGTGGGTGGCCAGGTAGGTCAGCACGCGCATAACCTCGGCCGGTTCAGACTCATGGTCAAGCAGATAGCGGTAATCGCTCACGGCATCCTGCACGTTGCCGCGGGCCTCATTGGCGCGGGAGCGAATGCGGGCAATGCGAGTCTGCAATTCCGGCGTCATCTCGCCATAGCCTTCCGCAAAGGCCGCAGCCAGAGAAAGCGCCTGCGAGCAGCCCTCGTGATTTCCCAGACGGTAGCGCAGCTCACCCAGCAGCAGATAACAAGTCGGCAGGCGGTGCTCCTTATCCGGGTATTCCAGCATGGCATCGCGGCAGCGCAGCAGCTTTTCCTCAATTTCCTTGAGAGAATTGGCCGCCATGTTCGGATTATCGCGCAGAGCCGTTGTCACTTCCTCCAGCATGAGCTGCGAGGTAGCCGGGCACAGCGGCCACTTGGCCTGCTCCAGAATATTGCGGGTCATCTGCAACACCGGTTCCTTGACCGCGCAGACATTGGCACGCATCATCTGCAGAGCGGCAGCCTCGGCAGCCAGTCCGGGCTCGCTCAGGCGCACAAGGATGCCCGGTGCATCCAGCCGCGAAATGGCCTTCACGGCTTCGTCATTATTCTGCATGCGGATGCAGGTCTCAGCCGTGCGGCGGATAGAGCGCAACAGCACTTCTGTATACTCCGGCGCATTGACCAGGCGGTCCTGCAACGCGCGGTCCAGGCGCAGCTGCAAGGCATAGTCGCCATGCTCAATAGCCGCCACAGCCAGGCGCTCCAGCCCCTCCACCGGGGCAAGCGATTCCACCTCGGGCAGAATACGCACAGCTTCCTGCCACTGTCCCTTGTCCACCAGGCGGGAAAGAAGAATCCAGCGGAACTGGCGCTGGGTATCTGCGTTCTTAATCCACCCCAGACGAGAGCGGGAATTCTCCGCCAGTTCCAGCAGGCGGGATTTATCGCCGGACAAATCGCCCAGCAGGCGTTCCAGGTTGGCATTGGCCTCATCGTTGCTGGGCACCACTATGGTCTGCCCCTTGAAAAAGGTTACAATATCCTGTCCCTTGGCAAACAAGCCCCACAGAAGCAGAGCCCCCAGCGTCAGGCCGGCAGCAGCCAGCGGCACGGTGTGGTTACTCTTCTTGCGAGGCGGACGGTATCGACGGTTCATACAGCTTATATTTTAGATTTTCAAGGTGTTATTGGGATACTTCCTCTGCGCCCTCGGCATCCTCCGGACCAGCCGGCACCTCGGGTTCAGTTTCTCCGGGAAGATAGGGTTTGATACGGCTCATCTGCTTGCGGGCCTCCTCGCAGCGGTCGGGCTGGTCTGCCAGCAGGGGCTCCAGCTTCTCCCACGCGGCATAGGCTTCCTGCCAGCGGCGCAGCTCTGTAAGAGCATAGGCCTGCCCCAGCAGCGCCAGGCGGCGGTTATCCACCTCATCGGGAGAGTCGCCGGTCATGTGCGATACCGCGGCCCCATAAGCAGCACCAGCTTCTGCATCCTTCCCCTGCTGGTCATATATCTGCCCCAGCAGCAGATGAATTCGGCCAATGGAGGATTTATCTGCTGCCAGGTGTTGCTGGCGAAGAGCCAGTGTCCGTTCCAGCATTTTCCGGGCTTCATCAATCTGCGCAAGCTCCATGTGGCAGCGAGCAGCCCCCTCCAGCGGCTGAATCAGCAGCAGCGGTTCCTGCGTAAGCGCCAGTGCCGAGGTGAAATCCTGCAAGGCGGCCTGGTAGTTCTGCTCCAGGTACTGCAGCCAGCCACGCTGGTCAAACAGGCAGGGCCAGAATGTATTGGTGGGATGCACCAGCCCCTCGGCCACGCCCTGTGCGCGCTGCAACAGGGTCAGAGCCACAGCTGTTTCCCCGCGGGCCTGCTCAATGACGGCCTGCTGGCGCAGCGCCAGAAGACGCGCCGCACCGGCCACAGGCTGCACACCAGGCTGCTCAATGGTCTTTTTCAGCAGAGGCTCAGCAGCGGCGGCATCACCCAGCCCCAGCAGGGCCGTGCCATAACAAGCGGCGTATTCCGGTGCTGTCACCTGAGCCACATCCACGCCCTCCAGAGCCTTTCTGTATTGGGCCTCGGCTTCGGCGTACTGCCCCATGCAGCGGAGTTGCTCGGCCATATGCACCAGGAGCAGCGAGCGCAGCGGCTTTGTCTCGTCCCCCATGCCAGCAAGCTCAGCATGGCGATTCTTCCAAAGCTCCAGGGCAGCCGCTGCATTCTGCGCAGTAGCCAGATCTGCCGCTACCAGATGCGAAAGCGCTTCTACCCGCAGCTCCGGCACTCCTGCCCCGGCGGCGCGGGCGATTACCTGCTTGTAAAGGCGCTCTGCCCCTGCGGCATCGCCCTGCCGGGCCAGCATATCAGCCGCGCGGAAGCTGCGGTACACCCACTCCTGCGAGTGCGGCGTTTTCTCCAGCAGCGCGCCAAGTACTTTCGATGCAGGCGCTGTCAGCCGGCGCTGCAGCAGGGCATCTGCCAGATACCACTCAGCCTCCTGGCGCACGGTAGCATCCTTAATCCACTGAAACGTTTTATCGGTATCTGCCGCAGCCTGCTGCAGGTACTCGTTGCTCGTGCTGTACAGGCGGAGGAAGCCCAGCACGTTCTGCTCAGCCGTTCTGCTGAGGTTTTCCTCCACCAGGTTGCCGGAAATAGCACGGTTGAAGCCCTGGGCATCGCCATCCAGCATCCCCTGGCTGTATCCCCGGTTATAACTGTGGAAATAAGTAAAGATAAGCAACCCGAGTGAGGCTGCTCCAGCAAGCCCCACCGCCGTCCATTTCACCCAGGGACGGAACTCGAGCTCCTGGGTATCAATAACCTCAGGAGCCGGAGTCTCTTGATTTTCCTCCATCATGGATGGTTCCTTATCAGGCATTGACCTGGTCCAGATGGAATGCGCTGTGTACCACGCGGGCAGCCTTCTCGATATCGCCGGCTTCCACCGTGGTGGAAATGCGGATTTCAGAGGTGGCAATCATGCCGGTGCAGATGTCGGCATCGGCCAGTGCCTGGAACATAGTGGCAGCCACGCCGGTATGAGAGCGCATACCCACGCCCACCACAGAAAGCTTGGCAAGGCCGGCTTCTGTCTCCATGCAGGCGCTTTCACCCAGCTTGGGCAGCACCTTCTTGAGCGCAGCCTGAGCAGCACCCAGGTCGTTCATGTTCATGGTGAAGGACTGGCGAGCCTGGCCGTCGTGAGCCGTGTTGGCCACAATCATGTCCACGTTAATCTCGGCATCCGAGAGGGCGGAAAGGATGATGGCGGTGTAAGCCACAGGGGCGGTGATGCCCGACACAGTAACGCGGGCCTGGTTGCGTTCGATTGAGACGCCTCGCACGGCGAGGGACTCCATAGCGGAAGTTTCTTCTTGCACGATAGTACCGGGGTTGTTGTTCATGGAATTGCGGACCTCAAACACGACGCCGAATTTCTTGGCGAATTCAACGGAGCGTGCCTGCATGACCTTGGAACCGCTGGAGGCCATCTCCAGCATCTCTTCATAGGAAAGTACGGAAATCTTGCGGGCGTCCTTCACCACGCGCGGGTCGCAGGTGTATACGCCGTCCACATCGGTGTAAATCTGGCACAGATCGGCGTTCACCGCCGCCGCCATGGCAATGGCGGAAAGGTCAGAACCACCGCGTCCAAGGGTATGAATGGTGCCATCCACCGTGACGCCCTGGAAACCGGCGCACACCACGATGTAGTCATCCTCCAGCGCCTGCACCACACGCTTGGGGTCAATGGAGTGAATGCGGCCGCGGGTGTGGGAACCGTAGGTACACACACCGGCCTGCTGCCCCGTGAAACTCATGGCCTTGTAGCCCATATCGGTGATAGCCATGCACAGCAGCGCAATGCTCTGCTGCTCGCCCGTGGCCAGCAGCATATCCAGCTCACGCTCCGGCGGGTTGTCCATCACCTCATGTGCCAGACCAATGAGTTTATCCGTCACGCCGCTCATGGCCGAGATTACCGCCATGATTTTGTTACCCTCTTTCTTGACCTCGATGAGTCTGCGGGCTACATTGCGGATGCGGTCGATAGTGCCCACGGAGGAGCCACCGTATTTCTGTACGATAAGTGCCATAACTGGTCTGGTTTATGAGTTGAAAGTTTCGATTCGGAACACCGCCGGATGCGGCGCAATGCAGCCTTCGGCCACAATTTCCTTGAGAGCCGTCTTGAGCGTTCCCCACGGGCAGGCATGCAGGGTGAACACCAGGTCATTTTCCACATTCTCCGCCTCCTCTTCCTCATGCGGCGTGGAATAGGTGGAAGCTATGCTGATATCGTGCTTTGCCAGCACCCGCGCAATGGCGGCAATCACGCCGGAACGGCGGCTCGGCACCAGGAAGCGCACGTAGTACGGCGTCACGGTGTCTTCCTGCGGCATGATTTCCAGCGTCTTGGTATAGGGGTGGAAGCCGGTGTGGAACTCCGGGTGGTGCAAATCGCGCATCGCCAGCACAATATCACCGATAACGGCACTCGCGGTCGGGTTCTTGCCCGCACCACGGCCATAGAAGATGGTTTCGCCCACGATATCGCCCTTCACGGCAATAGCGTTGAACACGCCGTTCACATTGGCCAGCAGGTGTTCGCGCGGCACGAAGCTCGGCTGCACGCGCAGCTCCAGGCGGTCGCTCTCCTTGTGGTGCTTGATGACAACCAGCAGCTTGATGGTATACCCCATCTGGTGAGCAAAACGGAAATCCGTTGCCGTCACACGTTCAATACCATAGACAGAGATTTTCTCCGGGGAAATCGGCGTGCCGTAGGCCAGCATGGCAAGGATGAGCGCCTTGTGGGCGGCATCCCAGCCATTGATATCCAGCGTGGGGTCAGCCTCGGCAAAGCCCTTGACCTGGGCGCGGGCCAGAGCCGATTCAAAAGATACCCCCTTGCGCTCCATGGAGGAAAGAATGTAGTTGCTCGTGCCGTTGATGATACCGGCAATGCTCTCCACATTATTGCAGATGAGCGAATTCTGCAAGCTCTGAATAATCGGGATACCACCACCGCAGGAGGCCTCGAAATACAGCGGAACCCCCATGTTGGAAGAAAGCTTGAACAGCTCGCCGCCATATTCTGCCAGCAACGCCTTGTTGCCCGTCACAACCGGCTTACCGGCCTTCAATGCACTCGTCACCAGCTTGTAAGCCTCGGTCGTGCCGCCAATCAGCTCGATAATGATGTCGATATCCGGGTCGTTCACCAGGTCGCGCCAGTCATTTGTCAGCATCTCCGGCGCAATCTCCACCTCGCGGGCACGACTCATATCGCGCACCGCAACGCGCTTCACGGCATAGCGCATCTTGGCGCGAGCCTCCAGCAACTCATGATTCCGGCACAGAGTCTCATACACACCCGTACCCACGGTTCCAAGGCCTGCAAGCCCAAGCTGAAGCGGTTTATCTGTCATTTGCGGGCGCAATTCTACACAAAATCCCCCCGCACCGCAAGCCAATATTCTGCCCACAGCAGATTTTTGTCACGCAGTTCGCGGAGCATGTCTTTCCTCCCGGTCATGATTCTGCCTTAGCAGCTTCATTTCTTTTCTGGCGTTCAGCTTCAAGCATTTGCCAGGCCTCAATGCACACATCAAACTCCGGCGCAAAGATATCCTTCCCCTGTGCGTCCCGGGCATTGATGTCCACGCCATATTTCAGCAACACTTTCAGCGAGGAGGCATCCTCGGTATACCGCCCGGTTGTTGCGCGGAATAAGAGCGGCATTCCATCGGCATCCCGGCTATCGGGAGAGACGCCATGCTTCAGCAGCAGCTCCAGAGCCGCAGCGTTACGAGCTGCGCAGAAGATGAATGATTCGCCACTTTCCTCATCACAGCCATGCGGATTTGCACCAGCTTCCAGCAGCAGGCGCAGGCATTCTGTTTCAATGTCATAGTATGAGCTGTAATCCGACTCCTCAAAACAAAGCTGCATAGGCGTTACACCGCTATCATTCCGGGCATCCACATGCGCACCAGCCTGAAGCAGGATTCCGACAAGCTCCGCATTCCGACTTGCAACAGCCCAATGCAACAAGGTGTAACCGTGCGGGCCACGGGCATTCACATCTGCCCCGGCGGCGATAAGCCGCTTCACCTCTGCTATGTTGTGAAGCAACACGGCATCTTCCAGCTCATTCCCTGTTGTTCCCCCGGCCTCGGCAATCTCTGCAGGGTAGGTTCCCTGCTCCGCGGCATAATGCATAGCGGAAAGGCCGCGGTTGTCTCGAGCATTCAAATCAGGCTGAAATTCCTTCAGAAAACAATACAGCGTATCAACACTATCAACCCCTAGCATCAGCGGCGTGGCGCCGTTCTTATTGCGGGCGTTGATATCCGCCCCGGCGCGCACCAGCTTGCGGACAACAGACTCACAGTCGGCGCCTTGCAGAAAATAATGGAGAGCCGTATTTCCCTCAGCATCGGCAGCATTCGGATCCGCCCCGGCATCCAACAGCTGGATGACCGTATTATCCGCCTGCCACAAATTAAACTGCCAGGGAGTCCTGTCACCTCGGCGCACAATATTGAGGCAGGCGCTGGTAATCACAGGCGAGCCCTCATGATTGCGGGCATTGGGGTCTGCCCCGGCAGCCAGCAATACACGAGTGGTCGCCCCGGCGGCACGATGCAACGGCGTATTTCCTTCCTTGTCGCGAGCGTGAATACTACCGCCATGCTGCAACGCCGTCTCCAGAATGAGCGTACCGGTGTTTTCACTGTAGTAACGGCAAAGAGAAAGTGCTGTGAATACAAAAGAATCACCGAATTTGCCCGGGATATTCGGATTCGCCCCATCCTCCAGAGCCTTTTTCATTTGTAAAATGAGCTCTTCCCGTTCCTGTGGGTTGGAGGAACGGCTACACTTCGAGGCCAGAGAATGCAACACTCCCGTAGCATGCGCACGCTCCGGCTCACCAGCTGCTATTGTTGCCAGGCGTGCATAATTATAATCCCCGCACCAGGCATTTCCGCGAGCGTAATCCGCTGCGGTTTTTCCCTGAGCATCACGCCGTGTTGTATCTGCCCCGGCCTCCAGCAGCTGAATGAAGATTTCATTTTCATGCGCCTGGGCATGCACCATCAGCGGGGTCACCCCCTGATGATTGACCGCATTGATATCTGCCCCGGCAGCAATGAGTTCCGGCAAAGTCATTCCGGTTTTTCCGATTAACTCAGCCGAGTGCAGCAGCGTATTTCCATGGATATCGCGCACATTGATATCGGCCCCGGCATCCAGCAATCCCAGGAAAGCGCAGGGAAATGATTTCTGCCAGCCGCGGTGCAGAAGGTGATGCAGCGCCGGCAATCCCTCCTTATTGAGCGTTGAAACATCGCCCCCGGCCTTACGCAGAATCGAAAACAACACCGGCTGATACACCGATTCGTGAAGCGGCGTCTTCCCTTCGGCATCCTGCGCATTCGGGTCGGCACCAGCCTCCAGCAGCAGCTCAACAAGCTCTATGTCACGCGTGCTGATTTCCTTTGTGCCACTGCTCTCTATGGCGAGATGCAGTGGCGTGCTCCCGCCGTATGCTTTCAGATTCGGGTCGGCGCCAGCCGCCAGCAGCAGCCGCACATACTCCACATTATCATAGCGGGCAGCCGTCCTTGCCGCCACGGTTAACGCAGTAACAGTACTTCCCTCTGAAAACGCATGAATATGATTCACCTCTGCTCCTGCCGCCAGAAGCCATTTCAGCCGCTCGCAGTTCCTTTTTACAGGCCCCATCCTGGCCAAAGTCTCGTTATATTTATCCGGCGTGATGTTGAGTTTTGCCAGCTGCTGCGCTGGGATGAGCTCCTGCTCAACCGACTCAGCAAGAAGAGGTACAGAGAGACAAAAAAGGGAAGAGAGGACTAAAGGTAGATATTTCATACATGATGTATACACATCCGGCACAATGAATCTATCGGCTTCTTTGCTATAATTGCGGAATGAGCCCATTCTTGCACCAGCCCCCAAATTAAAAGCCGGCAACAGCAGATGCAGTTGCCGGCGTGAGAGCGGGTAGCGGGAATCGAACCCGCATGATCAGCTTGGAAGGCTGGAGCTTTGCCATTAAGCTATACCCGCGCTGGATGTGAATAAACTGCCACAAATCGCAGTTTTTTGCAAGTCTGCTGACACAATCCATGAAAAATATCCAGCGACCAGCCCACCTTTCCCGGCAGACTCTGTGCGACTATTTTCGGAGAAACTGATTTTAGACTGGAAAAACAAGGATACAGAGCATATAATAGCCAGCGTTATGGCAACACCTCCTTTTGTCTATCAGGAAATGTTCCCCATGGGGGAAGACACGACTAAGTATCGTCTGCTCACCAAGGATTACGTGAGCGTGAGTGAGTTTGAAGGCAAGCCCATCCTCAAGGTTGAGCCGGAGGGTCTGCGACTGCTGGCCGAAACCGCCTGGCACGATGTAGCTTTCTACCTGCGCCCGGAGCACCTCAAGATGGTGCAGGACATCCTGCTCGACCCGACCTCTTCCGAAAATGATAAGAGCGTGGCGCTGACCATGCTGCGCAATGCCGAGGTGGCAGCCCAGGGCGTACTGCCGCTCTGCCAGGACACCGGCACCGCCATCTGCGTGGGTAAGAAGGGCCAGCAGGTGTGGACCGGTTACAACGATGCCGAGTACATCTCCCGCGGTGCTTACGATTGCTACACGAAGAACAACCTGCGCTACTCCCAGAACGTGGCGCTGGATATGTACAAGGAAATCAACACCCGCACCAACCTGCCGGCTCAGATTGACCTCTTTGCCACCGACCACGGCATGGAGTACGATTTCCTCTTCATCGCCAAGGGCGGCGGCTCTGCCAACAAGACATACCTCTACCAGGAAACCAAGGCTCTGCTCAACCCGGCTTCACTCAAGAAGTTCATGGTGGAGAAGATGAGCACGCTGGGCACCGCAGCCTGCCCGCCCTACCACGTGGCCTTTGTGGTGGGTGGCACCAGCGCCGAGCTCTGCCTCAAGACGGTGAAGCTGGCTTCCACCAAGTACTACGATGCCCTGCCCACCAGCGGCAATGAACACGGCCGCGCCTTCCGCGATGTGGAGCTGGAGAACGAGCTGAAGCTCGAAGCCGAGAAGCTGGGTCTGGGTGCCCAGTTCGGCGGCAAGGCCTTTGCGCTGGATGTGCGCGTGGTGCGTCTGCCGCGCCATGGTGCCTCCTGCCCGGTGGCTCTGGGTGTTTCCTGCTCTGCCGACCGCAATGCCAAGGCCAAGATTACCCCGGAGGGCATCTTCATCGAAGAACTCGAATACGACCCGGGCAAGTACATTCCCGCCGAGTTCCGCGAGACCAAGAGCGAAGGCGTGCCGATTGACCTGGACCGCCCGATGCCCGAGGTGCTGGCCGAGCTGACCAAGTACCCGGTGAAGACCCGTCTTTCCCTGACCGGCACCATCATCGTAGGCCGCGACATTGCCCACGCCAAGCTCAAGGAACTCCTTGATGCCGGCAAGGACCTGCCGCAGTACATCAAAGACCACCCCATCTACTACGCCGGTCCGGCCAAGACCCCCGAGGGCTATCCCTCCGGCTCCTTCGGTCCCACCACCGCCGGCCGCATGGATTCCTACGTGGAGCTCTTCCAGAGCCACGGCGGCAGCATGATTATGATTGCCAAGGGCAACCGTGCCCAGTGCGTCACCGATTCCTGCAAGCAGTACGGCGGCTTCTACCTGGGCTCCATCGGCGGCGTGGCTGCCGACCTGGCCAAGAACTGCATCACCTCCATCGAGTGCATCGAATACCCCGAGCTGGGCATGGAGGCTATCTGGAAGATTACGGTAAAGGACTTCCCCGCCTACATCCTGGTGGATGACAAGGGCAACGACTTCTTTGCCGATATCCGCGCCAACTGGGCCTGCCCCGCCTGCGCTCACTGATTGGCAATCTTGATTTCAGGAACACCCCCGTTGCCCGCGCAGCGGGGGTGTTCTGCAACCCGCAACCACCGCACATGAACCCCACCCAAAAGCAGGAACTGCTCACCCGCTTCTGCTGCGCAGCCGCGGTGTTTGCACTGGCGTTTCCCGGGCCGGTGCTGCCGCTCACGGCCATGATGGTCTGCGCGCTGGGGTCGCTCATTTTTCTCTATCGCTACCGCTGCATGAGCGGCCAGCCCGCCCGGCTGTGGTATCTGGTCATCTGTCTGCTCTGGCTCTGGGTGAATACCGGCATCAACCTTTCCGATTCCTTCACCTGCGCCCCCCTGAGCCTTGCCCTGCTGGTGGCTGCAAGTCTGCTGAGCATGGGTGGCAGGGGCTTATCCCTGAAGCAACGCTTCCAGCGACTCGGGGCCTTCTATGTGCCCGTGGTTTTTCTAGCTCTTATTCCCTACGCCCTGCGCGCCTCCGAGACCGGCACCCTGCTCACGAGGCTTGCTCTCGTCCTGCTCACAGCGGAGTGCATTTTCAGCTGCACTGGCGCAGCCTGGCCGCGAACCCGGCGGCACTCCCGCCTCTTCATCGTCCTGCTCGTACTCATCATGATAAGCTCCTGTGTGGCCGCCTGTTTCATCGGGGGGCATGTAGCCCCGGGCATCCAGCTCATTCTGGGCGTTTTCTGGCCCACGGCAATACCCACGCTCGCGTGGGGGCGCCGGATTTCCGACTATTTCCAGAATGCATGCGGTATCGGGCATCCCGCCTGGCTTTGCCTGCTGAGCGCCCTCACCGCGCTAGCGCCACTGGGCATCATGTGCTACGCCTTCAACCTGCACGTATTTTTCTATTGATGATACCGGGCACTGCAAAGCAATATATAATTGACAAAGCAAAGCTCACGAGCTAGAATACGCGCGTAGAGTTTCTATCATTTTCTCTCAACTTACAGCAAACCGACAACAAGCCATGTCCCCCAAACTCAAGACATTCCTCGAACGCGGCTTCAGCACCGTGGTACTTCTCTCTCTGCTTGGCGGCGCCGTCGCCTGGAATGAACCCATCGGCTACGCGGTGCTCATCTGCGTGCTCTGCAACCTGACCAGCTGGGAGTGGTTCAACATGCTCAAGGGAACCAATGCCAACCGCTGGCTGTCTCTGATATTCGGCCTCATCTACCCCTGGCTCATGGCGTTTTATTGTTTAAAATTCGCGTTTCTCGCCGGTCAAGGCGGACCCCTTGCGCTGGGAGCCCTGGTACTCTACACCCTGCTTGCCTTCTGCGGGCAGCTGTTCCGCATGGACTACCGCGGCAAATCCGGGGCCGAGATGCTGGACGGCATGGGTGCCACCCTGCTTTCCTTCATCTACCCGGTCTGGATGTTCTGCTTTGCTCTCACCTGCGTGAGCCATGAAAGCGCCATCTGGCTCATGCTCTGGCTCGTGCTCTTCACCAAGATGAGCGATATCTGGGCCTATGTGAGTGGCGTGCTGCTGGGCGGCAAATTCATCACCCGCAAATTCAGCCCCTGCGTCTCCCCCAAAAAGACATGGGAAGGCATCATCGGTTCCATTATCCTCACCCTCACCGCTGGATATTTCCTGCTGCCGGCAATGGACTTCATCAGCTGGCAGGAACTCACCCAGCCCAGCTTCATTGCCACGTATATTCCCATAGGGCTTCTGCTCTTCTTCCTCTCTGTGTGGGGTGACCTGGCGGGTTCGCTTATCAAGCGCGGTCTGGCGGTAAAGGACAGCGGCTCCCTGCTGCCCGGCATCGGTGGTATCTTCGATTTAATTGATTCCCCGGCCTTCACCGTGTCGGCCTGCATCTGCGTAGCACCTCTCATCAACTGCCTTTTTGCCATCTTCCAGGCCTGATAAAACAGCATGTCCTCCCGCGTTCCCCTTCTGCTCAACCCGAAAGCCGGCAGCCTGTTCCGCTCCGGGCTCAAGGATTGGCTTCGGAAGCACCGGGAGGATTTCATGTTTGTCCCCACCAAAAGTGCAGAGGATTTAGTGGAGCAAGCCCGGCGTCTGGCAAACCGGGGAGAGCCGGTCGTGGCCGCAGCAGGTGGTGACGGCACCCTCATGTGCGCGGCCAATGGACTGGTGGGCTCAGAGAGCGCGCTGGGGATTCTGCCTTGCGGCACCATGAATGTCTTTGCCCGCGAGCTCGGCATCGGCTCCCGCCGTTTCGATATCGCGCTTGAGGCCATCCAGGGCGACAAACGCCAGGAGGTGGATATTTTCAGCGTCAACGGCCGCCCGTTCCTGCAGGTGGCAGGCTTCGGCCCGGATGCCAGAGTCATCGAACTCATCACCCCCCAGCTTAAAAAGCACATGGGAGCCGCGGCGCACGTGGTCACCGGCATCAAGGTAGCCACAGAACGCCCCGCCACCATCACACTGACTCTGCCGGATGGCGAGGTACTGCGGGGCACACAGGTGCTCATGGGCAATGGCAAGCGATACGGCGGAGAAGCGCACCTCTTTGCAGCTGCCGCCTATGATGATGGCAGACTGGATACGGCCATCATTGACCAGGAGAACATCGGCATTCTCTTCGAAATCATGGGGATTATCGTTTCCAGAGGCGCCACACCTCAGAATATATCTGACTTCACGGCGCTGCGCCGCATCAAATCCTGCGAAATTACGGCAGACGGCCCACTCCCCTACCACCTGGACGGCGACTACGCCGGCACACTGGAGCCGGGCGATACGCTGAAGGTGGAGCGAATGCCCCACAAACTGAAAGTGTGCGTACCGAGCGTCTGCGCACCTCTGACCCCATTGGATCGCATGATGGCACACCCCATGGTCACCATCCTGCGCGAGAAATTGGAAATGCTCAACGAGCTTTAAGGCGCTCGCGCATGGCGGCCCAATCTGTTTCGCGCAGCAGCTTCAGCAGATTGCCATACCAGAATTCGTGATACCCGAAGCGCTCATCGCGGAATTCCTTCTCGGCATCCTCTACGCTCCAATTCTGGTAAATAATGCGATAAGCCGCCACCACGATACCGGTGCGGTCAGAACCATGCCAGCAATGCACCAGCACAGGCTTGGGAGCCCCGGCAATCAGAGCCAGGCAATTCTCCACATCAGCGGCAGTCACCTCGCCAGCCGCTACGGGATAGGCCATGAGGTGCAGCTGCGTATGGCGAGCCTTGCGGGTATCCTTGTGAAACTCACGCAGATTCAGCACCGAGCGCACACCCAGTTTCTGCAGAGCCGTGAAACCTTCCCGCTCCGGCTGGGCTGAGCGATACAAAGCTTCCGATATGCGATAGCTGTTTTCCACCCCATCAATCGTGACAGGTTCAGCGGCATAGACAACGGCGGCCAGCAGGCAGCACAAAATGGTAAAAATCTGCTTCATTCTCTCTCTTCTGATTGGGATTGCGGCTCCTCTTCAGTTTTGGCCGGCTCTTCCGGCTGCGGTTCCGGTGTGTTCCTGGTCTGTAACTCCGCCAGTTGATTCTGCATCTCTGCCAGCTGAGCCTGCACCTGCTCCGGGGTAGGCTGTGCGACCGTTTCCGGTTTCTCCTGGGGAGCCGGGGTCTGTTCAGCGTTCTGTGCAGGGGCTTCCTGCGGCGCAGCAGCGTCCGCGGGTTTTACCGGCTCCGACTGGGGCTGTTCTACGGTTGCTTTCTCTGCCTCCGCAGGGGCTTCCGGGGTCTGGACTTGTTCCGGCGTCTCCTGTGGTGCAGCAGGTTCCGCGGGTTTTACCGGCTCCGGCTGGGGCTGCTCTACGGTTGCCTTCTCTGCCTCTGCAGGGGCTTCCGGGGTCTGGGCTAGCTCCGGCGTCTCCTGTGGTGCAGCAGGTTCCACCTCGGGCAGGCCATTCAACCTGCGATAACGCGCCTGAATACGAGCCTGTCTGGCCTGCTCCTCGGCGGCTACCTCTTCCTTGCGCATGGGCGAATCCGGGTGAATAAAGGCACCTCGTTCTTTCAGATAGGCGCAGAGAGCCTTGGAAGCCTTGGTGCGGTAGCGATTATAATGAACGCGCAGCGAGCGTCCTCGGCGATTCAGCGCATTCATATCCGAGCCGGCGTCAATCAACATGCGGGCAATCTCCACAGCCGCCTCGGGGTCGTCCTTACGACGCACAGGGATGTTGAACAAAGGCTCCTGACCGTAGCGTTTGGCACGGGCTGACACCTCGATATCCACCCCGGCATCCAGCGCCAGGCGCACGCCCTCCACATTTCCCTTGCGCACCAGGTCAAGCAGAGGCACACGGCCCAGCTGGGCCTTCTTTTCTGCCAGGGCACGCTGCTCCGGCGTTTCCTTCACCAGCCCGTTCTGGGTAAGATGCTGCACCAGGTCATCGCGGAACCACTCCCAGTTGAGCGGCCAGCCGGCCATACGCCGGGCAAGGTCCTTATCGCCAGACTGCACCAGCAGAATGCGCATATCGTGGTTGAAATCCTGGTTTCCCAGTTCGCAGAACGGCGGAACCGACACCACGCGATTACCACGCCAGGTGGTCATCGGAGAATCCGGGTTAGCCCCCTTCTCCAGCAACACGCGGGCCATGCGCAGGCGCGCCGCAGCCGTTCGGGGCGTCATGAAACGCACCAGCAGCCCGAGCGGTGTATCGCCTACATAGCCCAGCTGCTGCCAATCTGCCGGGCGGGCATCAACCTCCACCCCGGCATCCATCAACGCCTGAAAAATGCCTTCGTCCGCATAAACGCAGGCGGCCTGCAACGGTGTAAACCCACTGGGAGACGCCTTCGTGACCTCGCCGGTATTCATCAGCTCGTACAGCAACTCCGGCATTTCGCTCTGCCAGCTCCACTGCCCGCGGTAAATGCCGGAATTCTGCTCCACCATCTGCTCCGTATTGTGGTGGGGGTCATTCGTAGGACGCACATCGGCAATGCCGGTGCGACCAGCCAGAAGGTCCAGGGCCGAACACTGGTCAAGGCTCCACTCCACCGCCTGCACAAGCGGTGCGAACATCAACGGAACAATGGCAGAAAAGAACCTCATGCGGAAGCCGCCCTATTGTCACGCATGAAGGCAGAATCGTCAAGCTCATTCTCTGACTTCCCGGATTTACACTTGACCTGGCAGGTAAACCGGAGTACCATGCCGAAAACCATGAGCGACCTGCCGACAGTTCCTGAGATAGAGATGCCAGATGAGAAAAAGCTGCGGCAACTGAACACTCTCTGCGTGATTCTGCTGGGCGCCGTACTCGCCATGGCGCAGCTCATGCTGCTTCAATTTTCCCTTTTCCCGCACATCAGCATCAACACAATCCCCAGCGGCAGAATCCTGTATGATAGTCTGCGCTTCACGCTGGGACTTGCCGGGCTTTTCTACATGGTATCCCCCAGCAAGCAGGATCGCACCATGCATGTCATCATCTGGGGGTGTATACAGGTCGTAGGAGCCTGGTCTATAGGATATCCTGCCGCCTCGCTATACCGGCCTCTGGGCGATGGCCTCGGCATGTTTGTATTCCTGCTTGCGCCGCTGGTTACCCTGCCTTCCTTCATGGGCGCCTGGGTTATAGCCTGTTGCATACGGGACATCAGCCTCCGCAGCGCCCTGGTCTGCCGTCGTATCTGCGCAGCTATCCTGCTGGGTATCATTCTCCTCACCCTCGGGCTTTGCGCCAGGGAGGTGTACAGCGCACACCAGGCGCATGAAAATAATAACAATTACTGCACCGGGCAGCAGGATTAACTCGCGGCAGCACGAGCGTTTTTTCTCGACACCCCGCCGGGTAACAGGTATAATACCCGCAGTATGAATCCTCCCGCCATCGCAATCGACGGTCCTGCAGCTTCCGGTAAATCCACCGTAGCCAAACTCATTGCCAAAGAGCTTGGATATACGTTCATCAACACCGGTGCCATGTACCGCGCCGTGACCTGGTACACCCTGCAACAGGGTGTGAACCCGACTGACACCGCAGCTGTTGAAGCGCTGCTTCCCGGCATTCCGCTCAGCTTCGGCAAAGATGGCGCTAATTCCACCGTGGTATACGAGGGACGCGTGCTGACCACTGAACTTACCGAAAAGAGCACCAACGACAACGTTTCCGCCATTGCCTCAATTCCCGCGGTGCGCGCTCTGCTTGTGCAGAAGCAGCGCGAATACAACACCCGCGAAGCCGTGGTCATGGAAGGCCGCGACATCGGCACCGTGGTATTCCCGGATACAAAGTACAAATACTTTGTGACCGCCTCTGAGGAAGTGCGCGCAGCCCGCCGCGCAGCCGAGGGCATCACCGATTCCATTGCCGAGCGCGACCGCAAAGACTCCCAGCGCGCCTGCGCCCCGCTGAAAAAGGCCGATGACGCCATGCTGGTGGACACCTCCGACATGACGATTGACGAAGTAGTCAGCTTCATTGCAGCCGACATCCGCACCAAACTTGCCACCTGCTGATTTTTCCCCTCTCCGATATGAACCGCACTCTGATTTATCACATTGTCCGCGGCACCGCCAGCTGCTTCTTCAATTCATTCTTCAACCTGAAGGTTCTCGGTCGCGAGAAGCTGGTGGAAGACGGCCCCTGCATCATTGTGGCCAACCACCAGAGCTTCCTGGACCCGCCCCTGGTAGGCTCGCTCTACCGCAACGAGGTATTCTTCCTGGCTCGCAAGACGCTCTTTGATGCCCCGGTGCTCAAGCAGGTGCTGCCCCTCTGCAACACCATCGGCATCGACCAGACCCGCCCCGACCCGGCCAGCATCATCCAGGTGCTCCGCACCGTGAAGAACGGCAACCGCATCATCATCTTCCCGGAAGGCTCCCGCTGCCCGGACGGCCAGATTCACGATGCCATGCCCGGCATTGGTCTCATTCTGAGCAAACTGGCAAGCGTCCCGGTGCAGCCGGTGCGCATTGAAGGCGCCTATGACTGCCTGCCCATCCACAGCAGCAAGCTCAAGTTCCGTCCCATCACCCTCTCTGTGGGCGACCCCATCCAGTTCACCCCGGAGGAGCTCAAGGCCAGGGGACGCGATGCCCAGCGCGCCATCGGGCAGAAGATTATGGATGCCATCCGCGCACTCCCCCTCGAGCCCTGATTCATTTTCATTCCGCGCATGCTCACCACCCTGCGTCTGAGCAATTTCCGCTGCTACAGCACCCTCCGCTGGAATATACCGGCAGAGGGTGCCGTGCTGCTGGGTGCAAACGCACAGGGAAAAACCAGCCTCATGGAGGCGCTCTGCTTTGCGCTCACCCTGCACAGCCCCAGAGCCAGCAGACTCGACCGCCTCGTGCGCCAGGGCGAGCACAGCTTCGGCATCTCACTGGATACCGATGAAGGCACACGCCGCCTGCTCTGGGCCGGCCGGAAACTCAACATGCAGGTAAACGGAGCCGAGCGCCGGGACTTCAACGATTATCTGGCCGATACCTACCCGGTCACCTGGCTGGCCAACAGCGATATATCGCTCGTGAACGGCCCGGCGGAGGAGCGACGCCACTACCTCGATTTCCTGGGGTGCCAGTGGCACCCGCTCTACCGCCAGGCGCTGCAAGCCTACCGCAAGGCACTCAAAAGCCGCAATGCCCTGCTCCGCCACCCGCGCCGCAGCCACGCCGCGCTGCGCAGCTATGCAGAACTGCTGGTGCAGCATGGAGAGCCGCTCATGCAGCTGCGCGCGCAACTGCTGGAGCGCCTGCACCCCCACATTCTGCACCACCACCGCAGCATTTCCGGCGGTGCAGAAAATGTACAGCTGCAATACCAGCCCTCTGCCCGGCAGGCGCTGGCCGCAGAACTCGCCGCCAGTCTGGAGGCCGACGAACGCGCCGGTTTCACCACCGTGGGACCGCACCGGGATGACTTTTTCCTGAGCATCGGGGGGCTCAGTGCCGCCGAATTCGCCTCCGAGGGGCAGCAGCGCACCTTGGCCATTGCCCTGCAGATGGCGCAGGGTGCCATGCTTCAGGAGGAGACAGGCAAGGCGCCGATTCTGCTGATTGATGACATTTTCGGAGAGCTGGATACCGCTCGCCGCCGGGCGCTGCTCGGGATGATGCCCGCAGAAGCGCAGGTATTCATCACCACCACAACCCTGGACTGGGTGGGAGAGATGCAATTCAGCCTGCCGGTGCAGCGCATTCAGAATGCTGCGATAACGGCTTAACGCAGCATATCCAGCGCACGAGCCGTGGCCGAAAGCGCAGCATCCACATCATCCTGCGTGTTGTAGAGCGCAAAGGAATATCGCGTTGTTCCCGTGATTCCCAGTGACTGCATGAAAGGCTGGCAGCAGTGGTGACCGGTACGCACGGCAATTCCCATCTGGTCCAGCAGCGTACCAAGGTCGTAATGGTGAACCCCGGGTACGGTTATGGAAATAAGCGAACCCCGGTTCTCACGCGCGCCAAGAATATTTACACCAAGTTCCAGCAAGCCATCATACATGCGCCGGGTAAGCGCCATTTCGTGGTCATCAATCTTATCCAGCCCGATTTCTCGCACATAGCGCAGCGCTTCGGCCAGCACGATGTTTCCACCGATGTTCGGCGTACCGGCCTCGTACTTGAACGGCAGCGTGTTATAGGTGGTCTTTTCAAAAGAGACCTCGCTGATCATCTCGCCACCGCCCTGCCAGGGGGGCAGCATTTCCAGAACCGACTCCCGCCCCCAAAGTGCTCCGGTGCCCGTGGGGGCATATACCTTATGCCCGGAGAAGGCATAAAAGTCGCAGTCGAGCGCCTGCACATCCACCGGAAGGTGCGCAGTGCTCTGCGCGCCATCCACCAGCACGAGGGTATCCGGGTTATTGCGCCTGGCATCGGCAATAATCTGCTGCACCGGGTTAATAGCACCCAGCGCATTAGAAATATACGGCACGGCCACCAGTCTGGTGCGAGGGGAGAGAATACGGTGGTACGCTTCGGTATCAAACTGAAGGCTCTCCGTCAGCGGCACCGGCCGCAACACCGCCCCCACGCGCCCGCAGAGCATCTGCCAGGGCACAATGTTGGAATGGTGAGCATCCGTCGTCACCACAATTTCATCGCCCTCTGCAATCAGGCCGGACAAAGCCAGAGTCTGCGCCACCAGGTTGATGCCCGCAGTGCAACCGCTGGTAAAGATAATCTCACGGGATGATGCAGCATTCAGGAAAGAAGCCACCGTCTCGCGCGCCTGCTCGTGAGCCTCGGTTGCCACGCGGCTCAGATAGTGAGCCCCGCGGTGGATATTGGAATTCTGCTGTTCGTAATAAGCGCGCGCAGCCTCCAGCACCCGCAAGGGTTTCTGGGTGGTGGCAGCATTATCCAGGTACACCAGCGGACGCTTGCCGATTCTGGTGGAAAGGATGGGGAAATCGCTCCGGTAATCCATCACTTCTGTTCCTCCTTGATATGTTCCACCATGCGGGCTGCAGATGCAGGCACATACTCGCGCCACTTCTCATCACCAGCGGCAATCATGCGCACAATATCGCGCGGGGTCTGGAACAGTAGTTTCTGGTTGAAATACGGCACCTCAATAATGCAGCCGGTCTCGCGCAGATGACGATAAAGATAATGGTATTTCTCCGGGGCCTTATAGGTGCCGGCCGTCACGAACTCGCCCGTGGTGCGGTTAATCCACGGTGTTACGTAGAACCTCGTCTCGTTCACGAAAATATGCCCCATGGTGGCCAGAATACCACCGGGGGTATCGGCCCATTTATCCTTGAACAACTCATTCAGCAGGCCTATGGAAAGCGCAATGGCCACCGGTTCCTTTGTATACTGGCTCAACAGCCGGGATATGCGGTGGAAACGGGCGATATTGGTCACCATAACCATCTTACCCTCTGCGGCCAGAGCATCAATGCGATCCAGGAACTCCAGCAAGTCCACCTTCTCACCGCGCAGGAGGTTGGAAAGCGAAATCTCGCAGATATCCACCACGCGTTTGTGCTGCTCCTCTGGCAGGCTCTCCAGGAACTTGGTGCGCACACTGTCCATCATTTCCAGGTGGATATTGCACACCGGACGGAAACTACCACGCATCAGCACAATCGGGCGCTTGTACAAATAATCCGCCGGCTGCACCACCGTGCCATCCGGCCCGATGAGCGCAGACTCCGACAAGCCGCAACGCACCAGTTCCATGGCCAGAATGCGATTATCGAACATGCCAAAGCCCTGCCCGGAGAAACGCATGAAATCAATCTCGAAAAACCCGCGGTCCAGATTATCGCCCACACTCGTCACGAATGACTCCATGTTCTCCATTCTATAGAACAGAGAGTACAGCAGGTTTACCCCCAGCACCCCCAGAATACGCATCTGCATATCGTGGTCGGGCACCAGCAGCCGCACATGCATCACGAAATCGCTCGGCGCGGCCTCCGGCTTCAGCTGAAAGCGCACACCAATCCAGGCCGACCAGGGGCCATTATCGCGATATCCCTTGGCTTTCACCGTATTGCAGAACGAGAAGAAGCAAGTATCCTTGCCGCGTTTCTCACCCAGTCGCTCCACAAGCTGGGAATACTCGTAATCCATCATCTGCTTCAGGCGCTCCTCCGATACATAGCGCCGAGCCTGCCCATACAGGGTATCACTCACCGTCATATCATAGGCAGAAATCGTCTTGGCCACCGTGCCGGCGGCACCGGATGAACGGAAAAACCAGTTGGCCGTCTCCTGCCCGGCCCCAATCTCGGCAAAGGTGCCATACACACCTTTATCCATGTTGATTTCAAAGGCCTTTTCCTGAGTTGCGGCCAGCGTCTGAGTAAACGAATCCATGAATTATATACAGTCTGTTTTAAATCTGAAGCGGAACCAGCGGCAAGTGGCGCAGCGGCCGCGGCGCGCGAATCTGCAGGTCGGTATCAATGGTCGGCGCCCCGATTTCCTCGGCCGAATCATCCGCAGAATCAGTCACTTCCTCGGCCGTGGCTCCGGAATCCGCCAAATCCGATGCATTGCGATACCGGGGATTGAGCGTCATATCGCAATCATACGGGTCCTTGCCGATGAGGGCGGCACTACGCGGCAACACCGGCACCACCGGCAGCACGCGGGAGGAATGCATATGCCCGGGATGCACCTCCATGAAATCCACCAGCGAGGGGCTGCCATCACCGTGAATCGTGCACTGCCCCAGCGTCACATCTCCCTTGGGAATATACTCGCGGTAAGTGGGGCGCACATAGCCGGGCTTACCATCCTTCATGACCGTCTCGAAGCAGAAGTTCGTGGCAATCTGGCCAGAGGACATGCAGATTTCCACCTCCTCGGTATCCGGCGGAATCGGGATTGCATTATCTGCATAGTGACCCTTGGCGGCATCAAGCACCGCCGCAAACACCGGCCCGCAGGTATCGGAACCGAACGCCATGGGATAAATGGGCTGGTGGTCATTCAGATAGCCCATCCACACGCCGCAGGTGATGCTGCTGGTGTAACCGAACAGGGCGTTATCCGAGAAATCATAATTCGTGCCACTCTTCACCGCACCGCCGAAATTCTCCGGCAGCATGGGGCGCACGCGCTGTGCCGAGCCCTTTTCCATGGATTCGCGCATGATGCTGTGCAGGCGATAAGCGGTGCACGGCGTTGTGCTGCGCACCATGCGGTGCGTGACCGAGAGCGGATTTTCCCAGAGAATCTTGCCGTTGCTATCCGTAATCTTGCTCACCACATAGGGAGCCAGCGGGCGCTTACCCGCATTCGGGAACACGGTGTAGGCCATGGTCATCTCCTTGAGCGAGGCCGGCTCTGTGCCCAGATACACGCGGGGATAGTAATGCGGTTTCAGTTCCGTACTGTTCGGATTTCTCGGTGGCGGGGTGATACCAACGGAGGAAAGCGTATCCTGGAAGCAACGAGCCCCCTTGGCGGGGTCAGAGCCCAGCGCAATTCCCAGACGCGCAGAGGCCGCAATCTTGGACCATTCCAGACTCTGGCGCAGCGTTACCGAATCCAGATAGCGTCCCTTCTCGACCTCCATGCCCCACTCACCCAGAATACCCTCGGTGCCGCCGATACCAGCCAGGCGGTTATCCAGGGCATCATCCAGAATGCGGGAGCACGGTGAGTACCCATTGTCAAAGGCACACATGTACAGGAACGGCAGCATGGCCGTACCCACCGAGCGGCGTCCATGCTCGATGATGTCGAAATTATCACGGTCGAAACTGCGGCCGCCCACATAGGCGAGAATTCCGCCCGTAGCATTGTCCACCGCCATCACCGCGCCATCTACATAGCGGTGCTGCGCACAACGCGGGTCACTGGTTTCATGGAAGCGCACATGCGCATAGTCCTCGCGGGACTCGATTTTTTCCAGCTGGGCACGCAGGCTGTTTTCGGCAGCCTCCTGCAAGCGGCGGTCTATAGTGGTGTAAATCTTGATGCCGCGGCTCTTGACAATTTCTTCCCCTCGCTCCGGGTTCTGGAAAATATCGATAGCCTGCTGCTGCACAATGGCATGCAGGAACGAGGTATTGCGCTTCAGCGGTTTGGGGTTCAGCCCCAGCGGTGTTTCCTTCTGGCGGGCAGCTTCGCCCGGGGTGAGCATTCCGGCGCGCTGCATGCGGTCAATCACATCGTTTCGCCAGCGCCAGTTCAAATCCGCATTCTTGATAGGATTGTAGTTCTCCGGGTTCTTGATAAGAGCGGCAATACTTGCCGCCTCGCGCACGGTCAGGTCTGCCGGTTCCTTACCAAAATAGCCCAGAGACGCCGAGCGGATGCCGTAGTACCCACGGCCGAAATACACGCGGTTGATGTAAAATTCGAGAATCTGCTGCTTATCGTACTTCTTTTCGATACGCATGGCGAGGAAGATTTCCACCACCTTGCGTTCAAAACGGCTGCCACCGCGAGCCATGGTGCGGACCTCCAGGTCGTAGGCATTGCGCGCCAGCTGCTGGGTAATGGTGGAGGCACCCTGGTTCGCCTGGCCACCAGCGGCCAGAGCCTCCTTCACAGCACGGGCAATGCCCACAGGGTCAAAGCCCTTGTGCGTCCAGAAGTTTTTGTCTTCCTGGGCAATCAGCGCATCAATCATGGCCCGCGATATCTTATCGTAGGTCACATAGCTGCGGTTTTCATCGTAAATACGCCCGATTTCCTCCCCATTGCGGTCAAAAATGATGCAGGGGTGATCCAGATTGTTGATATCCTCCAGATTGAATTCGTCCGCCCACTTCTGGTACTTTGCCGTTACCGAGGTAAACAGCGCGTAACCAATGAGTGCCATCGTCACCGCAGCCACGCCCAGCACAATCAGCATACGCAGCAACATGCGGCGCAGCCAGCTGCGGAAGCTGCGGTACATCAGCGTTCTTTCCTTGGCAGCCTTTCGCTTGCGGCGACGTTCTGTCGCTGCCTTGCGTTCGTTCTGGTAGTCATCAAGGTTATCCATGCCTCAGCAGTGAAAACTTTAGCAAAAAGTCCACCTTTTGGCAAGCGGCAAATGCTTATTCTTCCGCATTACTCTGCCCTGGGCGCACAAAACGCAGAAATGCACCACCGCACACCAGCGTGACCACCACCCCGATGACCGTTGCAACCTCCAGAGAAAGCTGGATTCCGCATTCTTTGGAGTAGAACAGGAAGCAGGAACACATGCAGGTCATAAACAGTGCCGGAATCAGTGCAATCAGGCTGTTACGACCACGGCGGCGCAGACAGGCCGCAATGCTCCACAGTGTAAAACAGGCCAGCGCCTGGTTTCCCCAGCCGAAATACCGCCAGATGGAGCTGAAATCCACCTGCGAAATGATAATGACCACCAGGAAGAGCGGCACCGCCAGCGCCAGACGCGAAAGCGGCTTCACCTGCTTCACCCGCAGCACATCGGCCAGCATCAGGCGGCAGCTGCGCATAGCCGTATCACCGCTGGTGATAGCCAGCACGATTACCCCGAGCACGGCCACCGTGCCCCCCACCTTCCCCAGCAGGGTGTTGCAGGCTGCATACACGGCAGCAGACGGGTTCTTGAGGCTCAATTCCGCAAAGGTCTGTCCGTCACTCACCAGCACTTCACGCAACGTGAGCCCGACTACGCACCAGATGAGCGCCACGATACCCTCCACAATCATCGCGCCATAGAACACACGGCGCACATTGCCGCCAGACTGGGTGCAACGCACCATCATCGGGCTTTGCGTCGCATGGAAGCCGGATATCGCGCCGCAGGCAATCGTGACAAACAACATGGGCCATATCGATACCCCGGCAGGGTGATAATTGGTGAATACATCCAGATTCGGCAGCACCTCATACCCGCTCATCGGCAGCATGACGGCCAGACCCACCGCCATAAACAGGAATACACCGCCGAAAATGGGGTACAGGCGGCCGATAATCACCTGAATCGGCAGGATTGTTGCGAGGAAATAATATCCGAGTATCAGAATGCTCCAGGTGGTAACCGAAACGGAGCCCGCTATATTCCCCAGCATTCCGGCAGGCAGCATGGTAAACACCACACCCACCATCAGCAGCAGAAAAATGCACACAAATCGCATGGCATGGCGGGCCACTTCCCCCAGATTCTCGCCTACAATCTCCGGCAGATTGGCGCCATTGCGCTCGGCAGACATGGCCGCCGCCAGAAAATCATGCATAGCACCGGCAAACACACAGCCCAGCACAATCCAGAGCAACGCCACCGGCCCGAACAGACAGCCGGACACCGCACCCACCACCGGACCAAGGCCCGCAATATTCAACAGCTGAATCAGCAGTATCTTCCAGGTCGGCAGCGGCACATAATCCACACCGTCTGGGTTCTTGACACAAGGCATGGTCATATCCGTCCGGAAGCCATACACCTTCTCTGCCAAACGTCCATAAACGGCGTACCCGGTCACCAGCAGAGCCACACACAGAATAAAGGCAAATATACCCAGCATAGCAAACAGTTTCTGCACGAAGAGTACACCCAGCTTTCCACGGAATCAAGCCTTAACTCCCTGCATGCCACGCATTCCAGACTTGCATTTCCGGTGGTTCCCATGTATCGTATGTCCATGTTCCTGTCAAGTGACGCCAGAAATTTCTTTGCCCGATGGGGTAGAACGCCCGGCGCGCAGGATGACTATGACCGCGATGTGGTAACCTGTCTGGCGGCCTCTCGCGAGAGGAAAAGCCTGGTGAGTCTGGATAGTCTGCTGCGGCATGGCTACGCGCCCGACCATGATTCGACCGGCATTTGCCTGGGGGCGCTGCATGAGGCCGTAGATATGCACCACTGGGCAAAGGCGGATGCCCTGCTCCGCTATCCCGTCAAACGCAGCCACCTGCTGATGGCACTCGGAACCCTGCTTTCGCACGGTGAATACCTCGGCTACGCCATCCCCCGTACCCGGAAGGAACACGAATACTCGCTGCGGCTGCTTCAGCGGCTCAATGGAGTGACGCAGGAAGAATGCCAGTACCTGCTCAGCCAGGCATTCAACGGCTCTGCACTCGCCTTTCATCTGCCACTCATGCTCAACGGTGCGGTCATTCCCCCTGCGGAGGAATGGGGCAACCCCCAGGCGGAGCACATCTGGTTGCCGGACGACGAAACCGACCCAGACGCCACCCGCATGCGACTTTTCTACAGCGAACGCCTGCCCCGCCTGCTGGAGCAGCACCGCCACCATTTCCCCGATTTCCCGGTGCGGGACGGCAAGCTGTATTTCACAGGAAACCCGGTCGACCGCTTACCCTTGCTGCATGTACGCAGGCAGCGGACCACCATGAAAGACCTGGAGCGGGCAACCCTGCTCCTGGCGCAGCTCTAATACACGCGCGGGAGACGCGGGCCGAGCCCGGTAAAGAGTTCCCAGACGATGGTACCAGCCTTTGCCGCCACCTCGGTCACGGGAATATGAGTACCGAAAAGCTCTACCTCATCGCCGGATTGCACACCGCCCGGCACATCGGTAACATCGGCCATAATCTGGTCCATGGTCACACGCCCCAGCATGGGGCAATAGCAGCCGTTGATATAGACACGTGCTCCCTTATTGGAAATCTGGCGGTTCCAGCCATCAGCATACCCGATACCAATAGTCGCCACGCGGGTAGGCCGATTGTTGATATGCGTGCGCCCATAAGAAACCCCATGCCCGGCGGGAAGCTCACGCACCAGGGTCACCCGCGCATGCAGACTCAGTGTAGAGCGCAGCACGCCATCGTATATCGACGCCATGGGAGCCACGCCATACAGCAGCAGACCAGGACGAGCCAGATTCGCCACCGGCACCTCATAGCCCAGCTCACCGGCACTGGCCGCAATGTGACGATACCGCAGCTCAAAATGCTGCTGCAACGTGGCTGCGCAATCGGCAAACAGCCCGATTTCATCCTGAGTGAACGGCACATCCTCATCTGCCGAGGGGAAATGGGACATAACGCCCTCCACCCGCAGATTCGGCATCTGTTTCAGCTGCTCCGCAGCCTCGCCCAGCTGTTCGGGCAGAAAGCCCTCGCGTCCCATACCGGTATCCACCGCCACATGCAGGGCAAACTCCTTATGATGAAGAGCAGCCAGGCTCTGGAAATGAGCTGCTTCCTCCACGGTTGACACCGTGCCGCACCAGTTGTTGAGCACCATTTCCTCGCGCTCTGCCGGGAAAGTGGGCCCCAGAATAAACGGAGTCGTGCGCACCCCGGCCCGCTGCAATCGCCGGGCTTCGCCCACATTCGCCACACCAAAGAACGAAATGCCATGATTATCCAGCCGGCGTGCCACTGGTTCCAGGCCGTGGCCATACGCGCCAGCCTTGATGACCGGCATCAGCTCCGTATCGGGCAATGCCTGTCGGGCTATATCCAGATTATGCGCGATGGCTTCCAGATTCACACATGCCCACGCGCGTGCAGGACTCTCACTACTCATGCCCCTGACTCTACCACCAAGAGGCCCGCGTGTCAACTGCCGGGCACGCAATACGCTTGCCAGAAAGTGCAAAAAATGATAGACTACCCCTGAAAAATCGGTTTGCCTTATGATTCGACAACTGTTTATCGGCCTGACTCTGCTGGCAGGAAGCTGCGCCGGCTTCGCCCAGCAGGAGAAGGAAATAGAATTTGAAGAAGCGCTGGATATCGCTCAGGTGGCACAGGAAAGCCGCAAGGCCGCCGAAGCCGGAGACGCAGCAGCACAGCACCAGCTGGCACGTTGCTACTTTACCGGCAGCGGTGTACAGCAATCCACAGCCAAGGGGCTGATATGGCTGCGCAAAGCCGCCGACCAGGGCTATGCCGATGCCCAATGCCAACTGGCAGAATGCTACCACCTGGGACTCGGGGTCAAAAAGGATGATGTTGAAGCCTGCCGCTGGTGGGTGAAAGCCGCAAGCCAGAAGCACCCGGAAAGCATGTACCGTCTGGGCATGGCTCACCTGAGCGGCGAAGGCGTGGAACAAAGTGAATTTCTGGGGCTTATCTGGCTGCAGCGCACCGCCTCAGCCGGATTCACCGAGGCGCAATTCAGCCTTGGATTCTGCCGTTTGCAGGGCATTGGTGGCGTGCAGAACTTTGCCGAAGCCAATCTGCTGTTCGAAAAGGCAGCGGCCAGCGGGCATGCCGATTCCCTGTTCTGGCTGGGGTTCTGCAAATTACGCGGCATCGGGACCGAGCGAAAACCAGAGGAAGCCATCCAGCTGCTGAAGCAAGCGGCCGATGGTCTGAGCGCTCCCGCCATGGTGCAGCTGGGGTGTTGTTATGAGACGGGGCTGGCGGTGACAGCCGATGCCAACCAGGCCTTTGACTGGTACTGGTCGGGTGCGCGCATGGGCAACACGGAGGCATGCTACCGACTGGGGCTCATGCTGCTGGAAGGCCGGGGCTGCACTGCAAACAAGGAAAAGGCCGTCAAGTGGTTCAAGGAAGCCGCCAAGCATGACCACACCCAAGCCTTGCAGAAGCTCCAGGAAATCAAGAAACAATCCTGACAAGAAAATGAACCGACACCTGCTTATCACCACCATCTTATGGGCTGCAATGCTCCCGGCTGCTGCGCACCAGGAGGCAGCAATTCCTCCGCAGGCACCCGCTATCGGCAGTCAGACGCTCCTCACCGGGCTGGACGATGCGATGGCGGTGTACTACGAGCTGAAATATCTGGCCCTGGCATCCCGACTGACCGCCGATGATGTGCGCTACACCGCAGAAATGATACGCCCTCATTGTCTCAGTCTCGGGCAGCTGCCACCGGAAACGCGGCATGAGCTCATCATGCTGGCAGATGCCGTGCTCTGGCAGGGAAAATGGATGAATGATACCTATCTGGAAGAACGCGGCGTCGTCCGCAGGTACGAAATCGTCTCAGGAGATGGGCTGAACATTCTCGAACGATTGAGCGAAAAATGTAAACAACTGCTGAGCGACACAGAAACAGAGCCGGAGTTAATTTCTGCTATCCAGGAAGTGTTGCAGATTCTGGGTGGTCCCGAAATGCTGAATCACCCCGAAAAACTCCTCCAGCATCGCTGGTCAAAGGACTATAAAACCGCCCTATACTTCTTCACGAGTCTCTGCAACGCCGTGACCCAGCAGGATGAGCAGGACTGTCTGAACGCGCTTCGAGAGCAACAAGACACGCTTGATTATTTCAGAAACGGTGGCAAATGGGAAATGATGCGCATCAATGCCCTGGCGCTGCAATTCCGAGACACCCTTCTCATCGCCAGCTCATACAAGCAGCCATACAGCTCCCCGGTGCTGCCCGCAGAACTGCGCACCCCTGCGCGGATGCAGGCCCTTGCCCCATTCCTTGAAGCTCTGCCAAATCTCACCCCGCTCCTACTGCAACCGCTGGAATACGAACAGAAATGAAAAAAGGGCTGATTTTGGAGGGCGGAGCCATGCGTGGGATGTTCACCGCCGGCGTAATGGATGTGCTGATGGAACATGGCATCGACTTCGATGGCGCTATCGGCGTTTCTGCCGGGGCTGCATTCGGCGTCAACTACAAATCCCGCCAGATTGGCCGCACCATCCGCTACAACGAGCGCTTCTGCAACGACAAGCGCTATTGCAGCTGGGGCAATGTCTGGCGCGAGGGCAATTTATACAGCACGAATTTCTGCTACAACGAAGTACCGATTGTGCATGACCCCTTCGACTTTGCGACCTACGAGGCTCACCCCATGGAGTTCTACATCGTCTGCACTGATGTGGAGACAGGCAAACCGGTCTACCACAAATACGAGAGCTTTGCCGACCATGGCTTCGACTGGATCCGTGCCTCGGCCAGCATGCCTCTGGTATCGCAGATAGTCGAAATTGACGGGCAGAAACTCCTGGATGGCGGCATCGCCGATGCCATTCCGCTGCAATACTTCGAAAGCATCGGCTACACACGCAACGTGGTCATCCTGACCCAGCACGCCGATTACGACAAGAAGGAAAGCATCGCCATGCCCTTCATCCGCTTCATGTACCGGAAATACCCGGCGCTGGTGCAGGCCATGGAGGTGCGCCACCTCATGTACAACGCCCAGCGCGACTACGTGAACCGACAGGAAGCCGCCGGCAATACCCTGGTCATACGCCCCACTGAACCCCTGCCTATCAAGCGTCTTACCAAGGACCCGGCCCTGCTCCGCGCCACCTACAACATAGGCCGTGCCACCGCTGAAAAAAGACTGGATGAGATAAAAAACTATCTGTCATCCGCGTGCTGAAGCCGCAAGCCCCGCACGACCAGGCAGCGCAGCCGGCTCTTCCTTCATACACAGGATTATTCGCCAATTCGCCCGGACTCCGCACCAGCGCCTGGTTCTGACACCGTGCAGGCTTGACATGCAGCGGAAATCTGTGCATACTCTCCGCGTTATGTTACATCTATTCGATACACAGTCGGGGGCAATGAAGCCCGTGCAGGCAGAAGACGGCAAGCAGCTGCGCTTCTACTGTTGCGGCCCCACCGTGTATGCTGCTGCTCATATCGGCAATTTCCGCACCTTTGTGGTGCAGGATGTATTCCGCCGCGTTGTAGAGCTGGGGGGGCTGCGCACCAAGCATGTACGCAACCTCACCGATGTGGATGACAAGACCATCCGCAACTCCCAGGCCCAGGGCATGCCGCTGGGCGAATACACCGCCAAATGGACGGCCAAATTCCACGATGACTGCAAGGCGCTCAACTGTCTCTCCCCGCATGTAGAGCCCAGTGCCGTGGGGCACATCAAGGAGCAGCTGGATATTGTGCAGAAGCTC
>JAZOTC010000069.1:0-5553 GCA_045657445.1 Akkermansia sp. | reverse complement strand
CCCTCGCCCCTTGCTGGCGCAAGGGGTAAACTCGCCAGAGGTGTCTGGCGAGCTCGGGGCTGAGAAGCCCACTGGGCTTCTCAGCCTCATCCGTGCAGCCGGATGAATCCGGGTCACTTGACGAGGTGGCGGGTGTGAGAGACCCGGGAGCTTAGTAACAAAAAAAGACACACCGTGAAGGTGTGTCTTTTTTTGTTAAACGAAGCGGACGGGGCTCGAACCCGCGACCTCAGCCGTGACAGGGCTGCGCTCTAACCAAACTGAGCTACCGCTCCGTCGGATTCACCGCTTTGCAGCGGGAACGGGGCGGATTATACAGATGCACCCGCACCAATGCAAGCTTTTTTTGAGAAAATTCTTGCATTCGGCTGCTAAATTGCTAGAATCGGGGTGAAAAAATTGACGCAAGGCGATGAAACGTAAAGATGTTGAGCAGATGCAGGCGGCTGGGTTGATATCTGCCGAGCAGGCGGTGGCGATAACCGAGCATTTTCATTTGAATGACAACCGCGGGGCACAGTATGTGGTGCGGATTATGGCTGGATTGGCCGGGGCGTTGATTCTGGGGGGCATCATTATGCTGATTTCGGCAAATTGGGAGCTGATTCCGAATTGGACGAAGATGTCGGTGGCGATGCTGCTGCTGCTGGGGGCATGGCTGGTGTGGCTGCGCGTGCGGGGGAATCATCCTTATGTGGCAGAGGTTTTTGCGTTGATTGGCGGCGGTATGTGGCTGGGGTGCATTGCGCTGTATGGGCAGATATTTCAGTTGCAGAATCCCTTTGCCGAGGGGTGCCTGCTGTTTTTCCTGGGGGTGGCCGCGATTCCGTTTATTGTGCGCTCGCAGGTGCTGATGCTGGTGGTGGCGGTGACGAGCTGCGTGCTGCTGGGGGCGCTGGCGGATAACCGGGAGACATGGCTGAGCCTGGCGCCGTGGATGCGGGATGATTCGACCATGGTGGCCGGCCTGGGTTTGCTGTTTGTGCTGTGGTGGGTGCTGGCTGAGCGCTGGCGCGGGTCAATGGGCTTTTGCCGCTATTATGCGTGGTTGAGTATTCCGGCGTTGCTCAGTTATATCTGTATGGTGCAGGTGCCGCTGTTTTACCACGGGGTGAGTACGCTGCAGAAGGGGGCGGTGCTGCCCTCTCTGCTGGTGGCGGTGCCGGTTCTGCTGGCGGTGGCGCGTCCTCGGGAATATGAGTGGCGCCACTGGTGGCTTGTGGTGCTGCTGCTCTCGCTTCCTCTGCCGGTGGGGTATTGGTGCGGCTCGGAGTTGCTCGGGGTGCTGTGCGGTTTCGGTATTGGTGGCGGATTGATGTATCTGGGGGCAAGCGTGAAGCGGCTGGCCTGGGTGAATTACGGTGCGCTGGTGGTGCTGCTGGCGGGATTCGCCTTGATTGCGAATGTGCTGCGGTCGCTGTCTGGTTCCGGGATGGTGCTGATTTTGGCTGGTATGGTGATGCTGGGGTTGGTGTGGATGCTGGAGAAGCAGCGCCGCACGCTGGCAAAATCGATTAAGGGGGATAAATAAAAATTTTGCTGACTATATGAAGAGCGATAAACGTTTGATTCTGTTGTTTGCGGTGGTGGCGGCCCAGCTGCTCTGGCTGGCGTGGAATTATGTGGACCGCACGCGCGAGCTGGCGAATGCGCCGGGGTTGCTGATTGACTGCACGGATTATGATCCGCGGGATTTGTTCCGCGGGGATTATGTGAGCCTGTCTGTTACGCAATCTGTGCCGCTGGATAAGGCGGGCAGATCCATTCATTGGGATGCCGATTTCTGCAAGCGGGTGAACACTCACTATGAGTGGGATTCTGATAAGAAAGAGCACAAGGAGCACCCGGTGGTGAATCCTCTGTCGGAGCGCGCGCCGCAGATGCCGGATTCCCTGGCGCTGCAGTATGACCGCGATACTCCTGTGGCTGTGTTCTGGCGCAAGGATACCGAGGGAATTTACCATGTGGCTCGTTTTGAGCAGCCGGGTTCCGCAGCCGATGCTGCGGCGGCAGATGAAACACGCTGCAATATGTGGATGAGTGTGCGCTACTACACTTGTAAGCAGGAGGACGGTCAGTTTCAAGTCGATATCTCGGTGAGGCTCTCGTTCTTTTCCCAGACCTGGAAGAACCTTCGCTTTTATGTGGAGGAGGGGACAGGGGATTTGCGCCACATCTGGTTGAATGAACTGGGCGAAAAATGGGATTCATTCCCCGCAGACCGCATTCGCCGCACGGTCGATGTGGCTATTCGCGAAAACGCTGCCCCCGTGCCGCGCATGCTGTATCTTAACGGTGTGCCCTATCCCGAGGCGGTGGAGCAGATCCGCAACCGCACCTTCAAGTGGCTGGATGCCCCGGTGGAGCAGGGGGCAAGGTAATGGCGGGCGGTTTGCTCATCGGGGGGCGGGACTTCGGTCCCGCTGGCCCGGGTGGCTAAAGAAACTCCCGGGGTGCAGTAGCGGGCAGGGCGTACATGAAGCGTGCGCCGTAGAATTTGTTGGTCACGCGGGAGTCGAGTATGGTGACGATGCCGGTATCGGTTTTGGAGCGGATGAGGCGGCCGATACCCTGGCGGAATTTGAGCACAGCCTCGGGCAGGGAGTAGTCGCGGAAGGCGTTGCCGCCGCGGGCGGTGATGTCTTCGATGCGGGCTTCCACCAGCGGGTTGCCGGGTGATTCAAAGGGGATTTTGGTGACGATGACGTTGGAGAGCGCTTCTCCGGGAACATCCACGCCGGTCCAAAAGCTGTCGGTGCCCAGCAGGACACTGCCGATGTTTTCGCGGAAGCTGTGAACCATCTGGCTGCGATTGAGTTCATCTCCCTGCACGAGCAGCGGCCACCCGCGTTCCTGGCAGAAGGGACGCAGGCGCACGGCCATGGCGCGCATCAGGCTGTAGCTGGTGAAGAGCACGAAGGCGCGCCCCTGCGATTCGTCCAGCGAGCGCATAATCCAATCTGCCAGGGCGGGTTGGTATTCATCGTCCTCGCTGGCGGGTGGGGGCGGGGGCATGCTGCGCGCTACCATGATGCGCATCTGCTTTTCAAAGTCAAACGGGCTGCCGATTTGCAGCGGTCGTGCGCTTTCGGCGCCGACGCGCCCGGCAAAGTAGCCCATGCCGCGCTCGCCGGTGGAGAGGGTGGCGCTGGTGCAGATGCAGCTGCGCCCGGCTTCGAAGAGTTTTTCGCGCAGCACAGGGGCCACGTTGATGAGGGCGCCGCGCATGGTGGTGTACTGGCCATCCAGCCCGTGGCTTTCCACCCAGTAGACGGTGGTGTCGGCGTTGGTGAGCTTCACCATTTCGGTGGCGGCTTCATCGTAGGCCATGATGCGGGCGGCGGTATCCAGCAGTTCGGCTTTGGTGAGCTCGTTTTCCTCCATGGCGGCCATGTCCTTGATTTCCGCAAAGAGCTGGCGCAGCACAGGGGAAAGCAGGTTTTCGGTCCATTCCGGCTGGCGCAGGCGCACGGTGCCATGGTGGGCCTCCAGCTGGCAATCGGCCCGCGCGGCGGTAAAGAATTCTCCCACGGCGGCCTGGGCTTCCTCGATGAGCTGCAGCACGGTGGGCGAGGCGTTGTGGCGCATGGTTCCCTTGTGGGTATGCGGGTTGTAGAGGCGCAGCAGTTCGTATTTCATTTCCGCCTCGTTCAGCGAAAGCCCCAGCTGGTTGGCTGCTACGTTTTCGATGGTGTGGGCTTCGTCCAGAATCACAAAGTCATTCGGGAAGATGAAACCGGGCGGGCCCTCCGGCTCCACGGTCATCATCTCATCTGCCAGGGAGAGCAGCCCGAAAAAGAGCGTGTGGTTGAGCACCACCACCTGGGCATCCTGCACGCGTCGGCGAGCGGCCTGGTAGGGACAGTCGTACCCGCAGTTGCGCGGGGTGCATACGTGGTTTTCGCTGCATACCTGCGCCCAGACTTTCGGGGAGATGTTGAGCTCGTGCGGCAGCTCGGCCAGCGAGCCTTCGCCGCAGTCCTTTGACCAGGCGAGCAGATCGTACAGCTGTTTGGTTTCGGCCTGGTTGAAGAGGTCGTCCGCCTGTTCCATGGCGCGGCGCAGGCGGGTGCGGCAGAGGTAGTTGGCGCGTCCCTTGAGCAGGGCGGCATCGAAATGGCAGTTGAGCGCCCTGGCTACGGTGGGTATGTCTTTGTGGAAGAGCTGCTCCTGCAGGTTGATGGTGTGCGTGGAGATAACGGCCTTGCGCCCATGCTCCAGCGCAAAACGGATGGCCGGTATCAGGTAGGCCAGCGATTTGCCCACGCCGGTGCCGGCCTCGGCCAGCAAGGCGCTTTCGTTTTCCAGTGTCTCGGCCACTGCTGCCGCCATCTGCTGCTGCTCCGGGCGGAATTCGAACCCGCGCGCGTGCGACAGCAGGCCGGTTTCTGAAAAATCAAGCAGGGTCTGTTCGCTCAGCAGCCCCATAGGCGGGTGTGATATCAGCGCAGCACGCGGTCACCCGTGCCGGGTATATTAAGATACAGCGGCAAATCCGGGAAGAAGGAACGCAGCATATTGGCGTTGGTGTTGCCGTCGATGAAGTACCATTTGTTCGGCTCGGTGCCGCGGGGCATGCTCTTGTCGATGATGACTTCATCGCGCACGGCATAGATGAAGCTGCGGCGCTCCAGGCGGTTGCGGCGGCCTTCTGCACCGGGCACACTGACCACAAGCGTGGTGGGCAGAATCACGATGCGGCTCCGCTCCTTGGTGTTGCCGATGTTTTCTGCCCGCACCCGGCCTTTGGTGTCCTTGCGCACCTGGCTTACAGCCGCCATGGGCGGGGTGACCACATATTCACCGGTGGCGGCACCCACGGTGTAGCTTTCAATCTGCAGACCGCTCTTCTTCATCTCTTCGCCCATGCGGGCATAGTGGGCACGCAGGGCTTTTTCGTTTGCCTTCATGCGGGCAATGGCCTGGGTGTCATTTTCTCGTTCCAGCCCCAGAATGCGCCGGGCGCTGCTGGCTTCGTTTGCCTTGCTGCGTGAGGAGAGTGTATCGGCATAGGTGCGGCGCAGCGGGGGATACATGGAATCCACGGCCCAGCGCATATCGCAGTTGCGGACGGCTGCTCCATATTGCTGGGCGGCGGCGCGGGCGGATTCTGCTGCTTCACTGGCAGCCTGAGCCAGACTGCCCAGAGCTATCATGGCAATGGCGATAAGGGAAAAATTCTTCATGCTTCACATGTTAGCACACTCCCCCATGCCGCTGCAAGCCGGAATGCTGTTCTAAAGGGGAGATGTTTGAATATGAGGTAAAGTGTTATTTTTCCTTGCTGAATACCGCGTCAGCGGTATTCAATTTCGACTGAGCGGAGCGAAGATTTCGATACAGCTCTTTCAGAGCTGTAATGTGAATGTAAATAAATCCGGCAGCCATAGGCTGCGTAAATTCAATCACGACTACATTGCCCGCTTAAAGGCGGGCAGTGAAATTTGCCTTCGGCAATCGAAATTACTCCTGCGGAGTATCGAAATCCGCCTGCGGCGGTCGAAATTGAACCCAGCGTTGCTGGGTACAGCAAGATAAATAATCACTTAACTG
>JAZOTC010000068.1:0-30449 GCA_045657445.1 Akkermansia sp. | reverse complement strand
TGGTATTGACTGACCGCAATGACTTGGACGACCAGCTGTTCGGGCAATTCTCCAAGTGCCGCCGCTTTTTGCGACAGGAACCTGTACAAGCTGAGGACAGAGGGCATTTGGTGAGACTGCTGGAGGGACGCAAGGCAAACGGCATCATCTTCACCACCATGCAGAAGTTTACGGAAAGCGCTGAGCCGCTTTCTGAACGCCGCAATATCATCGTGATGGCCGATGAAGCGCACCGTAGCCAGTATGGTCTGAGCGAGCGCATCCGCATGACGAAAAACGAAGACGGCGAGACGGTGGCCAAGCGCGTGGTAGGCGCAGCGCGATTGATTCGCAACGCTCTGCCCAATGCCACCTTCATCGGCTTCACCGGAACCCCTGTTTCCTCGCGCGACCGCAACACGGAAGAGGTTTTCGGCCATACCATCGATATCTACGACATGACCCAGGCGGTGGAGGATGGAGCTACCCGCCCCGTGTACTATGAAAGCCGAGTGGTGAAGCTGAATCTGGATGACACTACGCTGCAGCTTATCGATAAGGAATATGAGGTGATGGCAGAAAATGCCGACCCGGAAGTTATCGCTCGAAGCAAACAAATACTGGGGCAGATGGGAGCTGTGTTGGGCAATCCGAACACCATCAATTCTTTGGTTACAGATATACTGGAGCATTACGAGGATAACCGAGAATACCTGCTGACGGGTAAGGCTATGATAGTGGCGTACTCTCGCGGTATCGCCCTGCAGATTTACCACCGCATCCTCGAGCTGAGGCCGGATTGGAAGGAAAAGGTTGCCGTGGTCATGACGGAAAGTAACAAAGATCCCGAAGAATGGCGTGAGATTATCGGCAATAAGAAACACCGCGAGGAGATGGCCAAAAAGTTCAAGGATAATGCATCCCCTCTGAAAATTGCCATTGTGGTGGATATGTGGCTGACCGGGTTTGACGTACCCTCTTTGGCAACCATGTATGTGTACAAGCCGATGTCCGGGCATAACCTCATGCAGGCCATAGCTCGCGTGAACCGAGTCTTTAAGGACAAAGAGGGTGGTCTGATTGTAGACTATGTGGGTATAGCAGCCGCCTTGAAAAAGGCGATGAGTGATTACTCCGCGCGAGACCGCAAGAATTATGGTGATACAGATGTAGCGCGAGTAGCCTATCCGAAGTTCTTGGAAAAGTTGCAGGTGTGCCGGGATTTGTTCCATGGCTACGATTACTCCATTTTCCGGCACGGCTCAGATTTACAGAAGGGTAAGTGCATCACCGGGGCTGTCAATTTCCTGCTCGCGCGGAACAAAGAGGAGGCTCGCACCTCATTTATGAAAGAAGCCCTGATGCTGCATCAGGCTCTTTCCCTGTGCTCCTCCATAGCGGAGGAGCATGACCGCATCGAAGCTGCCTTTATGGAAGCGGTGCGCGTGCTGTTGGTGCGTTTGGAAAACACCGGGGGCAAGCGCAAAATTTCACTACAGGAAATCAATCAGCGCATCAATGAACTTCTGAAACAGAGCATCAAAAGTGATGGAGTTATTAACCTGTTCTCTGATGCTAAGACGGAGTTCTCGCTATTTGACCCGAAGTTCCTGGCAGAAATAGCCAAGCTAGATAGTAAGAATTTGGCGTTGGAATTACTGCGCAAGCTCATCCTGGAGCAAGTAAGGGTATACAAGCGAACCAATGTGGTGAAGTCCGATAAGTTCAGCGATATTATCAAGCAATTGATGAACAAATACCTCAACGGACTGTTAACAAATGAACAGGTTATCGAAGAACTGCTGAAATTGGCTAAGCAGATTACTACTGAGCATAAGGACGGTGAAAAGTACGGTCTGACACCGGAGGAGTTTGGGTTCTACGATGCTCTGACCAAGCCGGAAAACGTCAAAGACTTCTACGAGAACGACCAATTGATTGCACTCACCCGCGAACTGACGGACACATTGCGCCGCAACAAGACGATTGATTGGCAGCGCCGCAGCAGCGCACGCGCCAAGATGCGCACCATTATCAAACGCCTGCTTAAGATATACAAATACCCGCCCGAGGGTATGGAAGATGCCGTGCAGACCGTTATGCAGCAATGCGAGCTTTGGGCTGATAATATCGTTCCCACCTCATACGATTACTACGACACAGAGGAAAAGGTGCTGAACGCAGCCGAGCCAGAGCAATGACAAACTACAAACAGCTCTAGATTCCATAATGAAAGAGAAATACAGCGTAGAACATAAAACGCTCGATACGATTATCGGGTACATCAATTCCGGAGAAATAGCTATTCCGGAAATCCAGCGTCCCTTTGTGTGGAAAGCCAGTCAGGTTCGCGATTTAATTGATTCTATGTACAGAGGTTATCCTGCGGGGTACCTCATTATCTCCCAGAGCCCTGACATGAAGCTCAAGGATGGTACGCAGTCAGTTGGTAAGAAAATCATGATTGACGGTCAGCAGCGCGTGACTGCATTGATGACCGCCATCGCTGGTCAGCACGTTCTTGATAAGGACTTCAAGAAGAAACGCATTATCATATCATTTAATCCTTTAGCAGACGAGGACTCAGAGGAGGAGATTTTCAAGGTACAAGATAATGCTATTCGCAAAGACTCAAAGTGGATTGCCGACATAGCTGATGTATTTAGCTCCAAATTCAGTATTTGGTCTTTTGTCCCGCAATATCTGTTGAATAATCCTGATGTCGCCCCGGACAAGGTAGGTAAGGCCATAGAACGTCTTCAGAAAATCCGTAACCGTCAATTGGGTGTCATTGTTCTGGAAAAAGACTTAACCATAGATGAAGTTACCGAGATTTTTGTGCGCATCAATAGTAAGGGGGCAGAGCTGAATCAGGCGGACTTCGTTATGTCCAAGATTGCGGCAAATACCTCCTACAACGGCAATATGCTGCGCAAGGCTATCGACTACTTCTCGCACCTCGCCATTGACCCGAAATGGTACGAAGAAATGATAAAGGATACTGAGTTCATGGAGTCAGAGTTTGCCGCGAAGCTGGATTGGTTGAAGAATGACCAAGGGGACATATTCGATCCGAAGTATGGAGATATCCTGCGTATTGCCTTTATGCACCAGTTCCATCGCGCTAAGATGAAGGACTTGGTAAGCCTGCTGGGGGGACGTAATTTCGAAACCCGAGAATACGAGGAAGCCATAGCAGAAGAATCTTTCCGTAAATTGACGGAGGGAGTAAAAATCTTCATGAACAAGTACTCTTTCACAGAATTTGTATCTGCAATAGAATTTGCTGGGTTTAATCAGAAGCGTCTCAATAACTCACAGATGACGCTGACCTTTGGCTATACGCTCTACCTGATGCTGCATGACGACCCGAATATTCCCAAGGAGAAAATCAAGTTCTATGTAGCCAAGTGGTACGTGCTTTCTACCCTGACAGGGCGGTATACAGGTTCTCCCGAGACTGCTATGGAGGCGGATATCCGCCGCATCAGGGAAAAAGGCTTCATCGAAGTGCTTGCTGAAACGGAAGCCGCCGAGCTGTCAGAGGCATTCTGGACAGCAGGTCTGGTTCAAAAGCTGGAGACCTCCGCCGCTATGAGTCCGTTCCTGAATGTGTTCCTTGCAGCTCAAATCTGCAAGGCTGATAGTGCATTGTTCACTCACTTGTTCAAGGTGAGTGATTTGATTAGAATGCAGGGAGAGGTTCACCACATCTTCCCGAAGAAGTATCTGGCCAAGCACGGCATTACCGACAAATCGAAGTACAACCAGATAGCGAACTACACATATCTGGATTCTCAGGTAAACAAGGCTATTTCAGACGATGCTCCTTGTGAGTATTTCACCAATGCATTGGAAGCGGCTAAACGTGGCGTGGCCGTGTACGGTAACATCTCCAGCGAGGAAGAGCTTTTGAACAACATGGCTCAGAACTGCATCCCGGCAAATATCACAGAGATGGATTACAGCCATTACGATGAGTTCCTCGCTACCAGACGCAGGCTCATGGCTCAGAAAATCCGTAATTATTACTACAGTCTTGGCGTGTAAAACAGAGCTAAGAGTTTTTGCTATAGATGCTTAACATTGACGTCTTATATGGATTGCCCTGACCTTGATTATTTATTCAAGCCGTTGCTTGTTTACTCGTTCTCAAATTACTGCGGTAGATATGAGCTTCTTTGTTGTCCTCCGAACGAGACTGAGGATGATTTTCGCTATGAAGTACGTTTGGTTTCCCCCCCCGAAGAAACGAGTGAGGATGAGGAAGAAGAGGATGATGATATTGTAATATTCGGTGATGGGAATGATGAAGAATGGGCTAGGTACAAGGCCGAAGTCAAGAGCGGCAATTTTGTTCCTTTTGAGGAGAGGCACACGAGCATTGCTTTATTTGCAGGAAATGGTGGATCAAGCTCTTCGGGAGAAAAAGAATCTGTGGGATTTGAAAGATTGTTTAGAGAAGTTTGGCAACCACCATTACAGCCCGCTTCCTTGGCCTGTAAAGCCGTTGCCTCCCGGTGCGATTTATTGATTGTTTTCCTATCTTCATTCTCAAAGCAATCCCACCAAAAGGAGAGATTCTCAGAGCAAGCCTCCGTTCGATTGAAAAATACTCCACTCAAACCTAGAAACCGAATCAGAAAACAATCTGGTTCGGTTTTTGTTTTGCATTGATTTTCAACATCTACAAACGCTTAGGCATTGCAAGCTTGCGGCTGATACCATGGTGTATCGTATCACCTCCCTTGGTCTAAGCGTGCTGGGTATTCTCTGGACTCTGGGCAAGATCAGGAAAACCGAAGTATACAATCTCATTCATAGAGATTATACAACAGTCTCACATAACATGACAGCCCTCATCAAGGACGGCTACGTCCATGAACAGGTCATTTCTCACAAGGAGAAGTACATCAGCCTCACCGGCGAGGGCAAAGAAATCTATGCAGAGTTCATAAACAAGTCCGCTGCATTGACTCAAAAGTTAAGATCCATAAAGGAGGAGCGCAATTTAGCCCGTCAGTTATCCGATATTTTCGGATAACTGCATCTCTACTCTCTAAATGCAGAAATATAGCACCCCGCCCTGGTCAGTTCGTCCGGAGCGGGGTGTAATTATTTGAGCAGGCCTTGATCAGGTGGTATAGTTGGGGCTCACCGGCAGAGGTGAATCCACCGGGGCGGTGATGGCTTGGGCGATGACATCGTACACGCTCATCTTGGACTCGCCGCTATGGGATGCGTCTACGCCAGAGGTGCTGCGATTGCATGCTCGCTCCACTTCGACAAACGAAAGCCGAAATGAGAGGAACAATTTGGGGGATACATTCTTGCGCTTGCCTTGCAGGGCGGTGCGCTCAATATCAAGATGAACGATGCCACTGGTCTTCAACATTGTGGTGAATTCTGTCGAGATGCTGGTGTCTTTTCGACCGTAACGTTGCGCCATATGAGGGAACACATATTCCTCATGTTCGCCCTGCTCTGTCCGGATTACAAGGAGGCGCTCGCGCAGAATTGCATGCATGGGGATTTTCTTATCCCTGCCGGTGCCAAATACCAGGTAATCCGCTGCGAAGTTTATGCAGTCCCAGCGGAGCATGCAGATCTGCCTTGGTGAGCATATCCAGACGTATATCAGCCTTCTTATCCGAGTGCTCATCCATCCACGTCAAAAAGGACTTGAATGCCCGGCGACGGTTACTCTCTGTCTTGGGGCTGGCTTGTCCTTGAAAATCAGTCAGGAACTCACGTACAGTAGGCATCTTCGTGATCATCCCGGTTGCCTGTGCCACCGCACGCAATGCATCAGAGGCCTGCGTATAAGAGGTCTGTCCACATGCAACCCGTTCCATATTGTCTGCCACTTGCTGGGCAAGTAGCTTGCTGTCGCGCTGCTCTGCCCGGGTTGTGCCTACTGCTATCCCCATTGACTTACGGATACGCTTACCGTTAACCCAGAATTCTGCTTGCCAGATTCCATTTCGGTCTTTTGTCTCTGCCATAATGTATTGTATATCACTGTTTAATTGTATGTGTCACACGAAGTGCCCGTGTGACACAAATGTGACACGTCGTGTGGCAGGTCGTGTGACACACTACTATCATATACTATTGACACCATACAAGACAAAAAATCGCACTGTGAAGGGGTTACATCTTCTACAGTGCGTTATTGATGGTGAAATTTGCTCGGGGCGACAGGATTCGAACCTGCGACATCCAGCTCCCAAAGCTGGCGCTCTACCAGGCTGAGCTACGCCCCGTTGAGAAGAGCAAAATTTCGCGCCACGTGGGCATAAAAAAAATGGCTCGGGACGGGATCGAACCGCCGACACGCGGATTTTCAATCCGCTGCTCTACCAACTGAGCTACCGAGCCATTCTGCAAGCCCGTCTTGGACGGGGTGCGGGGAGAGTTTACAACAAATCCGCATCTAATGCAAGCCAAAAATGATAAATTTTTGCTAATTTTTTACCAATCTTTTCCCCATATATCAGAAATGGCTGATAAAGTGGGGGTTTAAGATGATTCGCGCAGGTATTGCAGAAGCTCCACCAGCGAAGCATGGCGGTGGGAGGCGCGGGAGAAATCGCTATGTTCGGTCATGCGGTTGGGAATGGCTACGCAGGGTATGCCGGCATTTTGCGCGGCAATGGTGCCATTTTCGGAGTCTTCGATGATCAGGCAATCTTCCTTTGGCAATGCCAGGCATTCCCGGGCAGCCAGGAAGAGGGCCGGATTGGGTTTGACGGCATATCCATCTGTCCGGGTGAAGACTCCGGCAAAGCGATGATAGATGCCGAGGCGTTCGAGCCAGCCTTGTACCCAGCGGCGGGAGGAGGATGAGGCAACGGTGAGGGGGATTCCCTGCTCTTCGCACCAGTCCAGCAAATCCGCAGCCCCGGCCATAAGCCCGGAGCGCTCTAAATCGGCTTCCAGCACCGCCTGACGCGCGGGTGTTTCTTTATCCCAATCGTATTTTTTGCCGGTCAGCGATTCGAGATGCGAGGCGGGGTCCCAGTGTGAATAGCCGGCCCCCAGGCAGGGAGCATAGGTGGCGATGGAGATTTCCTGACCTTCGCGGGCATAGAGCTGCACCCACGATTGGTAGATGGCCCATTCGGTATCTACCAGAACGCCATCAAAATCAAAGATGATTCCTTTGGGGCGACGCATGGGTGCAATCCGCATCAGGGTTCGCCATTCAGCTTGGCACGAAGCCACTCACGCACAGACCGGTGAGCCAGGTTCTTGACAAAGAGATAAATGACAATGAAGATGTAGAGGAAGTTCGGAATCCATGCGCTCAGCCAGGGTTTCACCACGCCGGCTTCGCCCAGCGAGGGACACACTCGGTAGAAGAACAGCAGGAGTGCGGCCAGGAGTACGGCTATGCCGATGCCTTTCATGGTGCCCCGGCGCTGGAATGTGATGGCACTCGGTATGCCCAGCAGAACCAGCACCATGCAGGATGCAATGCGTGCAATGCGGACATGCCATTCCGTGCGCAGCCTGCGGCGGTCTTCCTTGGCGCCTGCCCCCGATTCCAGGAACTGGTACATATCTGCCGTGCTCATGGCATCGGGGCGGCCATTATGCCCGGGGCTGATAATCTGGTAGGGTTTTTCTTCAAAAGGCAGTGTGATTGTGGCCATATACACATCATCCTTGGGACGCACACCGGGGGCGGCCATCTCACGGATATAGACATTTTCCAGCGTCCAGGTGGATGCTTCCTTGTTCCAGACAGCGCGATCTGCGCGGTATTGCTTGAGCTGGCGGCCACGCACATCCGCATCGAACTGGTCAATCGTGACGCCCACCATGGGGTCACCGGGGCTGGTGGCCAGAGCCGGCGTTTCAATACGCCAGATGCGGGAAGTAGCATCGCTGCGATACACGATGGAACGGGCGCTACCATCCGGGTTCGTGTTGCGCTTCATCACCATCTCGCGGTACAACGAGCCGCTGGGCGCCCAGTGGTAGCCGCATATACCATAGCCGAGAGAAACGACAGCAGCTACCAGCAGAACGGGGCGGCAAAGGCGCAGCAGCGAACGGCCGGATTGAAGCATACCGGTGATTTCGCATCCACCGCAGAGTTTACTGAGGCTCCAGAGTGCACCCATGAGCAGGGTGTAGGGGAGAATCTGGTAGAGGAACATGGGCAGCTGCGTGCCATAGAAGCGCAGAGCCTGCGTGACCGGGTCATCGAAGCGCGAGCGGAAGCGTTCCATGTTGTCGGTGAAGTCTGCCAGAATGTAAATCAGCAGCAGAATCATCGTACACATGAGGAAATATGAGACGAAGCAACGCATCATGTAACGATCCATTGTCCCCATGAATGCATAAATGACCGCCACCACAAAGGGGAGGAAACCGAGCGCGGCCAGCAGCAGCGGGCGGCATAACTGCTCCAGCGGGTAATCCTCGGGGCGGCCGGGAACCTCCCACTTCATCTGCTCCAGCTCAATAGGCACCAGATACATGAGCAGCAGGATACCGAGGGCTAACAGCGCAAATGCAGGGAAAACACGACGGATGAAGGACATGGGAGGAGAGAGAATTTGTAGTTTGGTGTTTAATTTATTACTGACCGTTTCCCAGGCGTTCCGCCAGGTATTCCGGCAACCCGACAGCCAGCACCGCTTGCTGAGCCGCCGCCACATCGTATTCCACCCGGCGCAGGGTCACCGTGGCGGAGTCTGAATCATATATACCGTAGCAGGCGCGGGGGTCGCCATCGCGAGGCTGCCCCACGGAACCCACGTTAATGAAATACTTCAATCCCGGCTGCAGAGGAACAACCACCTCGCCATCGTGCAGCAGCTGCTGCCAGTATTCCGCCATTTCGATGGAATGGCGGCCATCCCAGGCAAACACGCGCGGCTGGTGGGTGTGGCCATGGAAGCAAACAGGCAAAAACTGGCGGTTGAAATTGCTCACCGCGTCGTTGGCATTCAGGATGTAATTCCAGGCCATCGGCTGGTCGAGGCTGGAGTGCACCAGTGCAAATTTCGAGCGTTCAATGCGTTGCAACGGCAGGCGGCGCAACCAGGTAAGGCTATCGGCATCGAGCCGGGAGCGGGTCCAGTCCATGGCTTGGCGAGCAATCGGGTTCATGCGGGTCTGCTCCTCGCGGCAGACCTCCTCATCGTGATTTCCCTTCACCACCGGGCACCCGATGGCCCGGATTTCGTTCACACACTCCTGAGGGTAAGCATTATAACCCACCACATCGCCCAGGCACACAACATCCGTGCACTGCTCGTTCAGGTAATCAGCCATGACGGCATAAAGAGCGTGCAGGTTCGCGTGAATATCACTGATGACCGCTGTTCTCGGCATAGGTAACTAATATCTTATACCACAAACTCACCCACTCTGCAAGCCCTGAATTCGCGCTTTTGGCCGCATTTTACAGTTTAGGCGGGGATTCCCATCATCCGGGCACGGCTCACAGATATCACCTTGACTTGCAAGAAGGGGATGGTGTACAATCCGCCGCGATATGTTACCAATTGAGCAGATTCGCGATGATATTCTGGGGGCCGTGGCAACCCCCGGTTTCTGCGTGCTGCTCAGTGCCCCCACAGGCAGCGGCAAGTCGACCCGGGTGCCTGGTATGCTGATGGAGGCAGGCTGGGGCGAAAAAGGAACCATCATCGTGGTGCAGCCGCGGCGGCTGGCGGCGCGTTTGCTGGCAGGCTATGTGGCGCGGCAGTTTCCGTGCCGTCTGGGGCAGGAAGTGGGCTACACCGTGCGCTTTGATTCGCAGCGCAGCGCCGCCACCCGCATTTTGTTTGTGACGGATGGCATACTGGAGCGCCGGCTCACCGAGGACCCGGAGCTGCGCGGGGTATCGGCCGTGATTTTTGATGAAGTGCATGAGCGCCGGTTAAGTGGCGATTTGTGTCTGGCCCGGGTTCTGGAATTGCAGCGCGGAAACAGACCGGATATAGGCGTCTTTGTCATGTCTGCCACGCTGGAACTGGATAAATTGCAGGGATACCTGCCGCAGGCCACGGTACTGCGGGCCGAGGGTCGGCTCTACCCGGTGGAGGTAAGCTACCGACCGCCAGTGCCGGTGCGCAGCAAGTTCGGATATGTGCAGCCACCACCGCTGTGGGAGCAGTGCGCAGATGCTGTTCGCGAGCTCACCAGGCAGCCCGACAGCGGAGATATACTCGTATTCCTGCCCGGGGTCTATGAAATCCGCCGCACGGTGGAGATACTGGAGCAAGTGGGCTGGATGCAAGGGCGCGATGTGTTTGCCCTGCATGGGCAACTTACCCCCGAGGCGCAGGCCCGTGCAGTAGAGTGCGGCAGCCGGCCGCGCGTCATTGTCTCCACCAACATTGCCGAGACCTCGCTTACCATTGAAGGCGTGCGCTCGGTGGTGGATAGCGGCACCGCCCGCGAGGCGCGCTGGGACCCGCTGCGCGGCATCTCCACCCTGCATATCGTCCCCATTTCCCAGGCACAGGCCGAGCAGCGTGCAGGCCGCGCCGGGCGATTGGGTCCGGGGCGCTGCATCCGCCTGTGGAGCGAGACCGAACACCGCCGCCGCGCCCCCTTCCCCGCGCCGGAGGTACACAGGGCCGACATATCGCAGGCTTTTCTGAACCTGCTGTGCTGGGGATGCCGGAATCTGGGTGATATCCGCCGTTTTCCATGGCCGGATGCGCCCACCGAAGCCGAGACGGCACGCGCCTGGCAGCTGCTGGAGGATTTAGGAGCGGCAGGAGATGCAGGGCTCACCCCCATTGGCCGGAAGATGCTGCAATACCCCCTGCCCCCGGTGCTGGCGCGGCTGCTTGTAGCGGGCGATGAATATGGCTGCCACACTGAAATGGCCGCCATTGCCGCCCTGCTGCAAGGAGAAAGCATCGCGCTGCAGAACGGTCTGCACCCCAGCCTGCGGCATGAGGAAGATTTTACTGATTTCCAGGCCGAATGGCGTGCTGTAGAAGCCGCGGCACAGTTCCAATTCAACCCGCAGGAATGCAGCAGACTAGGCATCATGGCGCGCGCTGCCCGCGAAATCATCCAGAGCTTCCGCCAGATGTGCCAGGGGAGCTCCGGAGCCCCCGATTTTGCCGGGCACCGGGCCGGAATTGTCGCGGGGTTGCTGGGCAGCTTCCCCTCCCATGTAGCAGCCAGCAACAGCACCGCCACCAGCACCGCGCGCCTCTGCCAGCGCCGCAGCGGCAGCGTCGCAGCCGATTCCACAGCCCGGAACGCTGACATATTCCTCGCAGCCGAAATCACAGAAGTAGGCGGCAAGAGCGTGGAAACCCGGCTGAGCAAATGCACCCTGCTGCAGCTGGCAGATTTACCCACCACAGAAGATGATGTAGCCACCTACGATTCCGCCCGCAAGCGCGTGCTCAACCACCACCGCATCCTGTACCGCGACCTGGTACTCTGCGAAAAGGAAACCGGCGATGCCGAGCCCGATACGGCCGCCCCGCTGCTGGCAGAACAGGTCATTCGCGGCAATCTGCGGCTGGAGGGCTGGGATGGCCACGTGCTGCAGTGGATAAACCGTCTCACCTGCCTGCGCGCAGCCATGCCCGAGCTGGAAATGCCCGAATTCGGCGAGGAGGACCGGCTCGTGGCCATAACCATGCTCTGCGAGGGCGCTGTGAGCTACAAGGAAATCCAGAATCGCCCGGTGCTGCCCATTCTGGGCGAGTGGCTCTCCCCCTGGCAGCGGGAATGCCTGAATAAATACGCCCCCAAGGCTATCAAACTGCCAAACGGCCGCGAAGTCAAGCTTCTCTACCGCGAGGACGGCACCCCAGTCTTCGGGCTTAAATGCCAGCTGCTCTTCGGCGTACCGCACACCCCCACCATAGCAGAAGGGCGAGTCAAATGTCTGGTGGAAATTCTGGCGCCCAATCAGCGGCCCTACCAGCTCACCAGCGATCTGGCCTCCTTCTGGCGCAATGGGTACCCCCAGATGAAAAAGGACCTGGCCGGGCGCTACCCCCGCCACGACTGGCCGGACACTGCCCCCGATGCCTGATTTTTCTGCCATGCTGGCACTATTCCGCTTGAAATGGCGCGCGCGCATGTGTAGAATAACGCGAAATCTATGCCAGAAGACCAAAAGTCCCAGAAGGAAACACCGCAGATGATTGGAGAAGGAGCCCGCTTCCTGCTGACTGCGGCAGCTGCCGTTATCGTCATCATGGGGCTGCAGGCCGCCCGCAGCGTGCTGCTGCCCATCCTCATGGCCAGCTTCCTGGCCATCATCAGCTACTCCATCACCAAACTGCTCAGCAAATACCTGCGCTTTCCGCACTGGCTGGCTGTGGCCTTCACCGTGCTGGTGGACGGCGGCATTCTCTTTGGCGTGGCCAGCATCATCAATTTCCTCGCAGCGGATATGAAAGCCACACTGCAAGGGGAATTCACCGTCCGCATGGCCGAAAAATACAACGAGCTCATGGTCTGGCTGGGCAATTTCGGACTGGAGGAACAAGCCCGCGCCCTGGTGCGCTCCCCGCAGGATGTGTTTGACACCCAGCAGCTGGTGAGCATGGTGCAGGCCATCTCCGGGCAGGCCATTTCCTTTGTCACCACCTGCACCCTGGTGCTCGTGCTCATGACCTTCATGCTGGGCGAGGCCAAACTGTTCAAGAAGAACCTGCACCGCCTGCCCAGCAGCTCCAAGGGCAAGGAAGACTTTACCGTGGCGCTCAACGGAATTCAGCGCTATCTGTTCATCAAGACCATCGCCAGCGCCACCACGGGAGCCCTGGCCTGGTGGGCCTGCGCGGCCTGGGATGTTCCCTTTGCCTTCCTCTGGGGGGTTGTGGCCTTTGTGCTCAACTACATTCCCACCATCGGCTCCATCGTGGCGGCCATTCCGCCCATCACCATGGCGCTGCTCATGGGCGGCTGGGGAGATGCCGCCATCATCACCGCCTGTTACATCTTCATTAACTTCATGATTGGCAACGGCATTGAACCCATTTTCCTGGGCAAACAGTTCGGCATTGCCACCTCGGTGGTGCTGCTGGCGGTACTCTTCTGGGGCTGGGTATGGGGGCCGTGCGGCATGCTGCTGGCCGTGCCCATCATGGTGCTCATCAAACTGGCGCTGGAAAACTCGCGAGACCTTTCCTGGGTGGCCACCATCATTTCCGATGAGGTGCCCCGCCATGTCAAAAAGCTCAACAACGTAACTCAAGAATAAACCATGCATTCATTTGCCTATAAAAATGGCACCCTCTGCTGCGAAGATGTAAAGCTTGCCGATATCGCAGCGGCCGTCGGCACCCCGGTATTTGTATACAGCAAAGAAACCATCACAGAAGACCTGGCAGCCTTCCGCCAGGCATTTGCCCCGCTGAACGCCCATGTGGCCTATGCGGTCAAGGCCTGTTCCAATAAAGCCATTCTCAACCTCATGGCCCGCCAGGGCGCCGGGTTCGACATCGTCTCCGGCGGCGAGCTCTGGCGCGTCATCAACGCCGGCGGCGACCCCACCCTCTGCACCTATGCCGGCGTGGCCAAGACCGAGCCGGAAATCCGCTACGCCCTGCAGCAGAACATATACTGCTTCAACTGCGAAAGCGAAAACGAACTTCGCGAAATCAACCGCATAGCCGGCGAAATGGGAGTTAAAGCCCCGGTAGCCGTGCGCGTGAACCCGCATGTGGACGCCCACACGCATAAATACATCACCACCGGCACCAACGAAAACAAATTCGGCGTCGATATCACCCGCATCGAAGAGGTATACGCCACCATTGCAGCCGAAATGCCCCACCTGCACATCAAGGGGCTGCAGATGCACATCGGCTCGCAGCTGACTGAGGTGCAGCCCTTTGTCGCCGCAGTGGAAAAAGTGCTGCCGATTGTCAGAAAATTCATCGAGCTCTACGGCATTGAGTTCTGGTCCATCGGCGGAGGCATCGGTATCGTGTACGATGGTTGCCTGGCCTCCGGCAAGCCGGAGTGGTGGGCAGCCCACCCGGAGCAGATTACCATCCAGAGCTATGCAGATGCGCTCATTCCCCTGCTGCAGCCGCTGGGCATCCGGATTCTGATGGAACCGGGACGGCGTCTGGTGGGCAACGCCGCCGTCATGCTTACCACCTGCATCTACGAAAAGAAGGGCGAGGCCAAGACCTTCAAGATGATAGATGCCGGCATGAATGATATCATCCGCCCGGCACTCTACGAGGGCTACCACGAAATCTGGCCGGTCACCGAGCACAGTGGCGATGACATTGTGGCCGACATCGTGGGGCCCGTCTGCGAATCCGGTGACTTCCAGGCGCAGAACCGCCGCATTGCCAATGTAAAACCCGGCGAGGTACTGGCCGAGATGAGCGCCGGCGCCTACGGTTTCAGCATGTCTTCCACCTATAACTCGCGCCCGCTGGCAGCTGAGGTGCTGGTGGATGGCAGCAAATGGAGCATCATCCGCCGCCGCCAGACGCTTGAGCAAATGGTGCAGGATGAATGCCTGCCGGAATAAAAATCTGCCCACAGACATCCAAAACACCGGAGGGGAAAGCACCCTTCCGGTGTTTTTATCTTTCACACAGGAAATTATGAGACAGCCATTCCTGATTTACCTTGACGAAACGGCACATTTTACCTAAAATACACCGGTCATGAAAGTAATGGCTATTCTCTTTCGCGTTGTGTTCAGCTTCATCATTGTGCTGGCACTCGCATGCTACCTCCAGGTCTCTCCCACCATCTCTCTGAGCGAATTCTGCACAAGCATCGTCCCCGGTCAACTGCTGGGAACGCTGCAGGGAATCAACGCTGTCACCATTTCGCTCGCCATCATTCTGCTGCTGGGTATTTTCCCGATGACCCGCATTCTGGAAGCCGCGTGGAATGTGCTTTTCTGCGCCTCCATGCTGGTGCTGCTGGCCTGCGGCACCTATGGTCTGCTTGGGCCCGGCATCGCGCTGCCGAACGCCATCTTCAACAGTGAAGCCGTCCGCCAGCTCTGCGATTCCGCCCTGACCTACCAGGTACCCTTGGCGCTGACCACCCTCATTTTTGCGGCAGGCTGGGTCTGCGCCTCGGCATGCGGACGCGTAGCCATCACCACCATCATCAGCTATGCCCTGTGGTATGGCGTGAGCGAATTGTTCTTCTACACCGTCCAGCTGTGGAGCTCCAGCGCCAACCCCGCAGCACCGGAAGCCCTCAGCATGATTCTGAGCACCCCCTGGGTCATCGCCGCGGTGCCGGGAGCCTTCTTCCTCATCTATGCCCTGCTCATGGCGCTGTTTGAGACCTTCATCACCCATGTTCCCCGGAAGCAGGCCGCAGAAGCCACTGCAACAGAAGCCCAGCCGGAACCCGCCGCAGAACCTGAAAAACCGGTTGATGAGCCCAAGGCTGTGCAGGAATCTGAAAAGCCAGTGGAGGAGCCCGTGGAGCCCCGCCAGAAGACCATGCAGCTGGTAGTTCCCAAGCCCGAGGCCCCTGCTCCTGCAGCAGCTGCTGCAGAAGAAGAGCCTGAAGCCCCGGCAGCACCGCAGGAACCCACCGAAGCCCCTGCCGAAGAAACAACGGAACCGGCTTCTCCCGCAGAGGAAGAGCCCCAGCCAGCCCCCGCACCGGCAGAAAGCGAAGAAACCACCCCCTCGGCTGAAAAATAAACGAGTTCCCCGCATCTCCCATGAAAGATTACGCAAATCCGCTGCTTTTGCTCATCATCATTGCCCTGCTCTCCTGGAAGGTGAGCGTGGGTATCGAAACACCCTCGGCGGTTGAGATATGGATGCTTACCCTCTGCATCACGGGCTTTATCGTGAACGGTCTGCTGGCACTGGCCCGCGCCATGGCTCAGCGAAAGGCCTTCATGGCAGTGGTATGGAGCGCTGTGTACCTGGTAGTATGCAGCGGCGCCTGGGTTACCCTGCGGCAGGAAAAAGACTACCGCGCCGAGATTGCCGCCTACAATGAACTGAACATCAAATGGCAGGACGAAGGCCAGAACCCCTACTCCCTCTTCGATGAGGAGGGACGCTCACTTCTGGAACTCGCCGCCATTCTTGGCAAGAAAGTTGCCGTGCGAGGACTCCTTGCTCAGCCGGAAGCCGCCGATGCCCCGGATGTGATTCTGAAAGCCGCCGTGAGCGCCGCAGAAAACGGCCGCCACGAGCTGCTGCGCATTCTGGCACAGCAGAAGGGCGGATTCGATTTCAACCGTCTCAGCGATGGCCGCACCCCGCTCATCGCCGCCGTGCTCAGCGACAGGAAAAAATGCATTGATGTGCTGCTGCAACTGGGGGCCGACCCCAACATCTGCGATGAGAACAACGTTTCCCCGCTCATGCACGCCGTTATTGACAACCAGCGCGGCATTGCGCGCAAGCTGATGAAGTACGGTGCTAATCCCCGGCTTCAGGACCGCACCGGGCGCGATGCCCTCAGCTGCTCCCGTTCTGAGGAGATGGACGAGGTGCTGAACCAATCCAACTAAGGCGAATCAGCCCTCCTCGTAATCCTGAATCAACTCCACAAAGGCACGCAGGCCATGCGTGCGCAACCACGGGCCCACCCCCTTGAGCCGCTCGGCGGCCTCCATTGTGGTGGGCTTCACTGTAGCCAGCGCCCGCAGCGTTTCATTGTGCATCACGCGGTAGGCCGGCATGTTGTACTCGTCCGCCAGATCGCGCCGCAGCTCAGCCAGGTGCTCATACAATTCCTTATCCAGGCGCCCCAGGCCCATGCTCTGCAGCAAATTCCTTGTTTTATCGCGCTGAGTGGCCGCATTTCTGGCCGGGCGTGCGGCAGAGCCCCACACGCGGCGCGACAAGCGCGGCACCGCGCGGCTCTGCATCACCGCCTCCCCCTGCGGTGTGAGGGTAATGAGCGGCATGTCACCAACGGTAGTCTGCAGCAGCCCCCCTTCCAGCATGGCCCGGAAAAGCGCCTTCATCTTCGCATCCGTCAGGTGCTTCAGAATGCCATAGGTCGAAAGCCCGGTCAGGTACTGGTGCATGGAGGCATTCTTTGCCCCGCGCAGCATATCCATCACCTTGCCGCGGCCATAGATAGCCACCCACTCGCCTGCGGGGCCGCGTTTTGAAGCCCGGGCCACCCCGGCCAGAGCCTTGCGCACCGTCAGCAGGTCATCGCCGCTCACCTCCTCCCGCTCATCGCTGTCTGAACCGGCGCAGCTGTCACAATGCCCGCACGGAGAAGTGCCGGTTTCGCCGAAATAATCCAGAATCCACTGCTGGCGGCAGCCCATGGAGTAGGCAAAGCGGGTCATCGCCTCAATCTTGAGGTGATCCCGGCGGGCCTTTTCCTCCAACGCCGTGCGATCAATATCCAGACATTCAAAATTCAACTCAGGCTTGAGTAGCCGCGTGCCGCGAGTCAACTGCCCCGCCACATCGAAGCGCTGAATTGCCCCGGCATGCACCAGGCAGGAAAGCGCCGTGCTCACCGCCATAGGGTTTGTGTCCTTGCCCAGCCGGTCGGCCATGGCATCCACCGTGATATGCAATTCGTGCGTGGTGGGGTCGCACTCAAAACGCAACATGTTGTACAGCGAGCGAATGGTGGACACCGGCGGATTGCTCCCTTCAAAAAAGAACTCCTGGGTCTTCAAATCGGCGTGGTTGAAAAGCAACTCGCACACCGCGGGTTCGCCATCGCGCCCGGCGCGTCCGGCTTCCTGGTAATAGGCCTCTACGCTGCCCGGTATCTCAAAATGCACCACGAAACGCACATCGGAGCGGTCAATTCCCATGCCAAAAGCATTTGTGGCCACCACCACATCCGCCCGGCCGGAAACAAAGGCCTCCTGTGAAAACTCGCGTTCCTCATCCGTCATTCCAGCGTGGTAAGCCACCGCATTCACATGCTGCGAAGCCAGCTCATCAAACACTAGCATCACATTCTTGCGCGTGGAGCAGTAGATAATCCCCTTCTTCCACCGCGCTATCACCTTGTGAATGCGCTCGAACTTCGCCTTGCGGCTCTCGCAGTGCGTAATGCCGAAATCCAGATTATCGCGCCCGAATCCACTGATGATGACCGCTGGCTCATGCAGCTGCAGCGTGCGCAGGATATCATCGCGCACAAATGCCGTGGCCGTCGCCGTGAGCGCCACCGTCTGCGGATAGCCCAGGGCCTCGCGCACCCGCCCCAGCCGCAGGTAATCCGGTCGGAAATCATGCCCCCACTGGCTCAGGCAGTGCGCCTCGTCCACCGCCAGAAGTGCAATCTGCATCCCCCGCAGCAGGGTCATGAAGCCCTCCTGCGCGAAACGCTCCGGCGCCACATACAACACCTTGAGCTGCCCGCTCCGCAACGCCTGCATCACCTGGCGGTACTCCTCTGCCCCGAGCGATGAGTTCACCGCAGCCGCAGGAATGCCCCGCGCCTGCAAGGCATCCACCTGGTCCTTCATGAGCGCAATCAGCGGCGACACCACCACCGTAAGCCCGGGGCGGCAGAGCGCAGGCAACTGGTAACAAAGCGATTTACCACCGCCCGTGGGCATGATACCCATGGCATCCCGCCCCTCCAGTATGGCCTGTACCACCTCATCCTGCCCGGGGCGCAGCGACTCAAACCCGAAATAGGTTCTCAGCGCCTCCCGGGCATCTGCTATCTCATGAAATCCTGCCATGCGTGGCCGTATTCTAGCGGATTCCGTGCCACCACGCAAGCCGTAATTACACCCGGAACACCAGCAATGCCAGCAGCAGGGGCAATACGCTGCTCCACACGCTGTGGCTCCGGTGCACCGGCTGCTGCGGCAGCAGCTCATTCAGACGCGCATTCTGCTTGAAACGCCAGGTACGCCGACGCAAGGCCAGGTGCAGATTGCGGCGCAGGGTGGTGACGACAGTACTCTTCTTTTCTTCGATTTCTGGTATCATAGGGTCTCAGGGGGTATAGGGTTGGGTTGATTTGCTGAAAACCCGCCCGAATCTCCTGATATCCATGCCTGACACGCAGCGACACTGCGCCCGTTTACGTCGGCTCGGTTATGGGGTAGTCGGGGAGCTTCAACACTCAGAACCTAACATATACGCCGCCCCATGGCAAGCATATTCTTCAGGATTCCGCGATTTTTCTCCTCCGGCTTCTTCCCTGGCTGCATATGCTGGCACCTTTACGCTTCTCCATTATACTCTTCATCTTGATTCTTTCTTGTTGTCTGGCCATAAGCGTATACTATTTCATACCATTTTACCAGTAAATAATGCACAGAAATGCAGCATAACGGTGAAAACGCTTGATTCCGGGCGGAATTCTGCTATAACAGTGGGCACACATCATCCACAAAGCCCCCCCATTTGACACACGAGCTATGAACAAGATTGCCTGCATCGCCCTTGCCGCCCTTCCCGCCATTGTAGCCCCGGCTTCTGCCCAGGAACAGAAAATTTCGGTGAGCGACTACATCGCTACCCAGATGCAAATTCTCAAGGGCATGAACGGACTGCTGACCATCAAGGGAATCGAAGAGGCTCCCGGTGAAGTAGCGGAAGCAGTGGCACAGCTCACCCAGTACGCCGCAGCCCTGGCAAGCCTGAAGAGCCAGCTGGATGCCGGTGAATTAGCCGCTGCGCAGAGCGAGCTTGAAAGCGATGCCGAAGCCCAGGCCATCGGGCACACGCTCGTTGCCTCCGTGAATGCAGCGGCCGCCAGAAACTTCTACAACAGCAAGGAACTGGCCGCAGCCGTGCAGAATTTCCTGGGCGTGCTGAGCAAAATGTAACCCCATGAGCAAAAAGGAAGCAATCTCCGCCATTGCCCCCACCCTGCTGAGCCAGTTCAGCAGAGCGACCGTGTACTCGGCCGCCGAGTTTCTGCACAACATCGAGGTACGAAAGCGCTGCTATAAGCCCTATAATGAACCGCTTTCGCCCCAGCGCCTGCGCCTGGAGCAGCAGATTATCAAGGCCTTTACCGGAGTAACCTGCCACCGGGAGGTGCGCGTATTGCTGGGCGGAGAGGCAGAGGATGAACACTGGTCTGCCGATGTACAGGCGCTTTTATCCCCGCTGGAGGAGCGCGAGAACTGGCAGAATATACCCGATGACCTGCTCTTCGCCTGTTCCTGCTCGCTGATTTATGCTGGGCCATATGCCTACCGCTTTCTGCTTCCCCGCTTCATGATAGGCGCGCTGCACGGAGTGGTGGAGATTGCCCCGGGCGAAAAGCCGGGCTCACGCCATATCGACCACATGCGCATGCAATGCCACTATCTCGATGAAGCCCAGCAAGCCTGCCTGAGCCATTTCCTCAATCTGGAAATTGTGGAGGAGGAACGCTACCAGCGCAACCACTTCCTGCCTTGGGAGCTGGATGAATACGCCACCACCTACGCCAGCACCCATACCTACGCAGAATACGGCCAGCTGCTCATCAAGCGCTTCACTGAGTCATCACTCTGAACGGCGGGCTCCTTTCGCCCCCTACCAAAAAAGCCCTGCACCACAATGGATGCAGGGCTTTTTCGTTTATCCGCTCCGGCCGCGGCTCGAACGCGGGACCCCAAGCTTAGAAGGCTCGTGCTCTATCCAACTGAGCTACCGGAGCAGTGATGCGCGCCTATCCTAGCACCAGCACCACATCTTGGCAAGCTTTTATTTGACAACTGCCACAGCAGCTGATACCATGAAGGCGCGTGGCGAAGCCGCTCACAGAGATTGTTGCAAAATCCCCTGCCTTTGCCGGGGAGCTGGAGAGACTGCGCCGCGAGGGCTCAAAAGATGCGCCGCTGGTGCTGGAGCGCATAAGCCCGGCGGCGTACTCCTTTGTAGCGGCACTGGTGGCAGCCGCCTCCGATAAGCCACGGCGTGTCTGGGTAGTGGCAGATGCCCTGCCCGTGCAGGAACGCCTGGCCGCCGAATGGCCACTGTGGCAGGCACCGCAGGCGGTCTTTGTGCCAGAGCAGGAAATCCACATCAACAACGGCATTTCGGACCCCGACCTGGCCGCCGAGCGTCTGGAAGCGCTGCGCGCCATCTCCGACCCGGCCCGGGAAACGCAGGCCGTCATCGTGACCACGGCAGCCCTGCAGCAACCCGCCCCCAGCTTTTCGGCAGAAGCAGGCTTTACCCTCTCCCTGCGAGTAGAGAGTGAATACCCGCTGGACAATGTATGTACTGCCCTGCTCGACCACGAGTTCGAGCGGGTCGACCAGGTGACAGGCCGCGGGGAATGGAGCCTGCGCGGCGGCATTCTCGATGTTTTTCCGCTTCAATCCGCATGGCCGCTGCGCATCGAGTTCTTCGGTGACGAGGTGGAGAGCATTCGCGCGTTTGATATTGACTCCCAGCTTTCCTTCAAGAAGCTCGACTCCGCCGACCTCGTGCTGGACGAACCACCCGCAGACAAACCGCTGGCAGAGTGGATTGGCAAGGATGACTGGGTGGTGAGCCTGCCGGGCTGCGGGGTGCCGGGGCATGTGCTGGTATACGAACTGCCGCCCGACCGCGATGATGTGCTGCCGGATATCGACAGCGTGAACGCCGGGGACAATACCGCCATTTTCGGCACGCCGCTCGGCAGTTTCGAAACAGGCGATTTCGTCATGCAGGAAGCCCGCCGCCAGCTGGCCGGCATGGAGCTGCGCAAGTGGCGCGAGCAGAAATGGCGCGTCGTCATGTTCTTCCCCCACGAGGGCGAGAAGAGCCGCTTCGAGGAAATCTGCGGCGAGGACGATGCGTGGTCCGGCGTGCAGAGCCGGGATGGCGACCTCCCCCTCGGCTTCACCATTCCCGGGGCCAGGCTTGCGGTTCTCTCCGCGGCAGAAATCTTCGGCCGTTACTCCACTCCCCGCAACCGCAAGCAGGATGACCGCACCGACCGCATGCGCCGCGAGCGTGCCCAGGCACCCCTGCGCGAAATCGAGGAGGGCGACTTCGTCATCCACGCCTCCCACGGCCTCGGTAAATTCGTGGGTATCGTGCGCGATGAACAGAGCGGCGAGGAGGAGATTCACATCAAGTATGCAGACGGTGTACTGCTACGCATTCCGCTGCAGCAGAGCCACCTGGTGTCTAAATACATTGGACTAGGTGCTAAGACACCCGAGCTGAGCAAGCTGGGCGATGCCCGCTGGCGCCGTGCCTGCCAGGCAGCAGAAAAGGCCGTTCAGGACTACGCCGCGCAGCTGCTGGAGGTTCAGGCAGAACGCGAAAGCAACTCCGGCTATGCACACCCGGCAGATTCCGGCTGGATGTGGCAGTTTGAATCCAGCTTTCCCTACCGCGAAACACCCGACCAGCTGCGCGCCATCTCCCAGACGAAGGCCGATATGGAAAGCGGCCGCCCCATGGATCGCCTCATCTGCGGTGATGTAGGCTTCGGCAAAACCGAGGTCGCCATACGAGCCGCCTTCAAATGCGTGACCGGTGGGCGCCAGGCAGCCATACTGGCTCCCACCACGGTACTGGCCGCGCAGCACTACCGCACCTTCCGCGCGCGCATGAGCGAATATCCGGTGCGCATCGAACTGCTCAGCCGCTTCACCCCGGCCAAGAAAATAAAAGAAATTGTGGCCGGCATTGCCGATGGCTCGGTGGATATCGTCATCGGCACCCACCGTGTCATCTCCAAAGACATCACCTTCAAAAATCTGGGGCTTGCGGTCATCGATGAAGAGCAGCGCTTCGGCGTGCGCCACAAGGAGCAGTTCAAACGCATGTTCCGCATGGTGGATATGCTCACCCTCTCCGCCACCCCCATTCCGCGCACGCTCTATGTGGCACTCATGGGCGCGCGCGATATGAGCACCATTGAAACCCCGCCGCTCAACCGTCTACCGGTGCAGACGGCCGTGTGCCCCTACAACGAAAAACTCATTGCCGATGCCATCGAGCGCGAGCTCGCGCGCAACGGCCAGGTATTTTTCCTGCACAACCGCGTGCAGAGCATCATGAAGATGCGCGATGAGCTGCAGCGCCTGGTACCCAGAGCCCGCATCGTGGTCGGCCATGGGCAGATGGACAAGGGAGAGCTGGAACTCATCATGCGTGATTTTGTGGATGGCAAGGCAGATGTGCTGCTCGCCACCAGCATCATCGAAAGCGGTATTGATATCCCGAACGCCAACACCATCATCATCGACCGCGCAGACCGCTTCGGACTGGCAGATTTGTACCAGCTGCGCGGGCGCGTAGGGCGCGGCGGTCACCGTGCCTATGCCTATCTGCTGCTACCGCGCCAGGCTCTCTGCACCGGCGATGCCCGCAAGCGAGTCTCGGCCATCAAGCAGTACACCGAGCTGGGCAGCGGTTTCAAAATCGCCATGCGCGACCTCGAAATCCGCGGCGCGGGCAACCTCCTGGGTACCCAGCAGAGCGGGCATATAGCCGCCATCGGGTTTGAACTGTACTGCCAGCTGCTCCGGCAATCCATCGAGCGCATGCAAGGGAAAGTACCCACCATTCGCGCCGAGGCCAACTTCAAGGCCGATTTCATCTGCCTGAGCGAAGCCAGCATGGCCACCCGGGCCGATGCCGATAAACTGCTAGGCGCATACCTGCCCGCCACCTACATGGAATCCACCAAAGCACGCATGGAAGCCTATACCCAGCTGGCCCGGGCCTGTACCACCGATGATGTGGATGACCTCGACCGCCAGTGGCGCGATCGCTTCGGCCCCCTTCCCCGCGAGGTGAGCCACCTGCTCACGGTTCACAAAATCCGCATCCTCGCCACCCGACGAAATATCTCGCAGGTCGAAATCAGCGGACAGAAGCTCATGCTCACCCGCAACAACGACTATATCCTCGATAACAAACGCTTCCCGCGACTCCAGAAAATCAAGGCCGCCGATAAACTGCACGAGGCGCTCCGCATGCTGCAATGCATGTAATAAGAAGCAGCGCGGAAATGAGTTGATACAAGGAAGAGAGTGTATTTATGACCATACGCACGATGATTTCCCTGCTGTTTTGCACCGCGCTTTCCCTGCACGCCGACCCGGAATGCGCGGAATCCCTCCAGACGCATGAACAACTGTTGACAATTTACCGGAGCGTACCGGAATTGCAGCCACTAACCGGAAAAACCGCCTTTTTCCCCATGGAATACCGGGTGATTGCCCCGGGATACTATCTGCTCTGCGCCGATATCGGTTCCGGTGCCCATGTGTACCATTTTGCCCTCGTCAGGCATCATGAGGCCGACGATACGTGGATGCTGATTGCGGAAAATAAAATATCGTCATCCGCCCCCAGGAAATATATTCATCACGAGGTAAAGGGGCAGCAATACCAGGTAGAAATACTGCTTCATCCCAACAAATGGGTAAATGTTTTTTCAGGTACTCTCCCCGAGATGAAATCAACCCCGCTCCCGGAAACAGATTCCGCTGAGCAGGAAGAATATGGGGCTCAGGAGTGTGGAGACTCTGCGCAAGACTATAAAGCATGGATGATTGCCTGGGTGGAATATTACAAACAACTTCTGGTACTGGCGCGGGGTGTTCATGATAAAGACTCGGCAGATGCTGCCGCCTTGCTCTGGGAAAAGGCCTATATAGAATTTCATCAGAAGCCGGAAATTGGCTGTTTTTTCAGCCCGACAGAGGAGGAAGATTCTGCTACACTGGCGGAGGTGAGTGCAACTCATGGCAATCTGCATATCCTTGAAAAAGAGCTGGAGGCCGAAAGAGCCCGCCTGAAAAAAGCGTACTATTTCCACAGTGAGCATCTAGCCCGAGCTATGGACGGAGATCCGGTGTATGCATACCCCTGCATCCCGGCAACACCTGATGTTGCTCAATCATTTGCAGATTATTACAAGGCCTCGCTTGCCGCTTTGACAGGAGCGGAAAATCTGCACGGAGGCCCCGGTTTTTCGACGGAAACGGCATGGCGCATCACCACCACTCAGGAAAATGAAGCAGCCATTAAAAAGCATATCACACGCAAAGGGAAACTCAATTTTCAAGTGGTATTTGCAGAGACCAAAGACTTTCGATTTATCTTGTCAGCCAGCGGGCGGAAAGGAAAGGAGGATGATTCATCCTTGTTTCATCTCTACACAGTTGTGCCGAATGGGGACACCACCGCCTACCAACTGAAGCAATACTTCCGCATGGAAAAAGGCCACTTGAAAAGCCTTCCGTCAAACCTGAGACAGAGCTTCTGACCATTGCCGCCCGTGAGCTGGGGGAATAACATAAAAGGGTATACGGCGCGCTTTGAAATCCCCGTGCGATTACGTGGAATTGACCGGGGTTGAGGCCCCCGCAATAAACACCCGCCCCAGGTTTCACACCGACGGGCGGGATTTTTATATTCTCATGCACCCGTGCTCATTTTGTCGGAATACTTCTCAGGATACCCCCATGGAGCTTATCCGCCGCTCAATCTTCTGACACTCAAACTACAGATTCTGTGTAGCTTTCTATTTCAAAACATCCTCGGGCCGCATTGCTTCAAAACCGCCTGTCGGGACGTGTTCAGTAATAATGATTGGTGATTTCCAGGCAAGGGCCTTCGCCATGTTGGCGGGAACTACAGCTCAGGGTAAAAACTTCCTCTGCACTCCAGAGGTCATCGTCCTCCAACTCACCGACCGGAATGCTATGCTCAATGACCGGGCACATGTTGTGCTCAATAAAAGAGTTCAGCACATGGCAAATAGCATAGAGAAGCCAGTCCCGGTGGGTATTAGAACTGTCCGTGGCGCGCAGTTCCGGCAGGCCGAACCGGGCCATGCCCTCGGTTTCCAGTCCGTTCTGGCTTTCTGAGTCACAAGGATGGAGCCTCAGCATAAAGCGCAGAGGTTGCTCTGCGGCTGCAATCTCGGCGGCGGGGGTAAATCCGGTGCCCAAATCAGCAGCAACGGCCTGCTCAATCCTGCAAAGTTCCTGCACTGCGAGAGCCAACCGGTGAGCCGCAGCAAGTGGAGACTCGCCGTCCGTGTTGCAGCATTTCAGCAACACCTGCCACTCATGGGGCATAGGGGCAGCCAATGTCCTGTCCGCCAGCCGCAGCTCGCATCCGTGACTCTGCAGTGGCAGCTCTATCCGCTCCCCCTTCATTAGCACGCTTGCATTGTAGCTCGCCTGCGGTACGCTGAGCAGAGCACCACGCCCGGCTCCCTGAGTGCGAAGAAATGCCAGCAACTCCGAAGGAGCCGTTCCAGTGGAGAATCGGCAGTCCAGCGCGACATCCAGCGGAGTAAATCCGCTTTGTGTTCGTGCATTGATATCTGCCCCCTCCTGCAACAAGCGGGTAGCTGTGCAAATGGTGGTAGCAATATCCTTCTGCCCCCGCTTGGAACATAACAGATGCAGAGCCGTTATGCGGTCCGGATTAAAGTCGGGATTCGCTCCCTGTGGTGCAGCCCCGTGTGTAAGCAACAGGTCTGCGATGTCCTGTCTGCCATTGGCCTGTGCATCCAGGAGTGGCGGATAATAAGTACCTGCATCCGGCAAAGCACCGTGCTCCAGCAGCAGGCGGACCGCAGGTTCATTGCCATCCCATACACACTGCTCCAATACACCAAGCGCAAGGAAATGAGGCGGTGTCAATATGGCCGGATTTGCAGCTCCGGCGTCCAACATGGCAGATGCTACATCCCATCGTTCTTTTTGCAGCGCCATCAGAAGATGATCGGTAATACTATCCTTGCAGGTATGTGACCCCTCCTTCAGAACCGAGCGAATGCAGCGCGCTGCAAGCTCCGGCTTGTCTTTCTCAATGGCCCTTCTCAGCTTGTCCCATATACCTTTGTCATTCAACAGCCAATCGTGATACTCCACCCAGATGCTCAATACCAGAAAGCCCAAACAGAGGAACAGCACAACAATGTCCCTGCCAGAAACCTCCTCTGGCAGGGCAAGCATAACTGCGATGGCAAATACGCTCACCAATCCCCAAAAAGCTATGCATAATCTCCCCATATCTCCAGCGCTGTTTATATCATGGCCTTTTATGTAAGTCAATTCCACAAAAACGTTTTTCAGGTCTAAATCATTGACAAAGCGTCAGGATTGGCGATAATACCCTCATCAGATAGCATGCTGATAAAACGGAAGTATGATAACACGTAAAGGAGATAGATGATGAAACTGGATTGCCGAGATAAATTGACTCTAGAGGATGGTTCCATTTGCGCCTTTATGCCCCCCAGCGCAAGTCTGGACAACCTGCGTCTTTGCATGTTCGATATGTACGACTCAGCAGGAGCATTGATGGTAAAATGCCGAATCATGGGGAAAGGCTTTCGCTATCTGAGCTTCACCGATGCCGAAGGGCAAGAACTCGCCACCATACGCTTCAAATGGTCACTCCCCGTGCTTCATTTGCCGGATGGCTCGAAAATAGAATTGAACTTTTTCCGGCATATGGGCGCTGATTTCCTTCCGAAAGCATCGGTGGAACTGTTTGGTTCAACAATCAACAGCTCAGATGGTGTTTTCTCCTTCTGCGAAGATATGGAAGCCGATAAACAAGGGCTTATAAATGCTATTCTTTGTTTCTGCAGGCAGTATCCCGAGGTGCGAAAGAGAGATTTCGAGCGATTTGAACGAGCCTCTCGACTTCTCGGGGAAGCATGGATTGTGATTTTGCTATGCTACGTCTTATTTAAAATGTGAAGAAATCGCTTTTTATGCCCACCCTCTCTGGATTCCTGACCACCACAGCCCTGTGTCTTGCGGCAGCGGAGCATGGACGAACAATTAAAGAGTAAAAAGCGATGAAGCCTGCAACTAATAGAATCATAAGCATTTACCTTAAACTGCATCTGGCTCTGATGCTTGCAGAATCTCTCCTCATATGGCTTCCTGTTTTCTTCATTTTGTATGGGGGTATACAGGCGGTAGTACTGCTCACCATGCTGAACAAGAAGACGGTCGATGCCATGTCCGTTACCAGGCGAAGGGTCATCTATCTGCTGACAGCTATGGAAGCTGCGTATACCATAGTGCTGCTGGGCGTAGGGGATTTTCTTCTCCAGGATGCATGGGGAATAGGAGTATTACCCAGGGATTGTTTGAAAGGAACGCTCTTCACCAACCCTGAGTTCTTTCACATCATGCCCGGCGTGACTCTTACCGCTCTTTATCTTTCTCTGGCGATAATAGGGTTAGTTGTATACGGCTTCCGCAGAGTTTTGAAGAAAATATACGCGCCGTAAACACGATTTTCAGGCCGAATATCTACCGCGAAAATCCTTCTGCCCTGGATGATGCGGGCATCCTTCCCTGGCAGCATGATTTTTGCGCATTCCTGCTCTAACAGCTTGCCGTGTCTCCCGGATTCTGGTAACATGACACCGTAACAAATTGCTATATCGGATTAAATTATGTTCAAACAGTCTCTGAAGATTGCAAGCTGGTTATTTTTACCCTTTTCTATACTGTGGATTCTGGCAGCTGCTTTTTTCTGGCATCAGACGGCATCCAAGCTGAGGGAATGGGAGAAAGCCCCTGCCGTAGTCACAGCAGTAGAACCAGAAGCCTTAGCGGCAGGGAGTAATGGTGAGGCAATGAAATATGCCATGCTTTCGTTCCACACTCAGGAAGGGAAGGAATACATGGTTCGGAGCCAATTAGGTAATACAGGAAAGCCCCTTTGGACGGTCGGGGAAAAGGTGGAGGTCATTTTTCCTGCAGATTCGCCGGAAAAAGCCGAAGAGAACATTTTTATTGTACAATACCTCCTGCCGCTCGGAATAACTCTGGCAGCCTTGATGTTTTCATTGGTAACGACTTTGCTTTTTTGGTTCGGAAATAAAAAGAATGCAAAAACAAGGGAATGAGCCTTAAGATGAAGTGAAATCTGCGCGTTGTTCCTCAAAGATGGTAATTTGCCGAAAAATCCGCACCTTCTGCAATTTTTTGTTGTGGATTCGGGGTGAGGACGGCATAATATAAGAGGAAGAAGGAAGTCCGCATGAAAAACCAATTCTCAGTAAAGAAGATATTGCAGCACCCTGCCGCAATTGCCGCGATTCTCTATACACTAACGAATATCGTATACTGGGGGTGGATATCTGGCTCAGAGGGTGTCCCGATTCTCGGTGAAATATATGCGCTGATTCATACCGGAGGGGTGAATGCAGCACTCATTATGCTGCTGAGTTGCCGTCCTGTGTTTCGCTCACCGTTGGGCGGTACCCTGCTGACCTTGGCAGCGATGCTGCTTTTTGCCTTTCTGCCGTTGTGTGTGGAGATTAATCGGGTGCTACCGACAGATGCACAGGCTGCATTGGCCTTTGTCTTCTGGGGTGGGGCAGCCTCGCTTGCGCACGCCTTTCTGGTCGGGCTCCTGGTTCTGCTTTCCCTATTTTTTCGCCACCAGGCAATATAATCATCAATACAAGGAGATAGATAATGATGAAAAAGCCCACCCTCTCTGGATTCCTGACCACCACAGCCCTGTGTCTTGCGGCGCTGGGTCTTAGCTCGTGCTACTCAAGCATATGCAGGTATGCGTGGGATCGTGCCCAGATTATAGATGAAGCATATTGGGTGCAGGATTCGGACAACATTGAACTGTACCGTGTGGGCGATACCGTGTATGCCAAGGCGTTTCTCGGGCCTGCCCGCGGTGAGCATAAGGATGCCTGGCGGGGAAATATGCTGTGTCTTCGTGGTGGCGCATACTCGTGCTACACCCCTATTGCGGAGAGGAGCAAACCTGTATATATCCAGCTAATCAGCGGATATTCGGAACACAAATCAGAGTTGCAGAAAAACCGGCAGAAAAATCCAGAGTGGTACCGCGATGATGTTTTCCATGTATGGTGGTCAACACCGGAGCGCTCGCCCTACCTGACCTCGCTTCCGGACGGGGCCATCCGCCTGAAAGAGCGGGGAGAAGGTGACCATTTCATCTTAGAATGCAATGGCTACAAGCCCCACACCGACGCGCATAAGTACTACGCCTACCCGCTGGGGGCAATAACAGCGGTGGCGGTAGACGCGCCGCTGACCCTTGCGGGCAATGCTCTGCTGCTGGGGGCCGGTGCCGTGATGACCGTCACGGCTGGCCCTGTCGTCCTTATCTACGATGCCTGCACCCAGAACGCCCCAGAATCAAAATCCTCGCCGGAATCTGCCCGGTGATATGCCACCCCGCAAATGCGCCGCAGCACCCCTGCGCCATAATGACACATGCTTTGTTATACACTTTATAATTAACACATTACACAATTTTCCATTGACGCATCAGGGCGTTTTTTGTTAGATAAGAAGACTCATTTTCCTTATCCGAACCGTCCCCTGCTCTCCATGCGCCGCACTCTATCTCTTTCGCTACTCCTGCTCACCCCCGCCCTGCTGGCAGGCACCCCGGAAATCATCCACTCAGCAGAGCCGCCCCCTATCGCCGGGCATTCTGGTTTCAGCATCGCCGCCAGCGGGGGCACCCAGGGACTCGGCATGAGCATCGGCTACCGCCCTAATCCCTACGTGGGATTCCGCCTGCGCGGCGCCCGCCTCAGCTACGATTACCACGACACCTGGGGCAACCACCCCA
>JAZOTC010000067.1:0-21699 GCA_045657445.1 Akkermansia sp. | reverse complement strand
ACGACTACATTGCCCGCTTAAAGGCGGGCAGTGAAATTTGCCTTCGGCAATCGAAATTACTCCTACGGAGTATCGAAATCCGCCTGCGGCGGTCGAAATTGAACCCAGCGTTGCTGGGTTCAGCAAGATAAATAACAATTTAGCGTTTGTCTTCCAATCTGAAACGGCTCTGAGGTTTGAGGGAGGGGAAAAAGCGGAATTTTTTGTATTTTCTACATAAATCTCCCTTGCTGGTGCGCTTCAGATGTGTAACTCCTTTTTCTTATGAAGACAAATACGCTTAAATCTCTTGTCCTGGCTGCCATGGCGATGCTGTTGGTGGCTGCTGGTCGGACAGAGGCTGGTGTGCAGGTGAACCTGACGGTCGGCGCCCCTTGTGTGCATACTCCCGGCCCGCCTCCGCTGTGCAGACCTTGCCCGCCGCATGTGATTCATCTCGGGCCGCATCATCACCATTGCCACCACCCGCGCCATGTGCGCCCTCGCCCTGTGTGTCCGCCGCATGCCCATGTGCACCGCCCCGCGCCTCCCTGCCATGTGCATCGCCCGGCTCCGCCCCAGCATCGTCTCCCTGTGCATCATAAGCCCGGCCACGCCCCGCACCGTCGTTAATTCTTCTCTGTGCTCATAACCGCAACTCATAAAAGCCTGGGCTGATGCTCAGGCTTTTTCTTTATCTTAAAAAACTTGAAAAATATCAAATAAAATCTATAAGTTGCTGCGCTCAACATATGTACAGGCACAACCCCCTGTCACCAGACATTATGAAAAAGAATTTTTGGAAAGTATTAGTAGTATCGGGGCTCATGCTGGTAGGATTATCCAGCTGCGAGCATGTTGCGCTGCATCTGAATCATATGCACAGCTGCGGCGGCGGGTATCGTGTGGTACACCACAGACCCGTGGTACACCACCACCATGGGGGCGGACATTTCCACGCTCCGCACCACCGGCACAGGTAAACGAAAAGCGGCTCCGGATGCGGAGCCGCTTTTGCAAGCAGGGGAAAACAGGTGGAAAATCAGTTCTGCTCAGCCAGAGCCTGGTTGATGAGTTCCTGGATTTCCTCGGCCTTGGCCTTGAGAGCGCGGAGCTCCTTGAATGCCTCGGGCAGCTTGCGCATGGCGGCAAACTGGCGTGCGGCATCGCCGTAGGGAACAGCGGGGGCTCCCCAGTAGGTCTTGCCTTCCTCCAGGTTGTTCATCACGCCGGAGCGGGCGGCCACGACCACCTTGTCCGCAATCTTGATGTGACCGGTGATACCGCACTGGGCGGCAATGGTCACATAGTTGCCCACGTGGGTGCTGCCGGCAATGCCGCTCTGGGCGCACATGACGCAGTGCTTGCCCATGGTGACATTGTGGCCGATCTGAATCTGGTTGTCGAGCTTGGTGCCTTCGCCGATGACGGTGCGGCCGAAGCGGGCACGGTCAACCGTGGTGTTGGCGCCAATGTCAACATAATCACCGATTTCGACGATACCGACCTGGTCAATGGTATCGTAACGGCCGGTTTCCTTGTTGAGGAGGAAGCCGAAGCCATCGCCGCCGATGACGGCGCCGGGCTGAATGACCACGTGCTTGCCCAGGAGGCAGCGCTCGCGGATGACGACATGGGGGTACAGCTTGCAGTTTTCACCCATCTTGACCGCCTTGCAGATGACGCAGCAGGGGCCGATGTCGGAGCCGTCGCCGATTTCGGCATCGGCTTCAATGACAGCATTGGGGCCTACGCGCACCTTGGTGGGGTCGAGTTTGGCTGTGGGGTCAACCACGGCGGTGGGATGAATACCGGGGGTGAAATCGGTGCTGGCCTTCATGAAGTGGGCCACCAGTGCGTTGAAAGAGAGGGAGGGGGTCTCCACCTCGATGAACACAACGCCCTCCGGGTACTGGGGGAGTGCCGGGGGAACCAGCACGGCGCTGGCTTTGGTTGCCAGGAAGTCGTTGAAATATTTTTCGTTGCCAAGGAAGGCAATCTCGCCGGGGCAGGCTCCATCCAACGTAGCAACTCCGGAGATTTCAATCTCCGGAGTTGTTTCGTTGATAATTTTGCCACCGGTGAGCTTGAGAACATCTGAGAGAGTGAGGTTCATGGTAAGCTCGGGTGTGGTTTGGGGTAAAGAATTATTTACTCTCGGGGGTACCGTAGAGGCGCTTCAGCTCGGCATCGGGGTCAAAGCCCTGGGGAGCGCCGGCGTTAAGCTGCTTGAGCACCTCGGGGGTGAGGTCGATGTCCTTCTTCATGAAGGGGAACACGCGGGTGCCGATGCCAATCTGGGGCTGGGGAGAGATGGCGCCGGAGTCGATGACGATATCGGAACCGTTCTGGTCAGCCACAGTGTTGATGGCGGTCTGCACTTCTTCCATGAGGAGGCGCATCTCGCTGTTGCGGAGCTCGCGGAAGGCAACTTCGCGGCGCTGCACAAAATCCTTCATTTCCTGGTCAGCAGCCTTGAGCTCGTTGGCCTTGGCCTGGTACTGCTCGCGGAGCTTGGCCACAGCCGTATCGGAGAGACTGGAGTCGTACTTGTCCTGAATCTTCTTCAGCTCGCCCTGGAGAGCGCGAAGCTTGTCCTCACGGGTCTTGATGTCGGCCTTGATTTCGGCAAGCTGCTTCTGCAGAGAAGTTTCGGTGTCGAAACGCTTGTAGAACTTGGTGTAGAGCTCCTGTACGTTCACAGAAACAATCTTCAGCTCAGCCTGGGCAGTAGCGGTGAGTGCTGCCAGGGTCACGATAGCGGTGGAGATAATGGGCAACTTCATAATATGTGAGGTTTAAGATGCTCTTATTCTAACGACCGTTCAAATTAAGTCAAGAAAACGTTGCGTTATCTTGCGCAGATGCCTGTCATATTGCCGGAATACGTTAGTTTTTGTTATTCTAACTCCTTGTACGAGGCATGGAATGGGGCTACATTGCCGTATATGAAAGAAATGCCCACAGCTTTGAGCTTGCGTGAAATTGATATGCTTTTCAGCCCCTTTCAACACCGGAAGCTGGTGTTGCGCTCGCGGCTGGTCATGGCTCCGCTCCCCCGCCGCTATGCAGTCAACGGCGTGCCGACGCCGGAGATGCTGCTTTATTACACACGGCGGGCAGAACACATGGTGGGACTGGTGGTGACCGAGCCGGTTGCGGTGAATGACGCTGCTGCGGATGATGTGGGAATGGCGCACTTCTACGGCGGGGCAGCTTTGCGCGGCTGGAAGTCAATATGCCGCGCGGTGCATGCGATGAATTGCCGCATGGCACCGCAGCTCTGCCATGTGGGGATGCTGCGCTCGCGCGATGCGGGGGCAGAGGCGATAGGCCCTTCCGGAATCCACCCGGTGACACTGGCGAAGACGGGGGAGACGATGAGCAGGGAGCGGATTCGCGAGGTGGTTCAGGCCTTTGGCGATGCTGCGTATGCCGCGCGGCAGCTGGGCTTTGATGCCGTGGAGATAAATGGTGGGCATGGATGCCTGATAGACCAGTTTCTGCGCGCAGAAACCAATCACCGCAGCGATGAATACGGAGGCGATGCCGAGGGGCGAGTCCGTTTTGCGCGCGAGGTAGTGCATGCGGTGCGAAAGGCGGTGGGACGGCGTTTTCCTGTTATTTTCCGCTTGTCGCAGCAGGGCATCCGCGATGAGCATTCGCTTCTGGCGGATTCTCCTGCTACCTTGACCTCCCTTTTGCAGCCGTTGTGCGAGGCGGGGGTGGATATTTTTGCGTGCAGCGGGCAGGGTGCCCACGAGCCTGCGTTTCACGGGAGCCCACTGAGCCTGGCGGGGTGGACCCGCCTTTTATCGCAGCGCCCGGTCATTACCGATGGCGGGGTCGGACTGCCGGAATTCAGGGCGGACTGGCTTGCCCGCCAGCTGCGCGCCGGGGAGATTGACCTTGTGGCGGTGGGGCGTGCCTTGCTGGCCGATGCCGAGTGGGGAAGCAAGGTGCAGAGCGGTAACATGGCGGCCATTCAGCCATTCTCCCCGAGAGCCTGGGCGCGTCTGTTTTAAGCAAAACACCAGCGCGTTGCTCAAAACGCGCTGGTGGTAAAAAATCGAATAGGATGAAACGGGTTATTACTTCATGCGATCGTAATGATCAATCATGCCGTAAATCTCCTTGACATCGCGGCGGGAGTTGCGGGCGATGATGAGGGCTGCCACGATGAGGCAGAGCGCACCACCAAGGGGGGCCCATTTGGCGAGTTCTTTCATATCTTGATCTTGGGTTTAGAGGTTTTGCGTTGTTTGCGTTCAGGGGTGGAAAGTTCGAAATTTTCCGGTGGCGTATCGGGTTCGAGTCGGCCATCATCCGTTTGCAGGAAGGGGAAGTCGATGATGCCATTTCGCGTGATGTAGGGGAACGCCTCCTCCGGGTCTGCTCCGTTCTCCATGGCTTCCATGGCGTTTCGGCAGCCGCCGATGAAGAAGTCTGCAAGCTGGATGCCATGCTCGATATCCTCTTTCATCCTGGCAAGCTGGTCACGGGCATTCACCATCATTTCCAGGCGCGCAGGCAGGGTGGTCACACCTTCGATTGTGATGTCCATGAATGCTTTTATCTGCGGCAGGGTCATGCCGGCCTTTTTCATGCACAGCACCCCGAGCAGACATCCCAGACTCGCTTCTCCATACACACGGCGCCCGGTCTCGGTGCGCTCCACGTACCGGAGCAGGCCCTCCTTTTCATAAAAGCGCAGGGTGTGGATGGATAATCCGGTTTTCTGGGATAAGGCTGAAATGCTGTATTTCATGGCGGATAACGGAATAGAGACTGACGACGGATTTTGCCATAATTCTAGAGTCCGGTCAAGCTTAATATAGGATGGTTCAGCGGGCAATTTGTTCAAAATTAACGAAATTCGGTATCCGTGGACCGGTACTGGGCAGAATACAAGATTGACATTCGGTGCCAATGTGTCAGAATAGGCGCAGATTCATATGAGTACGTACGGCTATTACCGTCTGGCTGCCGCGGTTCCGCAGGTGCGCGTGGCAGATGTTGATTTTAACACGAATGCACTGGTTGCCGCGGCAAAGGCTGCAGCCGGCGAGGGGGCGTCGATTGTGGTGTTCCCGGAATTGAGCCTGACCTCGGCCAGCTGTGGCGATTTGTTTTTCCAGCCTCGCCTGCTCAAGGCAGCGGAGGCGGCGTTGAGCCGCTATGCCGATGAAACGAGGGATTTGCCGCTGGTTTCGGTGGTGGGGCTGCCAGTCATGCTGGATGATATGCTGTTCAATGTAGCGGCTGTGGTGCAGGGGGGGCTTGTGCGTGGTTTCGTGCCCAAGAGCATCATCCCGGACAAGCGGGAAAGCTATGAGCGCCGCCAGTTTTCCCCGGCAGGTATGCTGACGCGTACGGAGGTGAGCCTGTTCGGCAATTTCTTCAATATCCCGGTGGGTACTGATTTGATTTTTGAAGCCGGGGATGATTTATGCTTCGGTGTGGAAATCGGGGATGATGCTGCAGCGCTGCTGCCGCCATCCACTCGGCTGGCCTTGCAGGGTGCCCGTGTTATCCTTAACCCCTCAGCCGCTCTGGCGCTGGCCGGGCGTGCAGAATATACCCGCACTCAGGTGCAGGCTCGCAGCGGCTGCTGCGTGGCGGCCTATGTGCATGCGGGAGCCGGCGTGGGCGAAAGCACGCAGGACGGCGTGTGCGGCGGTGCTTCGTATATTGCGGTGAATGGCCGGCTGGCTGCGCAGAATGTGCCGTTCGGCCGGGAACTCAGCATGATTTATGCCGATGTGGACATGCAGCGGCTTTCTGCGGCGCGCTTGAGTGAGAGCACCTTCCGCGAAAACCTGTTGCTGGGCGAATGGGCGGCTCCCCGCCGCGTATGCTGCCGGGTGGAGGCGAAACCCTGCGATTTGAAATATGCGTATCTGCCATCGCGCCCCTTTGTGCCGGGTGGGGCGGATGCCGCAGCCCGCTGCGAGGAGATTCTCAACATCCAGGCGGCGGCTCTGGCCAAGCGCATAGAGTGTGCGTATGCAAAGACACTTGTCATAGGCGTTTCCGGCGGGCTGGACAGCACGCTGGCCCTGCTGGTGTGTGACCGCGCCTGCAAGCTGCTGGGGCGCAGTAATGATTGCATCCTGGCGCTTACCATGCCGGGTTTCGGCACTACCGGGCGTACGTATAACAACGCTGTGAAGATGATTCAGCTGCTGGGCTGCACCTTCAAGGAGGTGAATATCAAAGAGGCCTGCCTGCTTCATTTCAAGGACCTGGATTTCGACCCCGCGCTGCGTACGAATACCTATGAGAATGTACAGGCTCGCGAGCGTACGAAACTGCTCATGAACCTGGCCAACAAGACTGGCGGTATGGTGGTGGGAACAGGTGATTTGTCTGAAATCGCGCTGGGCTGGGCCACGTACAATGGTGACCATATGAGCATGTATGGGGTGAATTGCTCGATTCCCAAGTCTCTCATCCGCTGCCTTATTGAGTACGCCGCCACTCAGGTGGGCGGGGAACTGGCTGAGGTGCTGCGCGATGTGAACGCCACTCCAGTGAGCCCGGAACTCCTGCCCCCGGCGGACGATGGCCGCATTGACCAGAAGACGGAGGAAATCCTGGGGCCGTATGACCTGCATGACTTCTTCCTCTACCACTTTATCAAGTATGGTGCAGAGCCGGAGAAACTGCGCCACCTGGCGCTGCATGCCTTTGCCGGCGAATACGATGAAGCACTGGTGGAAAGCACATTGCGTACGTTCCTGCGCCGCTTCTTTACCCAGCAGTTCAAGCGCACCTGCGTGCCCGATGGCCCGAAGGTGGGTACCATTGCGCTGTCGCCTCGTGGTGATTGGCGCATGCCTACGGATGTGTGCGGTGCGCTCTGGAATTCTTGACATAACGTTCTGAATTGTGCTATTTTATTGCTATGAACCGCGTTGAACAAGCTCTTGCTACTTTCCGCCAGAAGCCGTATATGTACAACTGCGCCCAGACGGTGTGTGCAGCTTTCGGGCGTGAGGACCTGGTGGAACCCATGGCCTGCTGCGGTGGCGGTCGCGCGCCGGAGGGAACCTGTGGTGCGTTATACGGTGCCATGCAGGTGGCGCCGGAGAAATCCGCTGCTATTCTGGCTGCCTTTGTGGCGGCAAATGGGGCCTCGACCTGCCGCGAAATCAAGGGGTGCAACCGCGTTCCCTGCCAGGAATGCGTGCGCCGCGCTGCTACCATTCTGGTAGAGAGCGGGCTGTAATTACCGCGTGGAACGCGGAGCCGACCTTCGTTTTCTCGTTGTTCCGGCAGCAGGTGTATGGTACACCTGCTGCGTATGCAGGAAATTCCCATAGTTCAAGGATTTACGGCGGGTGAGCTGACTCCCTGGCTTTCTACCCGGTTTGATTTGCAGGCTTATCAGCGTGGTGCAGCTCTGATAAATAATTTTCAGGTGCTGCCGTATGGGGGCATCCAGCTGCGTCCTGGTACGCAGTATATTGGCACTGCCGCGGCAGAGTCCGTGCGCTTGTTTCCTTTCTATTTTGCAGAGAACGATGCGCTGATGCTGGAGTTTTTTCCCGGCGGCATGCGGGTTTATCGCGACGGGCATCTGCTGCGCGATGCCGCGGGCGAGGTTTTCGTGCTTTCAACGCCCTGGATGAGCAGGGAGGAACTGTCCACGCTTCATTTTAACCAGGTGAATGATGTCATCTATGTCTGCTGTGCCACGCAGGCACCGGTTGTGCTGTATCGCTATGCCGATACGGAGTGGGAATGCAGCCAGCCCGAGTTTGAGCATATGCCCCGCGAAACATACAGCCGACAGGATGGCCTGCTCTCTATCAATTTCGATGAAACCGGGAAGAATGCGCAGTTGAGCATTGAGGGTGGTGCCCAGTTTTTTACACCGGAAATGGAGGGTCGGGAATGTGTCCTGGCCGATGCCACGGTGCCGGCCCGATATCTTTTCTGCAATGAGGTGATGAAGACCGGGGCAACGGCTGCTCCCGATCTGAGTAAGAATTCCGTGGCAAAGGGGACGAAGCTTTTTCAGAAGGATACGGTATCGCTGATGTTTTATTTTTACTATTGTATCCGCGATTATACGCCGGAGAATTTCAATGGAAGTCTGGATTTAGCGGATTATTCCTATTATTTCCAGCCGGGCTTGATGCGCCTTGATGCCTCGCAGCAGCCGTATGAGGTGGCCCGAGACTGGGAATTGAGCACGATTGAGACATGGTCGGCCTACTGGGAGGTGTGGCGCAGTTATGATACCCCGGAAACTGACCCCGATTTTCATCTCTGGAACTGGACCCGTATCAAATCATTCTCCCAATCCATGTATGAAACCCGGCAGAACTGGGCCATTTCCGGCTCAGAGGAACGCCCCTGCCGCCTGGTGCTGGTGTGCCGCTGCTCCGGGGATTCCGAGGCACTGGCGGCCTATTTGCAATTCAAGGTGCATGCCGGTACCCGCGAGTACAAATTCCGGATTACCGAGGTGGAGGATGCGACCCATGCGCGGGCGGAGGTGCTGCGCACCTATCTGGGAAAGCCCATGAGCTTCGCCACAAGAAGCTGGAGTTTTGGTGCCATAGGCGTGCGCAACGGCTATCCTGCGTTCTCTGCTATGTTTCAGGGACGCCTGTGGCTGGGCGGCATGCAGGGATTGCCCACAACTCTCCTGGCCAGTTGCTCGGATGATTACCACAATTTCCACGTTGGCTCCAATGATGATGATGCCATGCACCTGCGCATCATGGGCAGCGACCAGAGCCGCATCTGCTGGATATGTGCCACGCGGCAGCTGCTCATCGGCACTTCCGATAGTGAGTGGTGTGTAAGCGCGGGAAACAACCTTGTGCTGACCCCGTCTACGGTGGCGTTTCGCCGACAGTCCTCGGTGGGTAGTGTGCCGCAGCCTGCTCTGGCAATGGAGAATACCGTGCTCTTTGTGCAGCGCGGTGGCCGGCGCATGCGCGAAATTGCCTATCGCCTGGAGTCCGATGGCTTTTCAGCAACGGATATCAGCATGCTGGCGGAGCATTTGTTTGCCTCCGGAATCAAGGAATGGTGTGTGCAGCGAGGCGCCAATTTCAATGTCTGGGTGCTGATGCATGATGATTCCCTGGCCATGCTGACCATTAACCTGGACCAGCAGGTAACGGCCTGGCAGCGTGTCTCTACTCAGGGACGCCGGATTCTTCACCTGACCACGCTCCCCAGTATGTCCGGGAAGGATGATGAAGTCTGGATGGTGGTGCAGGGCGCTGCGGATGAATGGCCGTATCTGGAGCGCCTGTGCAGCGATTCTGTGCATCTGGATGCTTACGTGGAGCTGGAGGCTGACGAGAAGGGAACGCTGCCGGTGCCTCCGCACCTGGTGGGTCGGGAATGGACTGTCCTGGATGCCGGGCAGGGGGAAATCGTGCCGGTGGAAACGGTGGTACCAGGCCGGCGGTATTATTTGGGGATTCCCGTTGTGGGGGAATTGCAGACTTTGCCCATGGAGGGGAATATGAGCTTTAACTCGGTGCGGCAGTTCAGCCGGTTCAAGCTGCGACTGCTGGAGAGCGATACCGCCTTCGATTATCGCAGCACGGCTAATCCCCGCTGGGAGCGCGCGGATTCCGTGACTGTGCCGGAATTGCACCCGCCGTACACCGGGGCGTTGCGCTTGCCCCAGATGCCGGATTCGGCCGTGGGACAGTCGCTCTGCATCCGTTATTCCGGGTGCCGGGATTTCCGCCTGCTTGCCATTACGCAGGAGGTAGACCAACACGGTAAATAACAATCAGTCCAGCCGCACGGGCTTGCCGGGTTCGGGAACGATGATTTCCGTGCCCGGCATGCGGTTTCTCAGTTCATTGCTGAGAGATTCCACTGCGGGCGGGTCACCGTGTACCACGAGAATCTTCTTAGGCTGAAGCCGGCAGGCATAATCGATGAGCGCGCTTCGGGATGCGTGGCCGGAGAAATCGAAACATTCCACGCGGCAGTTGAGCGGGTAGGCCTGTCCGCCCTTGGCACGCAGATTGACCAGTTCGCCATGGTGGGTTGCCTTGATTTTTCCAGCAGGTGTTTCCGGGTCGCTGTAGCCGACAAAGAGGATGGCATCATCCGGGTGGGTGATAATCTGCTCAGCCAGGATGTGGGAAACGGTGTGTTCGCTCATCATGCCGCTGGAGACCAGGTAGATATTGCCTGGAGAGGCCACCAGCGGAGCCTTACCCTGGCGGGGCAGCCCATGTGTCTCCACGTGTTCCTTGATGCGGAATCCCGGTTCAAGGCGGGGTGTGCTATCGGCCAGTTTATCATATACAGCCGTAATCTTGGAGCTGAGCCCACCAAAATAGACCGGTACATCGGGAATCAGCCCCTGTTCCTTGAACCGCCCTATTTCCGTGAGCAGGCATTGGCTCTTGCCCAGCGCAAATACGGGAATGAGCACGGCGCCGTTGTTTTCCAGCACTTCGCGGATGGTATCGGCAAAGCGGCGCATCTCGCTGGCTCGTGTATAGTCAGCCGCGCGTTCGGTGCAGCCGTGTGTGCTCTCCATGATGAGAATATCCACTCCGCTCTGCGGAAAATCGGCTCCGGCGATGAGGGTCTGGTTATCAAACTGGACATCCCCTGTGTAGAAAACCGTGGTGCCACTCTCGCTTTCCAGCTCTACGCCGCAGCTGCCCAGAATATGCCCGGCATCGTGCAGGGTTGCCAGCACGCGCCCATTGCGGCCGATGCGGAAGGGGGTCCCATACGGCCGCGGCATCCAGCAGCGCGCCACGTGGTCCAGTTCCATGTGCGTGTAGAAGGGATATTCGATGATGCCTTCCTGGGTGCGCTTGGCGGTCATCACGTTTACGGAATTGTGCAGCATGGCCAGGCCGATTTCGCAGGTGGCTGCTGTCATGTTCACTTCCGCAGCGGGGTATTTATCCTGAAGCACGGGCAGGGTGCCGATGTGGTCCAGGTGCGAGTGGGTTACGAAAATGGTGTCGGGGTCTGCTCCCCCGATGAGACTGAATTCCGGCGTGGCTTCGGCACCTTCTTTTTTGGGGTGCATGCCGGAGTCCAGGATGATACGCACACCGTCCATATCCAGCATATAGCAATTCGAGCCGATATCGGTGTAGCGGGAAAGATTCGTAAAATTAATCATCAGTTATAATGAGGTCGGCGCAAAGATTACATCATTTTGCCTGGTTTGTCAACGTTGGCGCTCAGGCTTTTCTCCCTTCGCATACGGCAGTGCAGAGTTCGGCAATGCCGCGTATGGTATCACCCAGGCGGTAGGGCGGCGGCAGTGTTTCCTCGGTATGTGGTTTGTATGCCTGCCATTGCTCAAGCCGATCGACAATGCCTGCAATGTCTCCCGGCGCCACGCGGCCTTCCGGCAGGAAAATATCGAGCATCTCCCCGACTACTCCATGGTCATATGCCGCCACGGGCTTGCCGAGTGCCAGGGCTTCCAGAATACAGCGGTCGTGGCAGGCTGGCTGCCGGGCCAGCGATATGACCACATCACAGGCGCTCATGACATCCCGCAGGTCGGGGCGGGCCCCCAGCCACGAGATGCGATGCGCCGTGTTGCTTTCATCAATGGCCTTGCGAAGCTTGTTGAGGTATTTCTGGTCAGCGCGTGCAGTATCACCTGCTATGTAGACATGCACCGGCACTTTAATCTGCTCCAATCTGGCCAGAATGGCGGGCAGGTCATCCAGCCCGTGCAGTGGAGTAATGGCACCGGGAATACAGATGGTGAGGGTGTTATCCTCGTGCGGGTGGTTGCGCTTCCACTGCTCACTCCACGCGGGTTCCGGGCGGTATTCCGGGTGGCAGAGTTCCTCGTTCACGCCGTAGGGGATGACCCATATGTTGCGCTCATCGGACAATTTTGCCCGGCGTACAATCGTGTCTCGCAAATGCCGGGAAATGGCGACAAGTGCATCGCAGCAATCAAGCGCGGCGGTCCAGCCGATATGTTTGGGATAGGTGGTGTGAATGCCGATAATCCGCGGTCTCCGCTCATGGGGTAATTCCATGCAGACCCGCCAGGCGAGGCAGGCGGCCTGTGTGGTATAGGCCAGGATAATCTGCGCTCTGGTGCTGCGGACAATCCGGCGCAGGCGCTTGACTTCTGAAAAATAGGTCAGCAGCGAGAGCTTGCGGGAGCTGTGGTGCTGCACCGATGCTGCCGCCATGCGCCCCACCAGTTCGTTGGGGGGAGACATGACCCAGTTGCGGAATCCGACCTGCTGCAGACCAGCCGCCAGATCAGCAGCCAGCTGGTTGGAACCACCCGGACGCAGACGCGGACTGATGTGCAGTATGTTCATGGTTGTCACTTGCGGCTCACGGCCTGGTACAGCTCAATGTGCGCCTGAATCATATCGGCCCGGCGGTAGGGCGCCGGCACTGGTGTAAGCGGGGTGGGGCGTTCGGTGAACCATTTTTCCAGCAATTCTGCCATGGCCGTCGTATCGCCGGTAGGCACCATGCCTGCGGGCAGGAATTGTTCGAGCTGCTCGCCAACGCCGCCGTGTTCATAGCCGGCTACCGGGCGCCCCAGGGAGAGCGCTTCCAGCGTGGTTTTGCCAAATGATTCTGGCTGCAGGGTGAGCGAGAGCGTTACATCGCAGGCGCAGAGTACATCGGCCAGGTCGCGGCGATGCCCGGTCCAGGTGACATAATCGGCTACCCTTTCAGCGGCAAATCCGGCCTGCACTTCATCGCGGTAGGCTTCCTTGCCCTTCTTGGTTTCGCCTACTATGACAGCATGTGCCGGAATCCCCTTGCTGCGCAGCTGCTTGAGAATCGGTCCCAGGTGGGGGGCTCCCTTCAGACGCGTAATGCGTCCCGGCAGGCAAAGGGTGTATTTGTCCTTCAGCTCCGGGTAATCGGTGTACCACTTTTCCAGCCATTCGGCTGTGGGCTTGTACTCGGGGTTGAACTTCTCTGTATCCACAGAGTTGGGGATGACCACGATGCTTTCTGCTGGCGTTCCGGGGTAATTCTCCAGAATATGCTCGCGCATGCAGCGGGAGACGGCGATGATGCGGTCCCCCTTCGCCATGATGCCGGAGTAGGCATTCACAGAGTGAAACCCGTGGAAGGAGGAAACAATGGCCGGACGCTCTGCCGCAGGCAGCCGGCGGCATGCCAGATGCCCTACCCAGGCGGGCACGCGGGAGTGCAGGTGCAGCACATCCGGCTTTTCTTCGCGGATGAGCTTTGCTGTGCGCCCGACCTGCAGCAGGGTCAGCAGGCTCTTCTTGCCAATCGGGCGGGTAATATGGCGGGCCCCGGTGGCTTCAATGGCAGCCACCATGCTGCCACCAGCCGAGACTACCACATTTTCCACCCCGGCCGCGCAAAGCCCTTCGCACAGCTCCAGAACGACTTGTTCCACCCCGCCCGAACTGAGCGAGGGCAGCAGATGCATCACTTTCATGGCAGCAATTTGGGGAATTGTTCCAGAATGTAGGAGGCGGCGCGGGCGGCTTCGTTCATGACCATTCCGGTCTGGGGAATGGTGTGGGTCTTGGCCCATTCGGTGAAGCGGCAGACGCTTCCGTCTGCGATGAGCATGTTGAGCCCGCGCGCAATGCGAGAGGCATCGGGCTTGTGCGGGCCTTCCTTGGCGGGCATTTCAATGATACCCACGGGGGCACCGCTGGAAAGCGATTCGTAAACCATGCTCACGCTGTCCTGAGTTACCCACACTTCCTTGGCCATGGCCAGGTTTTCCTGTACCCAGTTCGGCCCGGTTTCCTCTACCGGTACTACGCGGATATTCGGGCAGGCTGCGGTGACATCGGCCACGAAATCTCCCGGGGTGCGGCGCGAGGTGGTGAGCACAATGGGAGTGGTGGTCATGCGTGCAATGGAGGAGAGCTGGTTGAGCACCAGCTCGGCATCCCAGTTGTAGCTCTTGCTCGGCCCGCCGATGAGGATGAGGGTCTGGGTCTTCGGGGTGTCCGGTGTGGGGCGTATGCCGTTGATGGCTCCATTGGTCGGGAAAATGCGACCATTGGGCTGGAAACCGTCCGGCAGGTCATGGCGCGGGGTGATGCACAGGTCAAACATGCCGGCCGGCAGGCTGGGACGCATGCACACCATGCAGAGGCTGCGCAGGTGGCGCGCCAGGCTGAGGGCGGCCAGGTGGGTGCCGTGACCGGCGCAGAGAATCAGATCCGGGCGCGGGTAGGTAAGCTCTTTACCCTTGTAAAACAGCTTGCCGAACCAGCTCAGTCCGGTGATATCCACCTCGTAGCAGGCGTGTTCCTGCAAGGGGGCTTTCTCGGAGGCCTGTTCGATGAGGGCGTTGGCAAGCCCTCGAGTCTGGGATAAATGGCCTTTTTTTCCGTCGCTGATGATGTAGATAATCATGGCTTTATTGCAGGGGGAGAGTGACGCTGCCGCAGAGTGTCTGACCAAGCAGCGGGGTGTTCAGGGTGCCGCAGGGAAGGTTTTCTTCGCTGACGGTGCAGGTGGCTTCCGGGTCAAACAGGAGCAGCGGCATGCCTTCCGGTTCGGACGGGTCCATGACATCCGGCGCAGCAATGCGGCAGGGATTGACACAGCAGACGCGTACCAGTTCTGCCCAGCTGAGCTTGCCCGGTTTTACCAGCTTGGTATAAAGGGTGGGCAGGTAGTGGTCGAGCAGACACATGCCCTGGGGCGCTGTGGGGAAATCCTGTTTCTTGGCAAAGGGTGTGCAGGGGGTGTGGTCGGAAACGATGCAGTCAATCGTGCCGTCCTTCAGTCCGGCGAGCAGGGCATCGGCATCGGCCTTGTCGCGCAGCGGCGGCAGGGTCTTGTAGTTGGTGTCATAGTCGCCAATATCCTCGTGGGAGAACAGCAGGTGGTGCAGGGCTACCTCTGCCGTCACCGGAGCACCCGCAGCTTTAGCCCGTCGGATGATTTCCACGCCCTCAGCGGTGCTGACGGTCTGCACATGCAGCTTGCAGCCGGCATCCTGCGCCAGACGCACGATGATTTCGATGCCGATTTCTTCGGCGCAGGCAGGTGTGCCGTGCAGCCCCAGCTGGTAGGAGGTGGTGCCGGGTTGGATGCAGGTGTTGGCCGTGATGCTGGGAACATCGCCGCGAATGGCGAGTGTCATGCCCAGTTCGGCTACATACTTCATGGCCCGGTGCAGCATGAGCAGGTTGCCGGGGCGTTCGCCGCCATCGCTCAGTATGCCGATGCCGCGGGCTGCCAGCGTGTTGTAGGGGGCCTGCTGGTCGCCCTTCATGCCCTGGGAAATGCAACCGGCGGGAATCATCTCGGCTGCAGAACGCTGCCCCACGGCCTCGCGGAAGCTGTCGAGGGCGGCGCTGTTGTCGAACATGAAGCCTGCAGTCGGCTGCACGAGCATTCCCCACACGCCTCCTTGAACAGCAGCCTGCCCGGTGCGGGTGACCGATTCGCGCTTGCTGCGTCCTTCTATCTCTACCTTGGCGTGCATGTCGAACAGCGCCGGGAGAATCAGCTTGCCCGTGGCATCGATGACCCGGGCATTGGCGGGGATATTCATCTGCCCGGCGGGGCGCACCTCGGCATCGCAGATGGAGAGCTTGTCCAGCTCTGGTACAATCTGGCTGTGCCCGGGAGCCAGGCGTATATCAAATCGTTCACCTGTGGGAGCCCAGGTCGCGTTCCGGATGTAAGTGTTAGTCATGGTTCTGAGTCCGGGGGGTAAGGTAGGAAAGGATGCTCATGCGGGCTGCAACACCGTTTTCAACCTGGTTGCAGATGAGACTGTTGCGGTATTCCATGGCGTTGTCGCACAGCTCGACGCCGCGGTTGACCGGACCGGGGTGCATGATGCTCAGGTCAAGGGCATCGATGCGCTTGAGACGCTCTTCGGTCACCCCGAATGCCTGGTGGTAGTCCGCCGAGGGGAAGTAGGGGGTGTCCATGCGCTCGTTCTGCACGCGCAGCAGGTAAATCACATCGGGTTTCCATTCAAAAACGGCATCCCAGTTGGTGAAACGGGGGATTCCGGTGTGCTTCTGCAGCGGCACAAGCGGACCGGGGCCCATGTAGGCTACCTCGGCACCCAGACGCTTCAGAATGGTGCTGGTGGAGCGTGCCACTCGGCTGTGCAGAATATCCCCGATGATGACGACCCGTTTGCCTGTTAATTCACCGTATTTTTCCTGCAGGGTGAATGCATCCAGGAATGCCTGGCTGGGGTGCGCGTGGGCGCCATCGCCCGCGTTGATGACCGAAGCCTTGGCATGCCGGCCGATGACCGCCGGAATACCACTGTTCTTGTGGCGCACGATGATGTAGTCCATGTGCATGCTCATGAGCGTATCGATGGTGTCGTGTACGCTCTCGCCCTTGACTACGGATGAGGTGGCTACGCTGAAGGTCGTGACATCGGCCTGCAGCCGGCGGGCAGCCAGCTCAAATGATGAACGCGTGCGGGTGCTCGGCTCGTAGAAAAGCGTGAGCACGGATTTTCCCGCCAGCGCAGGGTGGGTTTTGCCGCTGCAGAATACCTGTTTCATTTCCGCAGCTCCTTTCAGGATGTTGCGGATATCGGTATCGCTCAGCGCATCGATGGTTAAAAGGTCTTTCGGTGTACTCATCGGGGGAGGGGAATGAAGTTGCGCCCCGGGGAATTGCCCCTGTGGGTTATTCTGCCAGTTTGATGATGCGGTGGGCGGCCATGGCTGCATTGACCGGGGCCTTCTTGTGCAGACCTACGGTGGTGGCGGGTACACCGCCGGGCAGCTGGGAGATTGCCAGAAGCGCATCTACACCATTCAGCGGACCGCAGGGTACCGGCACGCCGATGACGGGCAGCTCGGTGTTCATGACCACCACGCCGGGAAGGGCTGCGGAAAGCCCGGCCACGCAGAGAAGCACGGCCTTGGTGCCGCTGGTTTCCAGCTCTTTCAGGTAATCAATCAGAGCAGGCAGGTCGCGGTGGGCGGAGTAGATAACTTCCTCGTGCTCTACGTTGTTTTCCTGGAAATAAACGCGCGCCGGTTCCATGAACGGAAGGTCGCTCTTGCTGCCGTAAATTGTGATAACTTTCATGCTACCGCGTATTCTAGCACGCGCCCGTGCGTGTATCAAGCAAAAAGCATGGCAATGTGCTGCGTTTACGCTGTCCCCGAAAGCGTTTGACACGGGGGACTCTATCTGGTAAAGTTTCAGCATGAAAGTTCGCGACATGTTGTGGATGCTTGTGGGAGGTGCCATGTTATGCACGGCCCAGGAGGCACCGGTTGCTGCTGCCGAAGAGCCGGTTCTGGTAAAAAAGGAAAGTGTGGAGGAGCGCGATGCCCGCATGAAATGGTGGCGCGATGCCAAGTTCGGCATGTTCATTCATTATGGCCTGTACTCGGGGCTGGCTGGTTATTTCAAGGGAGTGCCCGGCGGTGGTGAGTGGATTCAGTGCAATCTCGGTCTGGATACGGATACATACGCTGCGGAGACGCTGCCCTTGTTCAAACCCGCACCGGGGTGTACCGAAGCCTGGGCAGAGCTGGCCAAGGAGGCCGGCTGCCGTTACATGGTGCTTACCTCGAAGCACCATGAGGGCTTTGCGCTTTTCGATGCTGTTAATTCTGATTATTGCAGCGGGAAGCTGCTGGGGCGCGATATTGTGAAGGAATTTACGGATTCGGCACGCGCCGCGGGTATGAAAGTGGGCTTGTACCACAGTGTGATTGACTGGCACCAGAAGGATTACGATAACACCATCTGCCGCGATTTGTGCTACCCGGCGGGGCAGGAGAGCATGCTCAAGGAAAAGCAGATTCCCCGAAACCAGGCCGCTTACCAGGAGTACCTGCATACTCAGGTGCGCCAGCTGATGCGCAACTACGGCAAGATCGATATCATGTGGTGGGATTATTCCCAGGGGAACATGTCCGGCCCGGCCTGGAAAGCCCAGGAACTTATGGCTACCTGCCGTGCGGAGAACCCCGATGTCCTGTTCAACAACCGCCTGTATGCTTTCAGCGGTTTCGATTCCAGCCTGGATTCCAAGCAACTGGATTATACCAAGGGCGATTTTTCCACGCCGGAGAAGCGTATTCCGCGCGAGGGGTACCCGGGGCGCGATTGGGAGGCCTGCATGACGGTGGGGAACCGCTGGGGGTATCATTGCGAGGACCATGCCAACTACAAGAGCCCGGAGACGGTTATCCTCCAGCTGCAGGAGTGTGCCGCCAAGGGGGGCAACCTCCTGCTGAATATCGGGCCCAAGGCCGATGGTTCCATTCCCGAGGGAATTGTGGAGGTATTCAAGCGCGTGGGCGCATGGATGCAGGTGAATGGCGAAGCTGTGTATAACAGCCGCCCGATTCAGGGTGCCATTGATTTGCCGGAGGAATTGCAGGCATCTGTGGTGTGGGACGATATTTATATCTTCCTGCCGAAGCGCCAGCCCGGTGAGGAAAAGCTTGATTACGTTTTCAGCATTCCCGCTAACCAGGTGGATGCTGTGTACCCGACCATTCTGGGGCAGCCGGATTGCGAGGTCCTCATGGAGCGCGTCGATGAGGTCGATGAAAACGGCGAGGTGATGTTCTACCTGGATATCATGGTGCCAGCCGAGGCCTGGGATAATGCCGTAGAGGGGCTTCCCGTGCTTAAACTGGGGTACGATGGTTAATGATACGCTTTATTGAGTATGCCTTATTCCGCTTACAGCCTTCCGCGAGTAGTTGCGCAGCAGTATATTCTGACGGCGGTGCAGTCAGAAGATGCCGATACGGTGACCTATGCCGCCACGCAGAAAAACATGAGCCGGGACGTGCTGCTGCGCAGCCTCCGCCCGGCCGCCATGCAGGATGACCGCAAGGTGCGTTTCTTTGTGGAAACAGCACGATTGCAGGCGCGCCTGGAGCACCCGAATATCGCCGCCCCGCTGGAGCTGCTGGAGGCAGACGGTACCTGGCACCTGGCCATGGAGCGCATCAAGGGCGAGCCGCTCGATATGATGGTGAGCAATGGTCGCGTGCTTCCCTCCATTGTCATCTGCGGCCTATTGCAGCAGTTGTGCCGCGTGTGCGTTTATCTGGATATCGAGCGCGTGGCATCCGTCCCCTTTGCGTTGGAGCACACCTTCCTCATGGATGTCGGTTTCCGCTTTGATAATATGGCGCAGGCCGGCCCCCGTGGTCGCTATGCCAGCAAGCGGTATCTGGCCGAAGCGTCGCGTCTCATTGTCCCCCTGCTGGATATGGACACGCCGCTGGCTATGCACCTGGTTCGTGTGATGGAACATATGCAGACCGTTGGTTCCTGGCGCCCGCTCTCACCGGTGTATTTCGGTGAGGAACTTACCCGCCTGCAGATGGAAATGCTGCGCGCGCAGGAGGGCGAGAAAGCGCTTGTTTCCAATGCGTATACAAAATGAAGTGGAAGAAGGCAATTATCTGGGGTAGCGGCATTGTCCTGGCCGGGCTTGCAGGATGCGCGGTCTGGGGCCATTGCTGGTTATATGGCTGGTCGTGGGGGAGCATGCCCGCCGCGCATTCATCGTTCAAGCCGTCTGAAGTGCAGCTCCTGCAGAAACTGGATTCGTATCTGACCGGCACCGGCGTCGGGCATTTCCGCTCGGAGGCCATGAAGGTTAACTTGATGATGAGTACCCTGTCTCATGATTTGCCGGGGGAAACAAGCCAATGGGAAGATGACCCCGAAAAGGCGTTTTCCTGGTGGGAACGGCAGGTGATTCGTTATGTGACAGACTGTGAAATCCGTCGGACATTCGGTCCGACTCGTCAGCATTTGCACCAGTTGGTAGAAACCGGGCAGGTGGACGCCGCAGCTGTCTACCTGGCTATTGCAGCAATACATACGCATGATATTGAGCTGGTCAAACTGATTGTTGCTCGTGGAGTAAATGCGAATGGGGTGTATACCTGCGGTGAGATTTCTGCACCTCTGTTATGCGAGTTCATCAGCGGTGCCAATTTGAAGCGGGATTACCTGCCGGTTTCAACGCGACTTGAATTGCTGGAGTGGCTGCATGCTCATGGTCTGGATGTCAGTGGTGAACCGCAGAAGCTGGTAATTCCTGTGCTTGAATCCTCTATCTGGTTCTCGGGAGATGAGAAGGGAGAGATTCTGGAGTGGTTGCTGCGCCATGGTATGCAGGTTGAATCCGATGTTATCACCGGTATTCTGCTGCGTTACCCCAATACGCTGGACACCTTGAAACGCCTGATTCAGGATAAGTTGTTGCAGCCTGTGCCGGCTGAGTTTGTGACAGAAGATGCCGCTTATACTCCGCTGCAGATGGTTGCGGCCAATATGGAGCCGAGCCCGGAGACGATCCGGTGGCTGATTTCGCTCGGGCATGGAGTCAATGAGTTGGCAAAAACAGTCATCGAACAGGATGAAGAATATGCCGACGCCGGTGATCTTAAGCCCCTTGCTCCCCTGGATGAATGCTTGAAGCGCCTGGTTCTGCACAGTGATGAGGACCTGTTGGAAAAACGCCTGGAGGTGCTGAATACCCTTCTGGAATATGGCGCCCGCCCCACGGAAAAGAGCAGGGATTTGATGCCCCGTTACAACGACCTGAAAAAGCGGGTTGTAGAGCTGATGGAGCAGCACGGGTGCTATGTATTCCCCGGCGAGGAACCGGAGAATCCCTGCTGTGAACCATAACCGCTGCACCATCCCCCATGCGTCGCTTTCATCACGTTCTTTCCTTATACGCCTGCCTGCTGGTAAGCTCGTGCACTAACCCTGGCTGGCATTCTTTACGCGTGTGCAACTTCTCACCCCAACAGGTATACATCACATCAATCAATGGGGTGGAGTGTGGTGAAAAGGAAAAAGCACTTTTCCTTTCCGGCACGGGATATGCTCCGGAGACAACATGTGAACACAGCAACATTCAGAACCTCCAGATGACTTTTCCTATGGTGGTTCAATGGAAATCCGGAGAGGATAATTTTACGAAGACCCGGACATCCAGAATCACCTCCCATAAGACTTTTATTTCAGAAGGGAATGATGTTCATTGGGATTTAGTTTTATACAAGAATGAGTGGAAGGTGTTGAAACAGTGTTATTCTGCGGAACCCGCGTATTCTACCTACATGGTGATGTATGAGGTCTTAGGGATTCCGCTGCCCGAGAACTGCCGGCAACAGTCTATGTTGGAGTTATTGGAAGGACACTATCACCTTGTTGAAACTCAGGAGTGGCAATAGCTTCCATTTTTCACCGAGCCCTACTTCTCTTAACCCCGAAGCCCCGCACTTGTTCAGGCGCGGGGCTTCGGGGTTGAAATGAGTTTGTGGTGGGGCCGAATCAGGCCTGATCGCCGTCGTTCCACTCGATGCGGTTCTCGGGTTTCCAGAGTTCCTCCAGCTCGTAGAATTCGCGGGTTTCACCAGCCATGACGTGCAGCATTACATCAATGTAATCAAGCACGCACCAGAGTGCATTCGGGGTGCGCTCTGCGTATACCGGGGAGATTTCATACTTTTCCCACACTTCCTTATCGACATCGCCCATGATGGCGCGGAGATGCGGCACGGAGGTGGCGGTGCACACCACGGCGAAGTCCGTGATGGAGGAGGTGCCGCGCAGGTCGTAGATGGCGATATCGGAGGCCTTGGCGTCGCAAGCCACCTGGGCGCAGGCAAAAGCGAGTTGTTTGCTGTTCATATTGTGTGTGTTGGTAAGAGGGTTAAATGTTGTCGTCTTTTTTATCTTCTTCGGCGGGGGTAGATGCCTCATCCTGGGCAGGGG
>JAZOTC010000066.1:0-42136 GCA_045657445.1 Akkermansia sp. | reverse complement strand
GCCCTGTAGCAGGGCGTGGGCGGAGTTTACCAGAAACTCTTTTTCGCGTCAAGCGTATTTTTGAGATTTTTTGTGCAGCATTTCTGCACTTTCGCTCTAAGCCCCGATATTTCGTGCGAGTTAGAGCGAAAAAATTATTTTCGGAATAAATTTTCTTCTGAAAAAGGGTCCACCACACGCGTGCATCAGTGCTGCCAGCCCATCATCAGAAATGGCTGGCGGCTCACACAGCGGGCTTCGCCACCAGTTGCCGGGGTGAACCATATTTCCCACTCAGAGCCATAGTACACCCCCCAGTCACCGCTATAGACCAGGCAATGGTCATCGCTGCAAATCAGGCGGCATACATCCCCCAGCTTCACTTCATCTCGCCACCGCTGGCGGAAAGATATCCGCTTCCCCTTGGTGTATTCATGCGCCCGCAGCTCAAAGGAACCAGCCTCGTAGGCAGCAGGAATCACAATAAGCATCTTGTAACACCCTGCACTATCCTCCCAAAGGCAGAGGAAAGGATGCTCTGGCGTGGGAGGCAGCAGCATATCAAGCTGCTCGCGTGTAGGATTAGCAGCCAGCGATGCCATTGCGGCATCCAGGCGCCGCAGCGCAGCCGGCAGAAAGGCATCCTCTGCGGGATTTTCGTCGCGGGCATGCCAGGAGCTAACCGTGTGGGCAATATACCAGCCATTCTGCAAGGGTATTCTCCAAAGAGCCGCCGGATATTCCGCCGCAGTCATCGACTCCCGGCGACCATCCCCATGATGAATCTCCGTAACATGCTCCGAGAGGTACCCACGCAGGGCATGAGTCTGGGGGTCATTCTCATGTGCGGGATAAATGGACGCATCTGCTGCCAGCACCGGGGAATTGAAACGCGGATTCGTAGCTTCGGCATACAGAGCACGCAGCATGTATTCCTGCAACAGTTCCGGCGCCACGCGGGAAAGTTTTTCCAGATTCGGCACCATATTTTCCTGCGGTGCAGCATCACCCCCTCCCCTGCTGCTGAGTTCCGGCAATTCCGGTTTCAGCGCGCGAAGCTCCTTTGCCCGGGGCGAAGCCTCCAGGTTTATAAAAAAGGTGAGGTTTCGCGGCAGTACAAACTCCTTATCCGCCGGCAGCGCCAGCCCATGGGCAAACAAATCCGGGCCACCACCGAACATTTGCAGAAGGCATCCCATCCCCACCCCCATAGCTACCACCGCCGCAATCCCACTCGCTCCCCAACAGCACAATGTTCGCGTCACAAGGCGCTGCCTCAACAACCGCACCGTCATTACCAGCAACCACAACGGCACCAGGAGGCCACCCAATATCCCCAGCAGAAAAAGCACAAGCCCGACAATTCCCATGCCATACAACCACACGGAATTATCCCCCAACCAGGATTCCAGCACACCACAGCAGAACATCAGCAGAAAGCCCACGAGCAACATCGCAGCCGCCCCCAGGGGCAGCCCCCAGCTACTGCTCCAAAAACGCTTCATCACGGCACACCATCTCTTCCACATACCAGCATTATAGAGCAAGACTCCCCCGCCCTGCAAGATAAATCTGATAGACACGGAGGGAACATCGTACGGCTTGTGTTACAAATGCAACTGGAGCCGTACAGACATGCAATTCTAAAACAGAAAACCCCGGAGCCGCAGCTCCAGGGTTTCCAAACCAATAGAAAGGAAATTGTCGGAAGGACTTTTCTTTAGCCCAGGGTCGGCTTCTTTGCACGACGCACAGCACCGAAGCGCTTCTGGAACTTGTCGATACGACCCTCGGTGTCCACGAACTGGTTCTTACCGGTGAAGAAGGGGTGAGAGTCGGAGGTGATACCGCAGGAAATCACATAGTGCTCAACACCGTCGATTTCTTCCTTCTTGGCGGAAGTAGCGGTGGAACGAGTGATGAAACGGCGGCCCGTGGTGATGTCCACGAACACTACAGGATTGTACTTGGGATGAATGTCTGCCTTCATAATCGTTGAGGCTGCGTTACCGTCGCAGCGCGCTGGGATTTTACTCATCTTTTCCCCATTGTCAAGCCGTATTTTGCCCATTTCCTCTATTCTGACATGAATTTTAAGAAAATTAGATTTCCTGCAAAATTGGTAGAGATTATTATTGACACGGGGCATCACCCATGCTAAATTGGAAACGTTCCAAGCAACAAGATAGAAAGGACAGAGAAGAGATGAGCAAGTATACCTCCACCACCGTACACGAAGGGCTGATGCGCTGCCGCACGAATTTTCCGCAGAGCAACGCCGTCATCACCACCGATGTAGGCACAACCGTGGGAGGGCGCGGAGAACAGCCCTCGCCTGCGCAGCTGCTGGCAGCAGCCGTGGCGAGCTGTATGGCAAGCATGATGGCCTATCTTGGGGCACGCCGCAACATCAACACCGCCGGCATCAGCATAGACGCCGGCTATGAAGAAGGCAGCAACGGCATTTCGGCATTGAAGTTCCACATCACCGTGCCGCAGGCGGTCAGCGCATCCGAGCGCGCAGTGCTGGAAGCTGCGGTCAAGGGCTGCCCGGTGGGAGCCGCCATAGCCCCGACGGTGGAAAAGAAGATTTCCTGGACCTGGGCTGAATAAGATTTCAGGCTGACAAGCAGAAAACAAACCATAGAGAGAAAAAAGCGACCGGGAGGGGCAAGTGTGTGGCCTCTCCCGGTTTCGCTTTTGAATGGATAAATTACAGGGGACTTCTAATAAGTCCGAATTATGCTTTCAGATGGCTAAATTGTTGTTTCTCTTTGTTGCACCCAGCAAAGCTGGGTGCAATTTCGATTGCCGGAGGCAAATTTCGATACCCGCCTCCAAGCGGGCAATGCAAATGTTTCCCCGGCGAAGCCGCTAACTTTAAATTTGTCAATAGTCAATCGTAAATAGTCAATCCTGTTGGGAGGGGTTCTGGTCTAATTTTTCTCTGAGCAGGGGTTCCGCGACATTGTCGCTCCACCCCTGCCTACTGGCTGCAGCCCACTCTGTGGGCTCAAAATTCCCTGCGCCTTTCGGGCGCAGCTGGTTCACCATCATGGGTGTTCATACAGACCCATGAAATAAGGCAGGTCCGGGTGCTCGGGCTGAAGAATTGCCCAGATAAAGGGGCGATTGAAGATAAGCTGCGGCGGCAGTTCCGGCAGGGAGGCCCACACAACCACTTGCGCGCTAGTGGCAGCGGCGGCAGTCGTTCCCTGCTCATCCACCTTCACATAGCAACTCTGGCGCACATCGCTCACATACATAGGCGCATCGGCAAAACCGCTGAAATCTGCCCCAGGTTGAAAGATGTCACCCACCCCGCAGGCCGCCAGCACAGATTTGAACGAAAGCGGCTCTGCCCGGAGCTCAAAACGGGGGAAGCCGAGGTGAATTTCTACATCGCGTTTCTGCTTAAGAGCCTCGCAAATATCCGCAAACTGAGACACGGTGAGGGAGTCCACAAATTGGCGGGCATCGCCCCGGGGCAGGATAGCAACCATGCACACCGGTTTGCCCGACCAATCGCTGATCTGATACGGTAATTTTACCGCCAGCCAATCCACACCCTGGGCTACGCTCCAGCAGGCATCCTGGTGCATCATCTGCACATGCGGCGTGCTACCATCGGCGCAGTGGAAATCTTCCGTCACCGTTTCCTGCTCAGAGAAAGGAAACAGCCATTTGCCCTGCATCGCAATGGCATTCACCGCCAACAGACCGGGTGCATCTGAACCGGCTTGCAGGCTTTCCGGTGTTACCAGCTCCGGGATTCTGCCGCCGGTGCGACTGCTCACCCAGTCATTCACCCGCCGGGCAGCCTGCTGAGCATCTGACACCATCGGCACAGTCACCACATCATGCCTGCGGGCGAAATCTTTGAGCACGGGCGCCAGTTTATCATCCACAAACAGAGCCTCAGCCTCCTGCATATCAATGGTCGCGCGCAGCAAGGGCAGCGGCAGTTTCAGCGCAGAGAGCCCGGCAGCAGTTTCACCACAAGCGCCAATCTGAAGCATGCGCAGCACAGATACCAGGCTGCTGGGCGAGCAGGTCACATTGCCCTGGGTCTGGCGCACCTGTTGCTGAAAAAGCCGCAGCGCAAAATCCGATTGTTCCATCTCCGGTTCCGGGCTCACCAGAGAATCCGGAATCTCAACCATGGGCAGTTCCTCTGCTGCCCGCAAGGAGGGCAGCAGGAATACACCGGAAAGCAAGGCTGCATATAAACGCTTCATCATGGTTCGGAAGTGATTCGGGCATTCGGGGAAAGCCCGTACACCTGCGGTTCATACATGAGCTGGGCCTGTGCAGGCGGTGCAGCAGAGGTGCCGGCGCGCTTCACACGGGCATAGTAGCGCATGTTGAGCAGGTCGCGTCCCTCCCAGCGGGTGCAGAAGCCGCGCACGCGGTCGGCCAGGTACTCGCGGTGGTCAAACCAGAAGCTCCACTTCAGCGGCTCCAGACCGGCAGACTGCCCCGGCACTTCCGGGTTAATAGCTTCCATACAGGCGGGCATATAATCCTCCAGCACCAGGTACTTGAGTTCATCCGCCACCTTGGCGCAGGTAAGCGTCACGCGCACCACATCCCCCACCTTGAATGTGGTGGCCGGGCGCCAGATACCGTCTGCCCCCTTGGTTTCATACAGACGGGTCACCTGCAAGCCACGCTCCGTCACGCCGGGATAATCCGTGGTGGGCGGCAGAGCACGCACACGGAGGGTGGCATATACCGTGCCGCTCTGTGCTGCAAGTGCGGTGGGCAGCGACTTCATCTCCTGCCCGGGCTGCCAGGGAAGCGGCACCGTAGTAGCCCCCTTGCCCAGCTTCAGCACCGAACCATCCTGCAAGGCCAGCGAAGCCTCATCGCCCTGCCCCTTCTTGAGCTTCAGGTATTCCACCAGAGCAAAGAGGTTCCAGGCGTTGCCCTGGGTGGTGCCATGGCGGTAGTCGCGGCCCGTGCTGCGCAGCCATGTGCGGAAGGCCGCATCTGCGCCATCCGGATTTTCCAGCATGCTCAGCATAAACTGCATGCTCGCCTTGGTCTCGCGGTACAGGAAATCCTTTTCCTCATCCTTTTCCAGCGCCTCGCGCAGAATATCCTTCATCTGGCCGGTTTTCCCGCGCGTACGAGCAATCGCAAAGCGGGTGCGGTAGCTTTCCTTATCGGTAGAAGCCCACCAGAGGTAACGGTAAAGCTTATCCATGGCCTCCTGGGGCACCTCGTAGCCCTGCTCCTGCGCCAGTTTGAGCACATAGCCGGCATGAGCCGTAGCCCACAGGCAGGACTTGTTCCACCCACCCCAGAAGGAGAGGCCACCGTCCTCACACTGGCGGGGAAGCAACTCCTCAATCACCAGTTTCACCACCTTCTTCACCTCGTCCGGGCGAGTCTGAGCCATCTTCGGGCAGAACGGCGCCAGGTGGTCATACAGCAACCAGGGAATCAAGGCAGACGAGCGCTGCTCGGTGCAGCCGTAGGGATAGGTCAGCAGGAAATCTGCCGCCCCGGCCAGGTGCAACACCGGATTTGCCGAGGCCACCAGTTCCATTTCACCGCGCGCGGCGGTAGCCACATCGCTCCCCAGCAGCGGGGCCAGCGCCACAGATGCATCGCCAGCGCTCAGGGTGAGGCGGTGTACCTCCTTGAGCACAGGCGCAGGGAACCGCACAGCAAATTCACCCTGCACGGCATCTGAACCAGGTTTCCCCTGTGCCATCCAGCGCAGGGTCTGCTCACCCTCAGCCGTGGCATTGAACACAAAATACAGCGTACCACTCTGGCGGGCTGCCAGCGTGATTTCCTGCGGGGCCTCGGCTCCCTCCAAGGTCACGCGCCAGGTGCCGGGCTCATCGGTGTTGTTCACAATGGAAAGCGGCAGGCGCAGCGAATCGCCCAGACTCATGAAGAGCGGCGTGCCGGGAGTCAGCATCACCGGCTGGTTCACCTTCACCTCCTTCCGGATGCTGCCGAAGCGTTTACCACTGCGGTCCACGGCCATGGCAATCACCTGGTATGTGGTCAGGGTATCCGGCAGCGTCACATTCACCGAGAAGCGGCCCTCGGCATCGGTACGCAGAGCGCCCTGCCACACGGCCACCGGGGTGAAGTTCGTACGCAGATACGGTTCCGGAGCACCTTCTTCAGCGCCCTCGTCTTCGTCCCCTTCCCCCTCGCACTCTTCATCAGCGCCATCGTCATCCATGGAATAGGCATCTACCTCACCACTTCCACCACGCACTCCGGATGTAGCAAGTCCGAGTCCCACGCTCACGCTCTTGGTGGCACGCTTCTTGCTCACACTCGCATTCATGGCAACCGGAGCCGGGGCGCAGGCCTCAGCAGCATACTGCCGTTGCTCTCCGATACTCAGGACGCCATCCAGCGCATTGGCAACGCGGCGGCCCAGGCGGCGCATCGGCCCGCCCAGTAGGAACGTGCGCTTGCCTCCCTTGTAAGCATAGACAGTCGGGAATGGCGAGAGCGAATAACCACACCCCATCAAATCCCCGCGCCAGAAAGCCGACAGCATCTCCCGCTGCATCTGCCTGGGGCTCCGGCCATACGAATACGACGAGTGCAGCACAAAACTCCGGGCGCTGCCCGAGCAGAAGAATTCCTCGGGGTTCGGATAATGATAATTGCCTACGGAAAGCATGCCTTCATCCACCGCATACAGCGTCACCTCGGCATCGGCGGGCTTACCCTCTGCCAGCACACAGCCGGAAAGCGTGATACTCTGCGCCGGGCGGCAGGCATCCTCCGGCACCTGCAGCTGCATGTCCAGCTTGTATTTGCGAACGGGCACATAGACAGAACCACCCGTTGCGACCACCTTCTCCCCGGGTTCCTGACCTGGCAGCACCAGGGAAAAACTCAGGCTGCCTTCCTCCCCGGGTTTCAGCGCCACCTTGCAGGTCTGCTTACCGGCCTGCACCGGCAGGGTCAGATGCCGCAGGTTCTGAGCCAGCCCTACAAAGAGGTGCGCGGTGCCGGCGTGCGGCAACTCAGTCAGCAACTCGACCTCGCCATCCTTCAGGCTGCACTTGATATCAGGAACCGAGTCGGAACGGCGGTAATACCACAAATGATGCTGGCAGCTGACACTCCGGCCGGCGGTATCGGAGCCGGTAATCATCCAGTAATCGGCCTTGCCACGCCACGACTCGTTGTCCGGCAGCGGTACTCCCAATTCACAATCAGCCGGGATGACCAGCTCGCCACTCCAGCGCTCCACTTTCTGCAAATCCTTAAAGCCCAGCCCATTGGCGCCAGGCTTAGGCTTTACCTCCTCATCAATGAGGCGCAGATTCAGCTTCTGCTCGCGCGCCAGCACCTTATCGGTGCGGGAATCGAGCAGCACCACGCGGTTATCCCGCACGCTGATGTAGAAATCCCCCTTGTGGATTCTCTTGCTCTTGCTCTCGATACGTACATACTCCTCACGGTCGTTCGACACGCTGCCTCTCACCTCGATGCAGCCTGCATCCCGCATAGTCTTGGTTACTTTGCGCGAGATTTCAGCCTTACCCTCGGCATCCAGAGTCAGCGTCACCTTATCATCGCAATCGATATACAGCTCGCAGGTGGCATTTGCCAGCGGAGTACCGCTGTAATCCACAGCCGCCACGCGCACCTTATATTCCTCCGGGGCCACCGGTTCTGCCTCAATTTCCAGCGAAACCTTAAATGCATCGCGGCGGAATACCTGGCAGTTCACCGAGGTGTATGCCCGGAAAGAACCTGCCTCGACTCTCAAACCATAATGCCCCACGACATCCTCCTCACCCTCCGGCAAGGTATAGCTGATTTCAAAGGCGCCGTATTCACCCAGCGGCACTTCGCGAGTATCCAGCTCACTGCCATCCGGGCGGGAAAGGGTGACCTTAGCGGTTTTCTCTGTCGGCAGTGCGCAGCTTCCATCGGCCTGAGAGCGACGCAGGACACCGCGCACATACACCGTATCGCCAGGGCGATACAGCGGGCGGTCCAGCACCAGCATGGTCGAGGATTTCGGGTCGCGCGGATTCAGCAGGCGATGATAGCGGGAGCGGTACGGCAGCTGCACCATCACAACATCGTCACCGGAGCGCACCCAGGCCTTCGGCGAGCCGTCCAGATTCTCCGGCAGCCAGGCAATGCCGTTTTCAATGCTCAGCTGGTGTACCTTCTTCTCAGAATCCAGATACGATACCGTGCCGGATTCCACCGGACGGCCATTGGAATAGTAGTTCACCAGCACAGCGTCCTGCCCCATGGTGACATTCAGATCCGTTACCTGCACCAGCACATCCTGCGTGGTGTCCAGAGATTCTTCCGCACGCTCCATGCGGCGCAGCGCGGCGCGCACCTGGTCGTTGGCCACCCGCTGCAAGCGCAGCAGGTACATACCCGGTTTAGCCGGGCCAGCCGTTGCCTCATCCAGCTTCAGGACGGCTTCATCGCTGCAGAGCATCCCCTCCTTACCCGTGGAGACGGCGCACCCGGGGAAAGCCTCTGCCCCCTGCAGCACCATGCGGCTGCGCGCGGCGCGGCGTCTTTCACGCTCGCGGGCATGTTTCAGCGCGGATTCGGCGGCATCAACCTCGTGCGAATGCACCGCCATGCCGCGCCATTCGCGAGAGCGCAGCACATCCTGCTTCAGCATGGCAGCGGCCACCTCTGAGGTATCGCTCAAATCATTCTCAAAGGCCGTAGCCGTCATCTCATGCGCGAGCCGCCAGGCATTCACGGAAATGGATTTCAGATTGGAATAGGGCACACGCAGACTGCGGTCGCCCTTGAGCGGCAGAATAACGCCTTGGCCAGGAGCCAGCGACGGCCACGCGGGATTAAGCGCAATGCGGTGGCGGTGCTCGCTCTGCGTCTTGAAGTCCAGATACGAGGCCGTACCCGCCGGCAGCACCACATCCAGCAGCTCGGGAGCGGAGGCTGAAACCTCGATAATGAAGCCCATGGCCTGTCCCTGCGGCGTGTAGGTCAGGTGCTCACCCCTGTGAGGATACGGACGCCGCCAGTACGAATTACCTTCTATGGAGGGGACTTCCACCACCCCGGCATAGCGGAACTCAATCTCGCGATTATTCAGTTTGACTTTCTTTTTCCCCTCGCCCGAGCGGACAGCGCGAGTTCCGGCAACCTCCAATTGCATGCGTTCAAACAAGGCCGGCATATCGCCCAGCGACATAGGATTGCTGAAATCCACCTGCAGGCGGTAGCCCTTTTCTGCATCGTAAAGCCACTTCACACCAGTGCCCAGCTCCACCAGAGGCTCCACATTGCAGCACACCTCATATTCGGGATCAAAGGCCTTGACCTCGCCAGGCACCACCAGCAGGTGCCATTCCTTTTCCGGGTCCAGCGCTTTCTGCGGGCGCAGCACCACATGCCCCGGCAGCGGAGAATCCTCGCGCAGTTGTTTCCATACCTCCGCCCCGCGTTCCTGGAGCAGCCACAGCGTTTTCGCGCTGATTCCCTGCTTCAGGCAAGCAGGCTCTGCCGTAGCCTCTACCGTGGTTGTGTAATAGGTTTTTCCGCTGATAACCTTGTGGTGCGCCTCGCGGAACACGAAGCGCGGAGCCTCCCCGGCAGACAAATTGCGGCTCTCTTTTGTAATCTGATTGCTGGCGCATACCATGACCCCCAGCCCCTTGGCATCCATGAAAGTCCAGCCGCTCAGCGTATCCGGCGGGCAATGGAACACCTGCGGCTTTGCCGGAGCCAGTTCGCCACCCAGAAAACGAGTGCCGGGTTTCAGCTGGAACTTGTACGCCGTGCGGCAGGAAGTTCCCTTCACAAAACTGATTTCAAGAGTATCCTGGTCGACCCACCAGGCAATGGGCTTGTGCTTCTCATCACCGCTGATGGTAAAAATATCCAGCCCCAGGTCAGCTGGTTTGAACGTCTTCTTTTCCTCATCCCCCAGCTCTACATCAACTTCCTCCCCCCATTCATCCACCTCGTCCTCCTCTTCCTCATCCTCTTCGTCAGCCCAGCCAGTCTCCGGGTGTTGCGAATTCCGCAATTCCCGGGCATTTTCCACCGCTGTATGGCTCACCAGCGGCTGGTTAAACTTGATGGTCACCACCTGGCGATGCTCATCCGGCAACAATTTCACAGCCGGTTCTGCACTGCCTTTCCCAAGGCAATTCATCGCCAACACCATTAATATCAATACAAAATATCTCAGCGAATATCCCATGAAACTATTTTACCAGATACAGCCGGCAGCACAAGCAAATTCTTCCATAGCAGAGCTACCTGGAGTCAGTTCCAGATTTGCTGCATGAAGGCCAAGGAGTTACTGCGCATAGCTGTGCATGGATTCAATGCGCGGCAGCAGGTTGACCACCAGGAAGGTGACAATGACCGCTGCGAACCCAAGCAGCAACAGGGGGCGACGCCAGCCTGCAAAGGCGGGGTAGCGTTCCAGGTGCAGGTAGATGAGATAGATGCTCCAGGTGAGCAATGACCAGGCTTCCTTGATATCCCATGCCCAATAACCGCCCCAGGCGGCATCTGCCCAGAGGGCACCGCTCCACAGGCCAAAGGTCATGAAGGGAAGAGCCAGGCGCACCACGGCATCGGCAGCGCGCAGGCGGGATTCACTGCGCCACGAAGCAAGCACCAGCAGTGCCGCCACGGTCATGAGACCATAGGAGACAACATAGGCTATAACATGTGGCGCAAACCAGGGGGATTGCAGGGCGGGCATCTGCCGCCAGGCAGCCTGCAAGGGCATGCAAAGCGCACCGATGAGGGCGATGACCGAGGCCGCAGCCAGCCAGCCGGTGAGTTCCAGTCCGCGGCAGCGGCGCAGATAGCAGGCAGCAGGCACCATGACCAGGGGGAAAAAGGCAAGTACATGGCGCATATTGCCAAAGGGAGGGGCCTGCGCCAGCACCCAATCTGCCACAAAGAGGAGAAGCGCCACGCACCAGGCAGCCGCAAAGGCGCGGCGGGCGTCCTCAGCCCGGTTGCACACGAAGGCCAGCACGCTGAGCAGGCAGAGCAGCAGAGCAAAAATGGTGAGGGTGTAGACGAGCGTTATCATGGCTGCGGTTCCTCCTTTCTCCACCAGCACCACACGGCGGTGCAGATGATGATGCCAACCATGCCGCAAAGGGCGGCAAAGCGTCCGGGCGCGCGGCGGGCTTGCAGCAGCACTCGGGGTTTCCCGGCTTCCAGATTATACGAGGAGAGCGAGAACCGCCAGTCCTTGCAGGCAAAGGGAGAGTTGACACGCAGTTCAGCCTTGTGGGTTTCCGGGCGGCCGCGGTGGTCGGTAAAGGCCACAATTTTCGCACAGTAGTCGCGCACAGTAGCGGGATTCTGCACCAGCACACGGGCGGGAGAACCGGGTATCATGAGAAAGGGATGCGGCATGCCGGGGGCGCGCTTCAGTGAGCTCACCGGCCAGCATTCCTCGCCCAGATGCAGAGTATCGCCACGGCGTTCCACCTGCTGCATGGGACCGGGGCGGCCATCGACAAAGGAATAGAGGGAATAGGTGGCGTCATCGTAGTACCGGATATCAAAGGCATCCACCCGCAGACTGAATCCCAGGGGGTAAGTGGTGCCATCTTCCGCTCGCAGCTCGCTCAGTTCAGTGCGGGCATCTGCCGGAAGCGCCACCGGAATACGCACTTCGTACGCGGCATCAATAAATGCGCCGATGCCCAGCAGAGCCACCGCCCAATGCAGACCGGCCAGCCAGAGCACGCGGTGGTTCATGACTCGGCAGCAGAGAAAACCGAACACCGCCATGAATACCACGCCGGTGAGAGCCACGCACCCCATGCCCACTGCCCCGGCCCACATAGGGCCGCCGATTCCAGCGTATTCCAGGGCTTTTGCTCCATACTGGAACAACATGTTCAGCCCGGTAACGGTGAAGAACAGGAAAGCGAGCCCCACCACCAGCTGCACGCGCCTGCGCCCTGCCAGACGCCATCCGCCAGCCAGGCAGAGCAGCACGGTGAGTCCCCCCAGCAGCAGCATGGCTCCGCTGCGATAAACACCGGGTGCGCCCAGCAGCGGGAACGCCCCCGCCAGCAGCAGCACACAAGCGGCGCCCAGCGCCATCACTCCCCCCTTTAACCAGCCACTCATGCTTTACCAGTGAAAACCGAAATTGAACGTGCCGAAGAAGGTATCATCCTTCTGGGCATGGAAATTCGGTGTACGGGCCACGACCCCCATATAATAATCCACCCCTTTACGGCGCAGGCCAATGCCCGCCGTTGCCTCGCCCACCCAGGGCTCAATGCTGCAGGCATATTCGTAATCGTGGAAAACGCCACCCTCGATAAACATATCACGCGCCACATAGCGCACCGAGCCGCCCAGCAATACAAACCAGGAGCTTGCAGCGGGGTCGTAGTCCGGTTTGCGGAGAAGCCCCACGCCATAATCAGCCGCGTGGTTGCCATTCACCTGCATGGCAGGGGGCAGATTGCGGCCAAAGCGGAAGTAGACTCCCGCCTCTGCCGCGATAGAAACCGTGCCCAGTTCCTCGCGGGTGAAGAAGGTGGCATCGGTCTGCAAGCCGGAAGGCATGGTGGTTTCAGCCCACGGAAGGCGGAAATCCTGGCGAGCGGAAAGCTGGAAAGTCATTTCAGACGGAATCTGGTCTCCCCATCCTTCCCAGCGCTGGAGTCCGCAGGTCTTGTGCACAAAATCCTGCGAATCGAAAGCCAGCGAGGGCTTACCGGTGGTTCCCAGCTGAAATTCAATGCTGTTGCCCACATATTCGCCGGTGAAAAGATGAGCAGCCCCCACGGCCAGATACCCGGCGTACGGGTGATCTCCCGGCACGGCAGCATCCGTATGCGGCTCAGGCGTATAGATATTCTGCGTAAGACTCACACCTAAAGCGTGATGCGAGTTTTTGGGAAGACTTTTAGCGTAATCGATGCGTGTACCATGCGTGTAATTGCAATCACTGCCAAAAGGAGAATCATTCTCCATCACAAAGCGCAGGTGGTGGCGGGGCGTCGCTGCGTAACCGGCATCCCCCGGCTGAGGCAACGGGGTCATTGCATCGATTGCCGCACCTGTAGCAACAGCCGAAATGATTGGAATGAGACTCATAACGATAGCGTTATACGACAGTTTCAAACAAAAGTCAACTCCAAAAGGCTGTTATGGGCTGCGGCTATGCGCGATTCAGCGCGGAAAATAGCGGGCAACCAGCGGTTCCTGCACCGCAAAGAGCGCCTCACGGTCTGCCGGCTCATAATCCAGATAGCCATGCAGGTGAGTAAGGCCATGCACCATATAGCGGAAAAGCTCCTCTTCCCGCGCCAGGCCGTGCGCCGCCGCATAGCTGGCCGCCGTATCGCAGCTCACCAGCACCTCGCCGTAGGGAAAGGTGATGGCATCGGTAGCCGTGGGGTCATCCAGAAACTCCCCATGCACTTCGGCAATGGTGGGGTCATCCACGATGGAGATTTCCACCACATCCAGGGCAGAAAGCACGTGATCCGGGCCCTGCGGGGCTTGCAGCAGCTCCGGCAGAAGCGCCTGCAGAGCCTGGCGAAAACGCTCCGCCAGCGTTTCGCTTACCCAGTCATTCTCCACGTTCACATAAATCTCAATCTGCGGCAGCATCATTTACCTCCTCTCGTTCGCGGCGTTTGCGCTCCTTGGCCGCCGCCCGGGCCGCGCGGAAAAATGATTGAAACTGCTCCAGGCAGGCATCGCCCAGCACCCCGCCCTGCACCGCACATTTGTGGTTGAGCGGCGGGTTAGAATCCAGCAGGTTAATCCACCCGCCGCAGGCACCGCCTTTGGGGTCCGGTATACCGAACACCACGCGGTCAGGCCTGCAATGCACCAGAGCCCCCGCGCACATGGGGCAAGGCTCCTTGGTCACATAAACCGTGCAGCCCTCCAGACGCCAATCGCCCACGGCGGCTTCCGCAGCCGTCAGCGCCAGCATTTCCGCATGAGCGGTGGCATCCTTGAGCGTTTCCACCTGGTTCCAGCCGCGGGCAATCACGCGGCCCTCCTTCACCACCACACAGCCGCAGGGCACCTCGCCTACTTCGCGGGCCTTTTCAGCCTCGCGCATGGCAAGCAGCATAAATTGTTCGTCCTCGGTCATGGCAGCGGTAAGTGAGAAAAAGCGGCCGACGGGCAGTTCCCCACCCGTGCCGGCCGCTTCGGCATTGAAAATCAGTAGCGCTTACTTGATCGTGATACGCTCGTCGTTCTCGAGGATAGCCTGCAGCTCGGGCCAGCCTTCCTCGGTCTGGTTCTGGAACATGTGCAGATACACAGAAACAGCACCGGCCGGATAGGTCTCAAACAGAGCATCCACAGCTTCCTTGAGCTTATCGGCATCCAGCGTCTCGGGCAGCACATCCACCACGCCGTGGCCGTTGTGCTCGATACCCAGCTTCTCGATGAAGCTCACCAGCATACCCTCGTGCTTGCGAATCAGCCATACCTGCAGCAGGTGGTCCGCAATCGTCTCGGAGGGCTTCCAGGACAGCATCTTCTTAATCCAGGCAAACTGCTCTGCCACGGGCTTCTGCTGCATGTACTGGGGACGCAGCTTCTTGAGGGCACCCAGCTCGCGAAGCGCAGCGCGGTATACGCCGCGTTCCTGGTTGCGCATCCACTCAAGGAAAGCATTGACGGTCTCGTCATCAGACTTCTGGAAAATGGTGTAGGACTTCATATGCGTTAGAAAATCTATGTGCGGGAGTACTAAATCATATTCCCTGCCATTTGTCGAGAATAAGCTTAGACATAATCACATTTTTGGAGTGCTGCCGCAGCAGCTCACTCGCCCTGCTTCGGCAGACGGCGGCAGAAGGTGACGGGGAATTTAATGAGCTGGGTCTCACCCTTGTCATCCGTATAAAGCCCGGGGAATTGCACCTTGGATGAGTAATAGGCCCCATCGGGTGTAAAGGCGAAACGCCCGAAGCCAAAGCGGAACTGCGGGTAGACGGCGCGCATATAATCCACCATGAGCTTATCGGCCAGCTCATCTGTATTCTGGTCTTCTGCAGCCTCGACACAGGGGCGCAGGATAATGGCCTGAGCCTCGGAAGAACCATTGCCACCGGCATAATTCTGGGAGTTCTTCGCCATAAAATCGGCATGGCGCTGGGCCGCCTCGGCATAAATGGAGTCAATATCCGCGCGCATCGCTGCGGGTATATCCAGCCCCGTCACCTGGCATTGCAGGATGTAATCCGCCGTCTGGGGATTCACAACACAGGGGAAACCCTCCCCTGCCACCAGCAGGTGGAACTGCAACCCGGGATTTGCCCAGATAAGCTCCACAAAGGCATCGGTCGATGCGGTTTCGGCAAGAGCGCGGAATGCAGCCTCAAGTTCCTGTACAGCCGCACGGCAGGCCTCATCGTCCTCCTCAGGCGGGGTGAGAGACAAGTACAATTCCTTGTAACGAGCCATTTCACCTACCATCTCCGGCAGCAGTCGGGCCACATCATCCTGCGTTTTCATGCCCTTGATATGCTCATGAATCGCCTGCACTCTGGCTATCATTTCGCGCAGGGAGGACGCCACCGGACTCAGTTCCGCAGCTGGCGCTGTGGTAACTGTTTTTTCTTCCTGCTCCCGGCAGGAAACCAGAGGAAGCCCCAGAAGGCAAGCCAAAGCATATAAGCAGCATCGATTCATGGGGGGGCATCATAGCACACCCCCTTGCACGAGTCAACACCAGGCAGCCCCATGCCCCGCTTTTTCGGTGAAAGTTATTGCCAGGCGAGAGTGAATGTGGTACATTGCTCGTGTTGTCCGCATGAGAGAAGAACTGGCACCCAATGAGGAAATCATCTTTGCCCAGCAGAACCGCAAGGTTGTGATGGGACGCGGCAGCACCGCCAACAAACCGCGCCAGCTGGTCAGCGCCGGGTGGATTATTTTCTGGCATCTGCTGGCGCTTGCCGCGCTGAATTTATGGTTGCTGCGCCTGCTGGGCTATGTGAGCCTGCCCTGGTAAAAGAAGAAAAAAAGCCCGCCGGTTGGCGGGCTTTGGTTTATCTGGAAAAATCAGAGCGGAAGCGGCATGACCTCATCGTCGTGATTGGCGGGGTCCTTCGGCACGGAAGGAATCTCCTCGCAGGCGCCACCCTTGAGCACTTCAAGCTCGGTGATGGGGCGGATAGGCATCACCACATTGCCCAGGTCGGCATAATAATGCTTCTGGGTAAGGCGCACCACCTGACCGGGTTTAAGGTCAGCAAGCTTCTTGAGCATACCCTCGGGCTGGCCGGGCACATCCTTTCTGGCATCTACCATAATCATGTTGCCAGCGGCAGCTTTATCATCGCCATACTTGCCGGGTTTCTGGTAGTCTTCATTGGAAAGCACGCGGAACTGGGCAGCCTTCATACCATGGTCGCAGCGGTCGGGGCAGAGAGCCGTGCGGAAATGGCAGGCGCGTTCTACCGTGCCGATGTACTGGGCAACAACAGTATTGGAAGCGAGCAAATCAGCCTTTTCCGGAAGCGGAGAGGCCATAACGGAGGGCAGCAGAGCTGCAAGCATGAGGAACAGTTTGGATTTCATGGCGGTTATTTACGGGGGTTAGATACAGATAAGGCGTGTTATGTTCAATAATTTATTTATTTCCTTTGCGAAGGAGGCAGCAGAAGCCACCAGCTCCGAATCCATGCGCAGGCAAGAGACGATACGCAGGAAAATCTGCAAGTGCCGAACGGAAAGGCGCCAGCAGCGGCACTTCCACGGCAGACCAACCGGGAACACGCTTCAGGATGTAGGCCATCACTTTTTCGTTTTCCTCGGGGTCGTAGGTACAGGTGGTATACACAATGTGGCCACCGGGGTTCACACATTGCACGGCAGAAAGCATGATACCCTTCTGGCGCTTGGCATTGCCATTCACCATCGAGGAGCTCAGGCAACCAGGGTTTTTGATTCCCTTGCACAGCAGCGACTGCCCGCTGCACGGAGCATCCACCAGCAGCAAATCAAACGTTTCGCCACTGCGCGCCCACTGGTCCGGCCGGTTGCCGGTCACGCGCACCTGGGGCATGCCGCACTGCTCCAGATTCTGGCGCAAGATACCCCGGCGCCCGGGGTGCACCTCATTGGCCGTGTGATTCTCTGCGCCGAAACGCGCCGCCATCAGCATAGTCTTGCCGCCGGGGGCGGCGCACAGGTCGAGCGAGGAGGCCGGCGCCGGCACCTCGGCCAGACATGCCGATTCCCAGCACGATGATAAATCGAGCGAATAATACAATCCGGCCGCATAATCTGCATGCGCCGTGGGCTTCACCCCGGCCGCCGGCACATACACGCGCGGAGGGAGCCAGGGGGCATCCAGGGCGGCGCAATCAAACGGTGGAGTATAATCCTGCGGCGCGCGCGCCGTGAGCACCACTGCACCGCGGGATGATTCCCCTGCCCTCATGGCCGCCAGCAAAGCCGCCGCCTGCGCCTCCTCCAGCCCCAGGCGGGCACAGAGGCGCAGCTCTCCCTTAGCAGCGTTTTCTTCACCGGTACGGCTCATGCATTGGAGCGAGATTTGGCCTCCTCCAGCGCCATGACCGCAGCGCCGATGATACCGGCTTCATTGCTGAACTGGGCGGGCAGGATCTGCAGTCTGGCATAGTGCGGGGCATACATCTGCGCCTGCAGATACTTGCGCAGCGGCTCCATGAGCAGGTCTCCGGCCTTGGCTACCCCGCCACCGATGATGAAGGCGGCCGGGTTGAGCAGATAATGGCAGTTCAGCAGGCCGGTAGCCAGCTTGCGGGCAATGTCATCCCACATGGCAAGAGCCACCGGGTCGCCATCCCTGGCCGCAAGTTCCAACGGATAGGGAGCGCAGTCATCAAAACTCTTCTCCTGCCCCGCGGCAGCATAAGCCGCGGCGGCATCCTCCTGAATGCGGGGGTGACCAATGTAATTTTCCAGTGCGCCGTAGTTGTGGTAATAGCCCTCGCGGCCATTGTAATCGATGCTCACATGCCCCAGCTCACCAGCAGCCCCCAGCGAGCCTCGCAGCATCTGCCCATTGGCCACGATGCCGGAGCCCACGCCCGTACCCAGGGTAAGGCAGACCAGGTCATTGAGTCCCTTGCCAGCCCCCAGCTTCCATTCCGCGTAGGCCATGCAGTTGGCATCGTTGTCCACAGCGGCGGGGAGCCCGGTCATCTCCTCCAGCATATCGCGCACGGGCACATCGTACCACCCCGGCACATTTGTAAGCGAATCAGCAATGCCGCGGTCATGGTCCACAAAGCCAGGAATACCCATACCCACGGCTTTTACATCGGGATATTGGGCAATGAGTTCCTTGAGGCGCTTGCCGACCTCGGCAAAAATGGCATCCGGCGCCACAAAATCCTGCGTGCGCACGGGTTCAGCCCGCCCAATTAACTCTGTACCCTTTACTACAGCAAACTTGATGGAGGTGCCCCCCATGTCTACGCCAATGCTCAATTCGTTTTCTGCCATGACCGCATCTTATCACAGCTCTGGGTGTCTGAAAAGCGAAAAAGGACACTTTCTTCATTTTGCTGCACAACCTGTAGCCCGGCAGCAAGAACCGGCTCCGGTTCCGCCCGCGGCAGCATCTGAACCGGGCGGGGAAGAATCCCGCTTCCCAGGCCCACCGGAAAAGCCACCGCCAGCTGCCACCAGCGCGGCATATGTCCCACGAATCTCTGACCACCTGCCATATTGCACCTGCAATATAGCCCGGGTCTAATCGTTATCCGGCATGACGCCATGCCCCGGCAGCACTTCTGCTACTGCCCAATCCCCCGAATATACCGGAAGCGAAAGCCACCTGCTTAACCGCGCCAAGACAGCGAACAGGATTTCTTTTTACGCAATACTGTTTGTATTCAGTGCATTAGCACAACCAGAGGCGAGAGACACCCAGAAACCGCCCCCACGCATCCGGCGTATTTACAGCTCCTCCTCGGGGCCATCGGCCACCTCCTCCAGCGAGAGGCGCCGGCTGGGGTTGATGCCATAGCTGCGCAAATCCTCGATCTGGCGCACCAGGTTACCATTGCCGGTCTTGAACTGGCCGCGGGCTTGTTCATACGCCTTGGAGAGCGTATCAATAGCGCGCTTGATTTTCTCCATACTGTCATCGAGCGTGGCGCACTTCTTGTAAAGCGATTCCGCGCGGTCGATGATATTGCGCACATTGCGCGACTGGCGTTCCTTCTGCCAGAGGTTGCTGGCGAGCTGCAGCGCCATAAGCAGGTTTGTGGGGCTGATGAGCAGTACACCGCTTTCGTAAGCCTCGTGCACCAGCGAGGGCTGCGCCTGCACGGCGCCAATATAGGCGGACTCATTCGGCATGAACATGAGCACATGCCCGATGGCGCCGGGAACAATAGCGGCGTAGTCCTTGCCGGCCAGTTCCTGAATATGCTTGCGCACCGAATCCACATGCGCCTTGATGACGGCTTCTCGCTCCGCCGGGGCAGCGTCGGCATCCAGCTCCATCAGGCGGGCGTATGCCGTGAGCGACACCTTGGAATCTATGATGATATGGCGATTTTCCGGCAGGTGAACCACCACATCCGGGCGGAAGATATTACCCTCCTTGTCCTTATAGGAACATTGGGTAGAGAACTCATTACCCTGGTGCAGACCGCTGCTCTCCAGCAGACGGGAAAGCACCATTTCGCCCCAGTCGCCCTGCATTTTGGAATCGCCCTTCAGCGCGCGCGTCAGGTTCGAGGCATCCTTGCTGATACCGTCGGCGCGTTCCATGAGCTGCTTGACCAGTGTCTCAATGCTGGTACGGGCGGTGGCATTGCCGGTATTCGTATCGGACACCGCCTTGCGCAGCACATCCAGCTGCTCGCGCAGGGGCTGGAGCACATGGCTGAGCTGTTCCTTGCTGCTGGTCTTGAGCTGGTCGGTATTGTGGTCGAGAATACGGCGCGAAAGCTGCTCGAAGCGTTCTTCCAGCTGCTTCTGGCGCTCCTGCCAGCGCTGCTCCTCGGCCTGCATCTGGAGTTTCAGAAAATCATTCTGCTGCTGCAGGTTGAGCACCTGCGCATCCACCTCCTTGCGGCGCAGTGTGGCCACCAGGTAGCCCAGCAGGCCACCCACTGCAAGCGATACAAGAGCCGTCACCAGATAAAACAGAAATGTCATAGGGAAAAGGGTATAGGAAAATCAGGGGCGCGGGCCGGAATAGGACTGGACCTGCGGCGAAGTGAGGTCGAGTTGCGGATTATAATAGGGAGTCTCCAGCTTGAACAAGCCCAGCAGGGTGTGGAATACATGTTCGTGAGCCACGGTAAGCCCGGCATTGTCGCGGAGCTGCTGCAGCGCTGTTGCAAAATGCGGATGCAGCGCTGCAAAAGCTTCGTTATACAGCACAAACATACCAACCCGGCACCCGCCGGTGGAGTGGTAGGAAACATGCTGTTCTCCCAGCGCGGCGCGCCCCCACATGCCATCGTGTCCCAGGTATTCGCCATGGTCGCTCACATAGAGGTACACAAAGGGTCGATTACCCACCAGCTCCACCACACGGCGGAAAAACTCATCGGTGTAGTGAATAGAGCTGTCGTAAGCGTTATTCACCTCCGCCGCCTGGGAGGCAGGATTCTGGAAATGCACCGCAGCAGGAGCAAACGGCGTATTCTGGCGGTCGTAGTGTTCAAAGGGGGTGTGGCTGCCCTCGTTGTTCACAAAGAAAAGGAGATTCTGCTCTGCGGGTGTATTCTGCAACACCTCCTGCATCTGCGGCACAGCCGTCCAGGGACTGCCGGGAGCATTGAACTTCTGCTTCGATTTCCGGGTCAGCATGAGCACCACGCGGTCGTATTTCAGCTTCTGCGCGCAGCGCCGCCCGAAAAATGAGTACATATCAAACCCATTTGCCGTAAAAAGCTCCAGCACAGAACCCGTCGTGGGCAGCATCTCCGACCGCTTCTCAAAAATATCGCGTCGGGCATCCGTCAGGATGGCAATCTCCGCCTGGCAGGTATCGCAGGCCGCGGAAATACAATCGGGGAAATTGATAATGTGGCGCTGGCTCCGCAGCCAGGGGGTGGTATCGCGTTCATAGCCATTCAGGCTCATGCGATCGGCCCGGATGCTCTCACCCACATGCACGAGCAGCACCACGCCCTCATTCCCACGCAGTGTGTGCAGCTTGCTGGGCTTCTCAGCCGGGGAATTGAGGCTTTCCACCTGGTTGATGGTCGCTTCGTTGATGGTAAGCGCCTCGCTGACTGCCTGGTAAAGCCCCGGAACCTCGGCCACAGGCCAGTAAAAATCCTGCTTCTGTTTGTTGGGCGGAATCAGCAGCCCCAGCACCAGGCTCGCCCCGCCAAACAGGCAGGCCCCATTGAACAGGGTCAGGCTGTGCTGGCGGCGGAACAGGCGACGCAGCCCCCAGCAGAACAGGATGGACAAGACAAACGAGAGCGCCAGTGTGCCCAGATTGATGGGGGTCATGTATGCCAGGGCCTCTTCCCACGATGCCTCGAAGGTTTCAGCCACTACCAGCGAATTGATGCGCGAACCATATTGCTGGAAACTGCATATCTGCATGATTTCCAGCACCAGGAAAACGCACCAGAACACGATGGAGCCTGCCCGAAAAACAGCCCAGAGCAGCAGGATGCTCCCCATGGTCATGAGCACGGAAACAGGTAGCTGCCACGGTGCAGAATAGGCGTACAGGTTGCACACGCTATTCACCGCAAAAGCCAGCACCAGCAGCACCCACAGGCTGCCCACCGTGGGCAGCACCGGCTTGCGCAGACGCCGCGCCAGCCACATGCCCAGCCCCGCCAGAAGTGGCAGGAGCACGGCTCCCCACCCCCACCAGGGGAATTCAAACGGAACCCGCCAGGTGTATGCCCCCTTCCAGGCCATGAATGCTGCCGCCAGCAGCACCACGACCAGGAAAAAGACACGGGATTTCACCCAGCGGAACATTCCGTGTATAAAGGTTGAGATGATTTAGTGCTTGCCGCACTTGCATTCATGGCCCTCGCCATGCTTGCCGCAGCATTCGCCATCGCCGCAGGTGCATTCCTTGCCTTCCTGGCAGCCACAGGTGCAATCAGGCCCGCAGTTGCAGCTCTTCTTGCCGCAGGATTCGTTGTCGCAGTCGCCGCAGTCACCGTGGCAACCACCACCGCAAGAGCAGGAGCTCATCTGCTGCGTCATGCTCTCGGCCACTTCCTCATCGCTGGGGGCGGCGCCCTTCTCAATAGCCAGGCAGAGGTACTGGTTCACCACAGAGAGCATATCATCCAGCAGCTGGCGGGATTCCAGGAAGCCCTTGCAGAGCTCGTTCTCCACCACGGCGGAGCGCAGCTGGTCAAACTTACTCAGCTCCTCTTCCGAGGGGGGCATACCTTCCATGTGCTTGTTGCGAAGCGTTTCGCCATATTCGCTCACCTTGCGGAACAAATCTGTAGCTTCCGGGTTCTGGTAAAAAAGTCCGATGCGGGCCTTGGCGGCCACTACCTTCTGGCTGTTTGCAAATGCAGCGGCCAGCTCACCGGCCAGCTTTGCCAATTCGGGGGTAAGTGAAGTGTTTGCCATAACGCGCGAAGAGTAGCATATTTCATGACTTCTTGCAATCCTGTATTCTGACAAAAATAACGCCGGAGCAGGAGTTGCCCCCTACCCCGGCTTGTATGGAGAGAAAATTTCCTGGTCTTATTCGCCGCTGCGCTTCACATAGGCAAATCCATTTTTCACTTCTGTGATGAGCACGGAATCCCCGGCCGTATATTCACTGCGGCATTCCACGGCTACCGGCAGGTACTGGTCACCATATTTAACGCAAAGGTTGTCATCCTCGCCCACAATTTTCCCCGGCGTACCGGAAAGGGATTCCTGAGCTTCCTTTGGGGCCCGGCGCATGATGCAATCCATCACCAGGCGGCGCACACAATGCGTCCACAAGGTGTAATAGAACACTGCGCAGAGAATCAGTATAAGGATATACACCAGCACCATCCACTGCACTGGCAGGTTGAACTGCATGGTAGCCCACAGGGAAAACACCAGCATGGATATCCAGGAAAGGAACTCCGTGTTGCAAAACACATCCAGCACCAGCAGCGTAAGGCTTATAGCCAGCATCCAATGCAGGAAAGTGCCATTGCTAACGCCAAAGAAATCAGCAAGAAAAAGCGCAGAAATCATACTCATGCTTATCGTTTGAGGTCTACCACGGCAGGCACGCTATTGGGCAGGTATACCGTAGATGCCGGATTAGATGAAATAGTGGCATAGCCTTCCAGCGCCTGGCGGTTCATGAGAACCTTGGCTGCGGCATCTGCTCCTATCACGGAAGCCAGTTTTTCCACGTAGGCAGTCTCGGCCTCTGCTGCCAGACGCATGGCTTCCGCTGCACCCTGAGCCCGCAGAATAGCCGCCTGTTTCTCAGCCTCGGCCAGGCGCACCTTGGCGGTGCTTTCGCCCTCTGCCTGCAAGGCGGTGGAACGGCTGATTCGCTCGGCCTCCATCTGGCGCAGCATCGCTTCCCGCGTTTCGGTATCGGTCGTGAGTTCCTTGATTTCGATGGAGGTGATGGCTATGCCCCAGCGCGATACGGTAGAGGATACGGCCAGGGTCACCTTCTCCGACATTTCGGAACGCGAGGACAGAATTTCGTCCAGATTCCGGCTGCCGATAAGAGAACGCATTTCATTCAGCACCAACTCAATGAGCGACTGGTGCAGACGCTCCACCTCATACACAGCCTTGATGGGATCCGTGATGCGCCAGCGAACCACGCAATTCATCTGCATGGTAGCGTTGTCCTTGGTAATGCAAGAGCGGGGCTGAGTATCCAGCAGCTGCTCTGTCAACTCAATGAAGTAGCCGTCCTTGTTGGTCTGGGTGCCCCACGCTGGTGATACATCCCGCAATTTCTGCAAGAAGGGAATTCGGAACTGCAAGCCGCTCTTCTTTACTGCTGTGGGCTTGCCGAACATCTCAACAATGGCACAATGCCCCTGCTTTACCGTGAAAATGAACATGCCTCTAGCATACAACAATCTCCCTGTTATTCAACCCGCCTATCTGTCATTCCCCTCTTCTCCCTGCTGAACATGACACCCTTTACGCCACGCCCCCGAAAAAAAGAGTTGACAAAAGAGTTAGTCTCAACTAATATCCCGCTTGTCATTACAATAGTCCCGATGAAGGAGAGCGAAACATTACGATTAGACCAGGTGAGGATTGGCACAAGGGTACGCGTTGAGCGGGTACATGGCGAAGGCGCGCTGCGGCAGCGCATTCTGGACATGGGAGTGACGCGCAATGCGGAAATCACGGTGAGGAAGATGGCACCGTTTGGCGACCCGCTGGAAGTAACCGTACGAGGATTTCAATTATCGCTGCGCAAGGCAGAAGCCGCCTGCATCGAAGTAGAGACATTCCACAAATAATTCTCCCCGAGATGAAAAAAAGCATCGCACTCGCAGGCAACCCGAACAGCGGCAAGACCACGCTGTTCAACGAGCTGACCGGCGCCAACCAGTATGTGGGCAACTGGCCCGGGGTGACCGTAGACCGCAAGGGCGGTCAGCTGACCGAACACGAGGAAATCGAGCTGCAGGATTTGCCGGGCATCTATTCGCTTTCACCCTATTCGCCGGAGGAGGTGGTATCGCGCCGTTACCTGCTGGAAGAAAAGCCGGACATGGTGGTCAACGTGGTAGATGCCACTAATCTGGAACGCAACCTGTATCTCACCTCGCAGCTCATGGAAACCGGGTTGCCCATCATCGTGGCGCTGAACATGTGCGACCTGCTGGCCGAGCGCGGCATGAAGATAGACACCGCAGCACTGAGCCGCCAGCTGGGTTGCCCGGTGGTGGAGGTGAGCGCACTGAAGCAGACGGGCATTTCCAGACTGGTGGAGCACATGCTGGCTCCTGCGCCCCCTGCCCCCCGGCAGCTGGCATACCCGGCAACGGTGGAAGCCGCCATTGCGCAGGTGCAGGAAGAATACGGCGCCAACCGCTTCGAGGCCGTCAAGATGCTGGAGGGCGAGGAACTGCTTCAAAAGGGCGTGAGCAAGGTGAAAGCCCACGCTCTGGAGGATATCCGCATGGCGCTGGAAACCGACATGCAGGACGACGTTGCCGCCATCATCGCCGGCGCGCGGTATGATGCCATCTGCGCCTTTATACCGGAAGTGCTGGTGCAGCGGGGGCAGAAGGAACACTTTTCGCAGCGGGTGGATGCCGTGCTCACCCACCGCATTGCCGGACCCGTCATTTTCATCGGCATCATGTATGCCATCTACTACATCTCCATCAACACCGTGGGGGTGTGGGGCACAGACTGGGCAAACGATGTACTCTTCGGCCCGGTCGTGGGAGGCTGGCTGGCCGGATTCATCGGCAACGAAGCCGCCGGGGTGGAAGCGCTCACCATGTTCAGCGCCATTCTGGGCATGATTCTGATATTTCCGGTCACCCTGCGCCGCCTGCACGATTTGAACATGAACGGCGCCTGGCTCTACCTCATGCTCGCGCCCTTCCTGCTGGAATACGTATGCCCGCACCTGCCGGGCGTGCTGCACAGCGGGCTCATCTACCTGCTCCTCGCGACCAACGCCTGGCTGCTTCTGGTCTGCCTCTGCCGCAGGGGGGTCAAAAAAGGCAATGTATACGGCAGCCGCACACACGGCTTCTGCAAGTCCCCCATGAAACTGACAGGCCGCGCCAGCCGCACCGAGTTCATCTCCTGGTTCATCATCCTGAGCCTCGTGGCCTTCGGCGTGGGTATGCTGGGGCGCTGCACCCTGGCCTGCAGCCCGCAGCTGCAAGCCATCATAGCAGATGGCATCGTGGCCGGTGTAGGGGCCGTGCTGGGATTCCTGCCGCAAATGGCCGTGCTGTTCCTGCTCATGTCGCTGCTGGAGGACTGCGGTTATATGGCGCGCGTGGCCTTCATGCTCGACCGCATTTTCCGAGCCATCGGCCTGAGCGGCAAATCCGTCATTCCGCTCATGGTGAGCATGGGCTGCGGCGTGCCGGGAGTCATGACCACCCGCACCATAGAAAACGAAAAAGACCGCCGCATGACCATCATGCTCACCACCTTTGTGCCCTGCGGTGCGAAGCTGCCCATTCTGGCACTCATCGGCGCCATGATCGGGCAGACCGCCACCGTAGCCACCATTGCCTACTTCACCGGCTTCGGCTCGGTGATACTGGGGGGCATGATGCTGCGCAAGATGCACATGTTCGCAGGGGGATACAATCCCTTTGTCATGGAAATGCCTGCCTACCACATGCCGCAGGCCACCAACATCAACCTGCGCGCCATGGAGCGCTGCAAAGCCTTTGTACAAAAAGCCGGTACGGTCATTTTCCTGGCCTCGGCGCTCATCTGGGGGCTCTCGAACTATAATTGGAAGCTCGAATACCTGAACACCACTGAAAATGAAGGCGCGGTGAGCCAGAGCATACTGGCCGAAACCGGCAATCTCTTTGCCCCGGTATTCGCCCCCCTGGGCTGGGGCGACTGGAAACCAGCCGTTGCCACCGTTACCGGGCTGGTGGCCAAGGAAAACGTGGTCAGCACCATCGGGGTGCTCTACCCCGCCCAGGATGAACCGGAATCCGCCGCCGCAGATGGCGCCCTGCCGCGCAGCCGCGACCTCAGCAAGGCCAACGCCCTCAATGCGCTGACCCTCGCGCTCTGGCAGGCCGATTCCACCGCCCGCAACACAGCCCCGGCTCCGGAGATTCAGGAAGAAGCAGAACCCACAGCGGCCCCCTCCAGCCAGGAATCCAGCAGCCTGCTCGACTACATCAACAAAGCCGTTTCCTTTATGTTCCCGGAGGTGGAAGAAACCGCCGAAACCACCGGAGTAGCCGGCAATGTCACCGCCGCCGGAGCTTTCAGCACGCTGGGTGCGCTCTCCTTCCTGCTCTTCAACATTCTCTGTGCCCCCTGCTTTGCTGCATGCGGAGCCATACGCCGCGAAATGAACAGTTCCCGCTGGACCTGGTTTGCCATTGGCTACATGACCCTCTGGGCCTATGCCATAGCCTTCATCACCTACCAGCTCGGCCTTTATTTCACCACCGGAGCCATGGGCACCGCCCAGGTCATCGCCGTCCTGCTCGCCCTGCTCATCATCTTCCAAGTGGTGCGTCCCGCCCCCCGGCACACCAGCTAACACCCCCATGGCAGACGCTATTATCATCCTGATACTGCTTGCGCTGGCAGCGCTGGCGCTTCGCTCGTGCATGCGCCGCAAGAAAACGGGAGGCTGCACCGGCGGATGCAGCCAGTGCACCGGCAGCTGCGCCACCCGCCCTACCAGAAAAAAACGCTAATTTTCACCAACACAACAAAAACCATACAACATGAAGAAAAAGAACATCACCGCACTGGCCATGGCCGGGCTTGCCGCCCTGCCCGTGCTGGCCGGCGAAACCTCAGAGCCAACGGCAGGAGAGATTCTCCAGGGTATCAACATGTTCACCCCGGAAGAGGGCGACCCGGAGTATAAAATCACCGCCAATGAACAATATGGCACCCAGTGGTATGCGGATGCCGCCTATGGCTATTGGCAGACCAGCAACGCCATGCCCGGGACCAACAAGCACAACCACTTCTTCCTGCTTCATGCCGCCCTCAACCAGCGGCTCATCAAGGATGAAGTGAACGGCGGCACCTGGCTGCGCGCCGAGCTCTCCGGCTCCTGGGCGCTCGACCGCAAATCGGCCCGCCAGAACAGCTTGTTCACCGATGGCTATGCCAATGCCTCCGGCCTGCATGCCGATATCTACGGTCCCGCAGACCTTGTTGTCCCCGAGCTGGCTCTCATGCAGTATTTCAACAACAAGCGCGCCTGCATCATTGCCGGCATGGTCAACCTTACCAACTATTTCGATGGCGTCACCATCGCCAACGATTCCTTCTCCAGCTTCGTGAACGATGGCTTTGTCTACAGCTCCGTGCTCCCGCTTGCGGATGCCAACCTGGGCGCCGTGGCGCAATTTGAGCTCGATTCCGCCAACTATGTGCAGGCAGCGGTCACCCGCACCGGCTGCGATTACCGCAGCAATCCCTTCCGCTCCAGCAACTGCGATGGCTACGCCGTGGTGGCAGAATGGGGGCATATCTTTGCGGATGGCGATGCCACCCTGCGACTCACCCCTTTCTTCCAGAAAGTGGATATCGACCTGGGTAAGGGCGAGCACCAGCGCACCAACTGGGGGCTGGCCGGCAGCATTGAATATACCGTGAACGATACCCTCTCTGTATACTCCCGCGCAGGTATCGCCCACCATGACCACCTCTCCGGCAACGCCGCCGAATTCAGCATGGGGGCACACCTCAGGCTCATTCCCAGCCGCGAGGATGATTTCTTCGGCATTGCCTATGGAATCTACAAGGGAGCCGTCAACAATTATCGCGGCTATCCCGCTTATCTGAGCGATGAGGATGAAGAAAGCGCCGGCCACCGCCGCGAACAGGTACTGGAGCTCATGTACAGTCTCCAGGTGAACGATTACCTCCGAATTGTTCCCCATTACCAGTTTATCAAGAACCCCGCCTACCGCGATGTCAGCAGCGAAAGCATCTGCGGCGTGCAGGCGGTATTCTCATTCTGATAAAAATTGTCGTGCTGCCTAGTCGTGTATCGCAGCAAAACGACCCGCCGGGTAGACGTGTGCCCGGCGGGTCAATATATTTAAAAAGCTCCAGAAGCATCAGAAACCCGCAAATAAAGCGCTTTTCGTCTTAATTAGCTTGTCAAACACTAATAATTATGTTAAAGGATGCAGACGCTGTTATGAAATTCAAGACCTTACTTGCATCTGTACTGGCACTGGGCGGCATGCTCCAGGCTGGTGAAACCTGTGATACCTTCCACATGTTCTACGACGGTTCGCTGGGCATTCCCGGCGAAGACGCCCCGGCATACAAGCAGAAGCTTTACAACGCCACCGGCACCACCTTTGACCTCGAAATCTTTGGCGGCTACTGGGGCGTGAGCCACCTGGCCCCCGGCTATAATTCGGACAACTATGTAGCCCTGGTGTTTGCCTCCCTGAACCAGCGCCTTATCAAGGACGAGGTGAACGGCGGCACCTGGCTGAACGTGGCCGTGGCCGGTTCCTGGGGTCTGGATGACGACTCCGACAGCAAGGCATTTTTCTATGACGGCGGCTTCGGCACCGCCACGGGTCACCACACCGACCTCTGCGGCCCTGCTGGTCTCTACCTCATGAACGCCACGCTGAAGCAGTACTTCAACAACAAGCGCACCTGCCTCAACGTGGGCGCCATCTGGATGAGCATGTACTTCGACCGCATCGGCCATGCCCGCTTTGCCAATGACGGCTTCGAGAAAACTCCCGTAGCTCCCATGTACTATGGCACCCCCGGCGCCGTGATTCAGCACGAGATTGACGAAAACAGCTTCTTCACCGGTGCCATTATTGCCACGGGCGTAGGCCTGGGTGAAAACCCGCTTAACTTCGACAACACGAACGGCTATGCCGTGGTGGGCGAGTATGGCCGCCGCTTCGCCGATGGCAAGGGCACCTGGCGCATCATGCCCTTCTTCTGCAGCATGGAAACCCCGAACGCTATCGGCCGCGATGAGCAGCACGATTCCGTGGGTCTCATGACCGGCGTGGAGTACGACATCAATGACCGCGTGAAGGTATACGGCCGCGTTTCCTGCGCCAGCAGCGAACACCAGCGCGCCCGCAAGGAACTCATGGTCGGTACCACCGTGCGCTTTGTTCCCAGCCGCCCGCAGGATTACTTCGGCGCCGCTTTCGGTGTGTACAAGGGTGCAGATACCTTCGAATCCCCGCTCGTGAACGAGTTTGAAAAAGTGCTGGAATTCACCTATCGTGTACAGCTGAATGACTATGTGTCCATAGCTCCGTTCTACCAGCTCTACATTGACCCTGCCTACCGCAGCGTGAGCACCGTGAGTGCCACGGGTATCCAGGCACACCTGCTGTTCTGATAACCAGGCAGACAGTAGAAAAAACCAGAAGCGCAGCATTCCGTCAGGATGCTGCGCTTCTGGTGTCTTGCTCGTGCAGCAACTAGTTCCGACTGCTTACCACAGCCTTTTGCACATCATCCTGCTGGTCAGCGATGGCCAGATCGTTCACCCCGAAAACAACTCCCAGCAGCATGCAAACCGCCAGGGTCAGCAGCGCACAAATGATAGTTATTGAATTCCTTTTCATGGCAAGAAGATACAGCGTTACTACCGTTATAGCACAGTTTGTCGTTTCGTCAACAAGAAAATTATGTCAAATCACGCACTTGCGCAGCCTTTCCCGCTCTGGTAGCATGCGGTCAGTATTCTCATGATTAGCTCCATTCTTTCCACCCTCGAAACCGCCTGGCTTATTTTCCTTGTCGTCATGTTCTTCAACGTGATGATATTTGTGCACGAACTGGGGCATTTTCTGGCCGGCAAATGGCGCGGGGCGTACATCGACCGCTTTCAGATCTGGTTTGGCAAGCCCCTCTGGCAGAAGGAAATCAATGGCGTGAAATGGGGCATCGGCTGGATTCCCGCAGGCGGCTTTGTTTCACTGCCCCAGCTGGCAGACATGCAGGGCATTGAGGGCGAGGCTGATATCCCCAAGGATTTAAAACCGCTCAAGCCGCTGGATAAAGTGATTATTGCCGCGGCGGGTCCGTTTGCCTCGCTGCTGCTGGCATACTTCTTCGCCATGATTGTGTGGGTGGTGGGTAAGCCGGTGAGCGAAATGAATACCACCACCATCGGCTACATTCCTGCCGATTCCCCTGCTGCACAGGCCGGGCTGCTGCCGGGCGACACCATCCGCGCCATTGATGGCCAGCCGGTGCACAAGTGGATGGGCAACATGGAAGGCGTACGCGAACTCGTGGCCATGAGTGAGCATGAAAAGATTTCCTTCACCGTAGACCGCCCGCAGGCCGATGGCAGCACACAGCAGCTCACCATCGAAAGCGGCTACAAGCTGCCCGAAACAAAATGGTGGCAGCGCGGCGCCATGCGCCAGGTAGGCATCATGCCCGCAGCCCCTGCCCTCATCGGCGACATTATCCCCGGGTCCCCGGCTGAACAGGCCGCTCTGGTAAAGGGGCAACGCATCGTGAAACTCAACGGCGCCGCCATTTATTCCCCCGTGCCGGTCTCCGAAGCTGCAGAAAAAGGCTCGCTGGAGCTCACCCTCCAGAACCCCGATGGCAGCGAAGTGACCACCACTCTCACCCCGGCCATCCCCACCAACTGGCAGGGACTGGCGGGAGCACGCCCCATCATGGGCTTTAACTGGGGCGGCATGGACGACATGCTCAAGACCGAGCATCCCGGCGTGCAGGAACAGATTAACCAGAGCTTCCGCTGGATGGGCGAAACCCTGGCCAAAGTGGCTGCACCCGGCAGCAGTGTGGGCATGGAGCATCTCTCCGGCCCGGTCGGCATCGGCAACCACCTGTACCAGATGCTGAGCACGGATGAGGGCTGGAAACTCATCCTGTGGTTTGCCGTGGTGCTGAATGTGAACCTGGCGGTTCTGAACATTCTGCCGCTGCCCATTGTGGACGGCGGGCACGTGGTGCTGGGCACGCTGGAAATCATCTTCCGCCGCCCGGTGGGAGGCAAGCTGCTGGAGTGGATTCAGACAGGCTTCCTCTTCCTGCTGCTCACGTTCTTCATCTTTGTCACCTTCAAGGATGTAGGCGACATGGTCGGCGATGAAAAGGAACAGGCCCCCAAACTGCCTGCCCCTGTTTTCAGCAAGTAAATGGCAGGCTTCCACCTCAGCGACCCCTGGAGCGATTTCACAAGCCCGGAGGACCAGGAGTACCTGCGCAGCATTGAAGCCAAGCGGGGCGTGGGGCTCACCGGGGAAGAATTGCACTGCGTTTTCCCGGGTTACCTGCCCGCCGGCACCACACAGGAATGCTGCGCCTACCTTGTACCCCTCTACCGCTACCTCCGCACCCCGGGTGAATCCTGGACGCATGAAATATGGGAGGATATCCTCTGGATATGGCTGTACAAAGCCCGCACCGAGCTGGAGCAGCTCAACCAGTACGAGCGCATCATCGATGAAATGCGGCGCATCGTCCATGATACCCTCATTCCTGCCGTCTGGCAGCCGGAGGAAGGCCCGAAAGCCATTTATCACCGCACCGACATGCTCATCAGCTGGATGGCCACCCCCTGGGGCAAGGACGAAATGCCAGCCATTCTCGATACCCTTTCCCGCGGTAGCTTCACCCAGCAGCTTCTGCTGCTGCGCCTGTTCCTGACCAGCAAGAGCGATATCTTTTTCGAGTTCACCCCGGGCGTATCCGAGGAGGGAGATCGCTCCGAAGCCGCATACGGCGAATACCGGGAGCGCTTCAACGAGTACTTCCGCGAAAGCACCGCCCTCTACGACGCGCTGGAACACATCGAAACCCACGCCATTGCCCTCCCCGCCAATGATGCCAGCGGCAGCACCAGCATGCTGTACGATACCGTGGATGAATGCCACATGTGGATGTAACGGCAAGGTGGATTCATCGTCACATTTCATGTGCATCAACCGGATTTTCTCCTTGACTCCGCGGCGAAACGTGGTAGTCTAGAGACAATCGCGATGAAATCTCTCCTTACTACTATCAATCTCGGTCTGGTGGCTCTGATGAGCGGCGTGGCGTGTGCTTCAGAGGAAGGTGGTCACCATGGACTCTCCACAGATGCACCGGTTCTGTGGAATATCGATTTACCCTTCTGGCCGGGGCATTCCCTGCCCATCACGAACTCCATGGTCATGATGACCATAGCCGTGGTGCTGCTCACCATAGTGCTGCGCCTGGCTACGCGCAAGATGCAGCGCGTGCCCAGAGGCTTGCAGAACTTCGTGGAATGGGTATTTGAGCTGCTGTACAACTTTGTGGAAGGCCTCATCGGCAAGAAACTGGCCAGCAAATACATCTGGTACTTCGCCACGGTATTCCTGCTCATCCTGACCAGCAACTACATGGGCCTCATTCCCGGCGTAGGCGAAATCACCATCAATGGGCACCCGCTTTTCCGCGGCGCCAATGCAGATTTGAACGTAACACTCTTCCTGGGTCTGTTCTACACTCTGCTCTGGTTCATCTGGAGCATCAAGGAACAAGGCATCGTGCATTTTGTAGGCCATATCTTCGGGCCCAAAGGCGGGCTCACCGGCCTGCTCAAGAACCTGCTGCTGCCCGTCTTCTTCTTTGTGGGGCTCATTGAGCTGCTCTCCATCGCCATCCGCCCGGTGGCACTGGCCGCCCGTCTTTTCGGCAATATCTACGCCGGCGAGGCCATTCTGGAGCAGATGAGCATCGTGAGCGGCAGCATTCTGGGCAACGCCGCTGCCATGCTGCCCTTCATGTGTCTGGAAATTCTGGTCGGCTTTGTGCAGGCTCTGGTATTCCTGATGCTCACGGCCATTTTCCTGAAAACCCAGGTAGGGGGCGACGAAGAACACGCCCACTAAAGACCATCTTCCCGCAGTTGATCATGTAGCAAATCGTGAAGCTGCGGGTTTTCCCAATAAACAACAAACAATAGAAAAACAACAATCATGATGATTCCCGCTCTTGCCACCGCCGCCATCAAGTCCGGTCTGGCTGTTCTCGGTGCCGGTCTCGGCATTGGTCTCATCGGCATGAAAGCCGCTGAATCCACCGGTCGCAACCCCGGTGCCTCCGGTCAGGTGCTGACCATCTCCATCATTCTGGCCGCTCTTGTGGAAGGTGTGGCCTTCGTGGCCATCTTCATGGGCTAAATTGCCCTTGGGCATGCCGGGCCATTCAAGACAACGGCATGCCCCGCCCCCTTTCCCCTTCTCTACATCATCCGTTTTTAACTTAATCAACTCACAACCATGCTCACCCCGATTCTCGCCGCAGATATTCAGGACCTGACCACCAACTTCGGTCTGCATACCGATGCCTTCATCGCGCACCTGATTGCCTTCTGCATTCTGGCTGCCATTGTCGTCTGCTTCGGCATCAAACCCATCTTCAAGCAGCTGGAGGAACGCCGCCAGCGCATCCAGGAGGGCGAGGATATGCACGCCCGCAGCCAGCAGGAACTGGCCGATGTGAAACTGACCAGCGAGAAGATTCTGGACGAAGCCCGCGAATCCGGCAAGAAGGAAGTGGAGCAGGCCCGCGAAACGGCCGCCCGCCTGCAGGCCGACCTCTCGGCCAAGGCCAGCGCCGAGGCACAGACAGTCATCGAGAATGCCCACAAGCAGGCCGAAATGGACACCCAGCGTGAAAAGGACGCTCTCAAGGGTGAATTTGCCCGTCTGGTGGCCGAAGCCACCACCCGCGTTACCGGCAAGGTGCTGAGCGATGCCGACCACCGCGCCATCAACGCCGAAGCCATCAAATCTCTGTAATCAGCCATGAAGATAAGCAAAGAAGTACAAGCCCAGGCGCGGCGCCTCATGCGCCTCTGCATCGGGACTGACGGGCTGATGAACGAAGCCACCGTTCGCCAGGTGGCCGCTAAGATTGCAGCCGACAAACCGCGCAACTACCTGGCGCTGCTCACCGCGTTCACCGAGCTGGTGCGCCTGGAGCAGGCCGCCCACACCGCCACCATCACCAGCGCCGTGCCGCTGACGGCCGAGGAACAGGCCGCCATCACCGCCAGGCTGAATGCCCGCCAGGCTGGGCTGAACTACAACTGGCAGGTGGATTCCTCCCTTATTGCCGGGCTCACCGTCAAGGTGGGCGATAACGTAACGGACGCCTCTGTCCGCACCCGCATTGAACAACTTACTAAAACTCTCTAAACACACCACGGTATGAGCAACATCGTACAAGAACTCGAAGCACAGATTCGCAACATCTCCACCGCCTCCGTCAGCGAAAACGTAGGCACTATCAAAGCCATTGGCGACGGCGTGGCCCACATTGAGGGCCTGAGCAACGCCATGCTCAATGAGATGATTGAATTCCCCGGCGGCGTCATGGGTCTCGCCATGAACCTGGAAGAACACGAAGTAGGTGCCGTGCTTATCGGCAACGCCACTTCCCTGAAGGAAGGCGACACCTGCAAGACCACCGGCCGCCTGCTCCAGGTGCCCGTGGGTCCCGGTCTGCTCGGCCGCGTGGTGGATACCCTGGGTAACCCGCTGGACGGCAAGGGCCCGATTCAGGCCACCACCTATTACCCCGTGGAAAAGATTGCTTCGGGCATCATCTCCCGCCAGGGCGTGAACCAGCCGGTGCAGACCGGCATTCTGCCCATCGATGCCATGATTCCCATCGGCCGTGGTCAGCGCGAGCTCATCATCGGCGACCGCTCCACCGGCAAGACCACCATTGCCACCGACACCATGATTGCCCAGGCACAGCAGAACAAGCAGGCCGAACAGGGCAAGCTGCCGGGTCACCGCCCGCTCTACAGCATCTACGTGGCCGTGGGCCAGAAACGCGCCACTGTCTCCCGCCTGGTGGCCAAGCTGGAAGAAGCCGGCGCCATGGAATACAGCATTGTGGTGGTGGCCTCCGCCTCCGACAGTGCCGCCATGCAGTACCTGGCGCCCTATGCCGGCTGCGCCATGGGTGAATACTTCATGGACCAGGGCCAGGATGCCCTCATCGTGTATGACGACCTTTCCAAGCACGCCGTGGCCTACCGCCAGGTATCCCTCATTCTGCGCCGTCCCTCCGGCCGCGAAGCCTATCCCGGCGACGTATTCTACCTGCACAGCCGCCTGCTGGAGCGCGCCGCCCGCATCAACAGCGAAGGTGGTCGTAAAGGTGGTTCCCTCACCGCCCTGCCCATCATCGAAACCCAGGCTGGTGACGTTTCTGCCTACATTCCCACGAATGTGATTTCCATTACCGACGGTCAGATTTTCCTGGATACCGACCTCTTCTACCAGGGTGTCCGCCCGGCCATCAACGTGGGTATCTCGGTATCCCGCGTGGGTTCCAGCGCCCAGACCCAGATTGTGAAGAAACTGGCCGGCTCCGTGAAGCTCGACCTTGCCCAGTTCGAAGAACTCCAGGCCTTTGCCCAGTTCGGCTCCGACCTGGACGCCGCCACCAAGGCCAAGCTGGAGCGCGGCCGCCGCATCGTGGAACTCTTCAAGCAGGGGCAGTACGAACCCAAGAGCCTGGGCATCGAGGTCATCAACCTCTATGCCATCCAGCGCGGCTTCCTCGATGATGTAGCCGTGGATAAGATTCAGGCCGTGCGCCGCCAGCTGGAAGAAGAAGCCAGCGTCAATGGTGCTGCCCTGCTCACCCAGATTGAAGCCGAAAAGGCGCTCACGCCGGAAATCGACGCCGCGCTCAAGGACTTCATGACCGCTTTCAAATCCCGCCTGAAGTAACACGACATGGCAAGCCTGAGAGACATCAAACGCCGCATCAAGTCGGTACGCAACACATCGCAGATCACCAAGGCGATGCAGATGGTTGCGTCTGCCAAGATGCGCCGTGCTCAGGAGCTGGCATTGAAAGGGCGAGTCTACATCCGCGCACTGTCGCGAGTATTCAAGCACCTGCAGGAATCCATTGCCGAGGGTTCCGTCCAGCTCATGGAAAAGCGCGAAACCGGCAAACAGCTCGTCATTGTGGTAAGCACAGACCGCGGCCTCTGCGGCGGCCTGAACACCAACCTCTTCAAAGAGGTGCTCACGCAATGCCCGGCCGAGGCAGATTACCTTACCGTCGGCGTCAAGCTCAACCCGCAGTTTGCCCGTGTAGGCCGCAAGCTGGTGGCTTCGTTCTCCATTGGCGATACCGTGGAGGAAGCCGAGATGAAAGCCATCCTGGATTTCATCCGCAAGGGATTTGAGGAAGGCACCTACAACCGCGTGACGGTGGTCTACCAGAAGTTCATCAACATCATGGTGCAGCGCCCGCAGGTGGTGGACATTCTCCCCATTCAGCCGGAAGACCTGCTCAAGCTGGCAGAGGAAGCCGCCGATGAAGAACACGGTGATTACCTGCTGGAGCCCAGCCCCACGGAGCTGCTCAAGTCCATCCTGCCGCTGTACTTCGCCAACCTGCTCACCCAGATGGTGCTGGAAGGCAAGGCCTCCGAGCAGTCTGCCCGCATGGTTGCCATGAAATCCGCCACAGAGAACGCCAAGACCCTCATCGGCGAGCTCACGCTGGAATACAACAAGGCACGCCAGGCCCAGATTACCAACGAACTTCTCGAAATCACCACGGCCATGAAAGCCATGGAGTAATCCCTCACTCACATTCAATCATTTTCAAAAACAACTTATTCTTAGTATGAACACAGGTAAAATCGTGCAGATTATCGGCGCCGTGGTAGACGTCGACTTCTCGCAGGCAGAGATGCCCGCCATCTACAACGCTCTCACCGTGGATTATGAAATCGACGGCAAGCCCACCCAGCTGGTGCTGGAGGTGGAGCAGCACCTGCCCGACGGCTGGGTGCGCACCGTGGCCATGAGCACCACCGACGGCCTGAAGCGCGGCATGGAGGTCATCGATACCGGCGCCCCCATCTCCGTACCCGTTGGCCCGAAGGTACTGGGCCGCATCTTCAACGTGCTGGGCGAAACCGTGGACGAAAAGGGCCAGCTGGACGGCGTGAAGCGCTACCCGATTCACCGCGAGGCCCCCACGCTGGAGGAACAGTCCACCTCCTCCGAAGTGCTGGAATCCGGCATCAAGGTGATTGACCTCATCTGCCCCTTCCTGAAGGGTGGTAAGGCCGGTTCCTTCGGTGGTGCAGGTGTGGGCAAGACCGTGCTCATCATGGAGCTCATCAACAACATCGCCAAGGCTCACTCCGGTCTCTCCGTATTCGCCGGCGTGGGCGAACGCACCCGCGAAGGTAACGACTTCTACATGGAAATGAGCGAATCCGGCGTTATCGACCAGGAAAACCCGGAGAACTCCAAGGTGGCTCTGGTGTACGGCCAGATGAACGAGCCCCCCGGCGCCCGTCTGCGCGTGGCTCTTTCTGCCCTTTCCATGTCCGAATACTTCCGCGACGAGGAAAACCGCGACGTGCTGCTCTTCGTGGACAACATCTTCCGCTTCTCCCAGGCTGGTTCCGAGGTATCCGCTCTGCTCGGCCGCACGCCTTCTGCCGTGGGTTACCAGCCCAACCTGGCCGAAGAAATGGCCGGTCTGCAGGAACGCATCACCTCCACCAAGAAGGGCTCCATCACCTCCATGCAGGCTGTGTACGTGCCCGCTGACGACCTGACCGACCCGGCCCCCGCCACCACCTTCTCGCACCTGGACTCCACCGTGGTGCTGGAGCGCGCCCTGGCCGCCCAGGGTATCTACCCGGCAGTGGACCCGCTGGCTTCCACCTCCAAGGCCCTGGCTCCCGAGCTGGTGGGCGAGGAACACTACCGCGTGGCCCGCGGCGTGCAGCAGACCCTGCAGCGCTACAAGGACCTGCAGGATATGATTGCCATTCTGGGTATGGACGAACTCTCCGAGGCCGACAAGCTCACCGTGAGCCGCGCCCGTAAGATTCAGCGCTTCCTTTCCCAGCCGTTCAGCGTGGCTGAAACCTTCACCGGCATCAAGGGCGAATACGTGCCCGTGGCCGAAACCGTCCGCGGCTTTGCCGAAATTCTGGACGGTAAGTGGGATTCCGTGCCCGAAGTGAACTTCTACATGAAGGGCAGCATCGACACCGTTGAGAAAGCCTGATTCCGCTCATGCCCATGCAATTCAAAATCATCACCCCCATGCGCACCGCCCTCGAGGCGGAGGTGACCGGCATCCGTCTGCCGGCCACCCAGGGTGAAATGGAGGTGCTGCCCGGGCACGCCGCCATCATCACCTCTGTGGCCAATGGGGAACTCACGTACACCTGCCCCGGCCAGCAGCCCCAGAGCCTCTTTGTGGGCGGCGGATTCCTGCAGGTGGATAAGGACGATGTGCTGCTGGTGACGGATACCGCGCTCACCGTGGACGAGATTGACACCACCAGCGTAGAAGCCGCACTGGAACGCGCCCAGGCCGCTTTCCGCGATGGGGCATCCGTGCTCGACCGCGAGGAACAGGCCAAGCTCGAAGCCGCCATTGCCAAGCAGATGGCCATGCTCGACTTCCGCAAAAAGCGCCGCATCTGATTCTACTCCTTCCCCAGCCCCGCAGCACCCGATGCTGCGGGGCTTTTTGCTTTACAGGGAAAGTGAAACATGCTACGCTTCCGCTGATGAAACGAGCCTATTTCTTCCTCGTCTATGCACTTGTCTTTTTTGCACTTTCGCCCGGCATTGTGCTCGAAAAGTTCGAGAATTTCATCCATGCGCCCGCCGCATGGCAGGAAGCGCTGATTCTGGTATTCTGCGGACTCGTTTTTGCACTCTCCATTATCGTGGCAGCCAGGGTTTACCGCCATCTGAAGCTGGATTTTCCCCTACCCTCCACCGATTGGCGCTGCAAGCGAATCCTCACCATACCCTTTCCCGGCAAGCGGAGCGATACCACCAACTCTGCCCCCGCACGCAACCACTACTTCCGCACGGTTTCCCTCATCCTGTTTTTTTTCCTGTCAAAAACCACCCCCGGCTTCAATACAGGAAGCATGGACCAGCATCTCAGAGAAGGATATTACCTGAGTGCCAGGCTCAGCTGTTTGCTTAGGGCCCAGGTTGATGGCGATATGCTTTCTCGCATCTGCAACAACAATCCTGTCATGTTCCATTCCCCGGAGGAACATATCCGGGCTGTGCGCTTTCTTCTGGACAAAGGCTGCAATCCCAATATCCCGGACGGATTCGGGCGCCCAGTCCTGACCTATGTGCTTGGCAAGGAAGATCAATACCTGATTCCGCTCCTGCTGGAATATGGCGCCGATGTAAACCACCAGAGCCCCTATGCCGATGCCCCCATTATCCACGCCGCCCGAGTGGATGATATCGGACTGATGCGCTACCTTCTGGAACATGGGGCCCAGGCCAACGCCGAATCCAGTATATGGAACAAAAGCCAGACGCCGCTCCACATTGTCTGCGATGCGGCTTCGGAGAATCTTCGCGAGAGCGTCCGATTGCTGCTGGAAGCCGGCGCCGACCTCAACGCACTGGACGCCAAAGGCTGCACCCCGCTGGATATACTGGAGAAACGCGATGTCCCAGCTGCTTGCGACTTCCTGCGCACACTCGGTGCCAGAAAGGCCACAGAGCTCCCCCTGTCCCTCAGCGCAGCGGATGCCGACCTCACCGCCAGGCTGAAAGCCGCAAATCCCACTGGCGAGGACATGGATCTGACGGGAATCATCCAGAACGGGAATGAGCCCATTCCCTATACCTACCACCACACCAGCAAAGGAAACGGATTCATCACCGTTCCCGGCTGCGATGGCCGGCTCAGTATTCGCTGCTACGATGGGCACGACAATGGCTCCATCTACCTGAACTACTGGGCGCAGATAACGCTGGAGGACAAAAATGCCGACCAGCACCGCGACCTGGTGGTCAGCTACACCATCCAGACCCTGGATGATTCCGGCAACGAAACCGCGCAGGAACACCACGCAGAGGCATACCTCTGGAACCCGGCAGAAAAGGCGTTCAGCGCCCAATAATTCCATTCGACTCGCCGACCACACCCCGCTTTTTCCGGGGAAATGAATGGGAATATGATTTTTTAGGCTTGACTCCCGCAAAACAAACGGCTACTTTATGCGCATGAAGCACTTACTTCTTTGCATCGCCATTATGGCAGGGCTTTTTGCAGGCCTTGCACCGAGCGTTTCTGCCCAGAGCACATACTCGGGCAAGAAAAAGGTAAAAAAAGAGAAGTTCATCCAGATTGACGATGAGGATGACGAGGCTGCTGCCGAGGAAGATGAGGATGATTCCAAGAGCTCCAAAAAATCCAAGAAGGCAAAGAAGGCCAAGCAGCCTGCCAGTCCCATTATTCCGGCCGTAAAGCGTGTCAAGAAGGTCAAGGGCAATGTCAATGCCAAGGCTGATTACTACATTTACCTCTTCTCCGCCAGCTGGTGTGGTCCCTGCTGCAAGGAAATGCCCAACATTGTCAATACATACAAGGACATGAAGAAGTCCGGCAAGGTGGATATCATCCTCTTCTGCCAGGACAAGGAAATGAGCGGCGCCAAGGACTTCGTCAAGAAGTTCCGCATTCCGTTCATGACCATCATGGGTAACGATTCCAAGGTATCCAAAGTTCCCGGCTACTCCCCCACAAACGGTATTCCGCACTGCATCATTGTGGACCGCTATGGCCGTGTCATCACCCAGGGTCACCCCGGAAACCTGCTCCGCTCCTGGGAAGCCCTGACCATTGACAAGGGTGAGCCCGAGCCCCCCGCTGAAGACTAAAGTTCCACTTCTCCAGAAGCCCTGCCCAACCGGCAGGGCTTTTTTGTGCTATTGACGCAGGAAAAAAACTATGATAAGCTGACCCCACCATGATTCAGCGCCTTCTCCTCCTCCTCATGCTACTCTGCGGGCTCAGCTGCTGCAGAACGTTCAATACCGGGGCCAAACTGGACAGCATCGGCAAGGCTGTTCCCACAGAAGCCAGCCACGATGGGCAGGTTTACCGCCTGAACGGCACCCTCTACAAGGAAATCATGGTGGAATATGTGCAGCAGCGGCCGAAGCTCGTGGGCTATGTGTGCTGCCACGATATCGACACCTTCAATGAACCGGTACCGGCAGAGGATGCCCCTGCTCCCGAGCTGTATCTTGCCAGTCTGGGCGAGGAGACCACCTATGTGCGCGCCATTGACTTTCCCTACACCCAGGCCGAGCGGGTGGAGCAGAACACATACCTGCCCTACTCAGCCTTCCAGCGCACCGACCTGCTGACCCTGACTCCCAGCATGTATGAAGCCGAACGTGTGCTGAATGACCTGCCGACCCATCGCACCCTGGGCAACAAACTGCGACTGCCCCTCAGCGTGGTGCTCACCTATGGCGTCGACCTGCCGCTGACCGCCACCAGCTACGTTATCGGTGGCGTGGTGCAGCTCATCCTCATGCCTTTTGGCGTGGCCATATAAAAACGGCACTGAACCACAGGGGGAACAGTGCCGTGAAAAGAACAGCGTCGCTTGCGGACGTGGCCTAAGCGCGCAGCTTAGGACTTGTAACGCAAACGCTTCTTGTGGCGGTTCTGGCGCATGCGCTTGCTGCGCTTGTGCTTGTTAATCTTGGCCTTACGT
>JAZOTC010000065.1:0-68478 GCA_045657445.1 Akkermansia sp. | reverse complement strand
TCCCGCAGCTTCCTGGATTACTCCATGTCGGTGATTATCTCCCGCGCCCTGCCGGATGTGCGCGACGGTCTCAAGCCCTCTCAGCGCCGTGTGCTCTACGCCATGCACGAGCTCGGTCTCGTACCCAGCAAGGGCACTATCAAGTGCGGTAAAATCGTGGGTGACACCATCGGTAACTACCACCCGCACGGCGACCAGTCTGCCTACGGTACGCTGGTGACCATGGCTCAGCCCTGGAACATGCGCGACATTCTGGTGCAGGGGCAGGGTAACTTCGGTACGCCGGAAGGTGACCCCCCCGCCGCCATGCGATACACCGAAGCCAAGTTGAGCCACCTGGGTGTGGCCCTCATGGATGACCTGGACAAGGACACGGTGGATTTCCAGCCGAACTACGATAACCGCCTCACCGAACCGGTGGTGTTCCCCTCCGCTTTCCCGAACCTGCTGGTGAACGGCGGCACGGGTATTGCCGTGGGTATGGCCACCAACATGGCTCCGCACAACCTGGGTGAAGTGGTGGATGGTATCTGCGCCTTTATCGATAATCCCCTCATCTCCTGCGAAGCTCTGCGTGCCTACATCAAGGGCCCGGACTTCCCCACCGGCGGCTATGTGCTGGGTTACAAGGGGATTGACAGCTACTTCCGCACCGGTCGCGGCAGTGTCCGCATGCGCGGCAAAATGGAAGTGGTCACCAACGAAAACGGCCGCGAATTCATCCACATTTCCGATGTGCCCTACGGCGTGAACCGCGCCGTGCTGCAGGAACGCATTGCGGAACTGGTGCGTGATAAGATTATCACCGACATTGCCGGCATGCGCGACCTGACCGACTACATCGAAATCGAGCTCAAGCGCGATGCCCGCCCGCAGGTGGTTATCAACCAGCTCTATAAGCTCACCAGCATGGAGACTTCGTTCTCCGTGAACATGCTGGCCATTCATGAGGGACGCCCCAAGGTGCTCTCCATGAAGGACGCCATCAACTTCTACGTGGAGCACCGCCGCGAGGTGGTCGTGCGCCGCACGAAGTTCCTGCTGCGCAAGGCTGAGGACCGCGCCGAGGTGTTGGAGGCCTACCTGATTGCCCTGGCCAACATGGATGAGTTCATCCGCATCATCCGCGATTCGAAGAACCGCGAGGACGCCCGCAACCGACTCATGGAATTCAGCTTCCCCACGGAGCTGGCCAAGGGGCTGGGCATCCTCATCCACAGCCAGCCCTCCGTGCAGGGTGACAAGTACGTATTCACCGAACGCCAGGTGAATGCCATCCTCGAACTGCGCCTCTACCAGCTCACCGCTCTGGAGAACGACAAGATTTCCGACGAGTACAAGAAGCTGCTGGAGCTCATCGAGGACTATCTGGATATTCTCGCCAACGAGAGCCGCGTGCTCGGTATCGTGAAGGACGAGCTGCGCGCTATCAAGGAGAAGTACGCCACCCCGCGCATGACCCACATCATCCCGTTCGAGGGCGACATGGCCATCGAGGACCTCATCCCGAACGATTCCATGATTGTGACCATCACGCACAGTGGTTACATCAAGCGCACCAACTCCGACGAGTACCGCCTGCAGGCTCGCGGCGGCAAGGGCATCAAGGCTGCTACCACCAAGAGCAAGAAGGATGCCAACGACTTCGTGGAGCACCTCTTCGCTGCTCAGAATCACGACTACATCATGTTCTTCACCAACACCGGGCGTGTGTACGTGGAGCGTGTGTACGAGATTGACGAGGCCGCCCGCAGCGCCCAGGGCCGTTCCATCAAGAATCTCCTTGATATGCAGGCCGATGAGCGCATCGCCGCCATTCTGCGACTGGAACGCCGCGTGAGCGAGGACGGCAAGGATATCACCTTCGCTGAGGATTCCGGCAATGTGGTGTTCGCCACCAAGGACGGCACGGTGAAGAAGACCGCCCTCAACGATTTCGTGAACTACCGCAAGGCCGGTATCATCGCCATCAACCTGGAGGAAGGCAACACGCTCGTGAACGCCGCCCTTACCTCCGGCGAAGATGAGGTGGTGCTTGTCACGCATGATGGCATGAGCATCCGCTTCGCCGAAAGCGATATGCGCGCCCAGGGCCGCAACACTATCGGTGTGCGCGGTATCAAGCTGCGCGAGGGGGACTACGTGGTGGCTCTCGCCGTGGTGCAGCAGGACGCCAACCTCCTGGTGGTGTCCGAGAATGGCCTCGGTAAGCGCACTCCGTTCGATGAATACCGCCCGCAGACCCGCGGTGGTATCGGTATCAAGACCATGAACTGCACCGATAAGACCGGTCGCGTGGTGTCCGCCACCACCGTGACCGATGAGGACGAACTCATGATTATGACTACCGGTGGTCAGTCTGTGCGCATGAAGGTGAACACCATCCGTGAGACGGGCCGTGCCACCCAGGGCGTGAAGCTCATCACGCTCGATGGCAAGGAATCCATCCAGGAAATCACCCTCGTCATCCCCGATGACGATGAGGACGAGGAGGCCGACGCCGCTGCAGAAGCAGATGCCGAGGCTCCCGCCGCCGATGAAGCCGAGGCTCCCCAGGAGTAAAGCTGCATCCGGTCAGCCAGAACTCATAAGAAGCACCCCGCCTGCTGTTTCGGCAGGCGGGGTGATGTTTTGTGATTGTAAGACCAGGTAATTTGTGGTAGAAAAAGGATTACTGACGATGAAAATGCGACTTCCTGTTCACCTGATGCGTTTGCTGGTTCTGCTTGCCGGGGCCGTGAGTTCTCATGCTGCTGTGCGGCATCCGGATGTCTCGCTTACCACCTATGTGGATTTTGCGACTAATTGTGGTCGCTTTGCTACGGGAACCACCAATGCCTTGCTGGAGCATATCCGCGAGCGCGAGGGCGGGGTGCGCATTCATTACCTGGGTGGGCAGTCGCCGTATACGCTGCCGCACGGCATGATTAGTTTCGATTCAGTGGCGGATGAGGGACATATCACATCCGTGGGCCCCAATTATGTGGTGTCCGTGGCGCATAATGCCACGCGCCTGTACCCGGTGTTTTCCGGCAATGAGCTGGGCGCAGAGCATGCCCCCCGCTATGTGACGATGGAGGAATATGGAGCAGAGAATCAATTTGTGCACCATATTTTCCACGGAGCCATGAATGATTACAAGCTCGCCCGCCTTTGCAGGGTGGTGACGGATGCTCCCGCCGCGGCAATGACCGGCGGAGCGAATGCGGCGGTCAAGGGCGAGCTGGTGTACCGCGTGGGTGGTGGCCTGCAATTGCTGCGTGGGGCAGATGGCAAGGATTCAGATGAGAGTATTCAGTCCACCTATCTGGTGGGTGGTGTGGCCCGGCTGGTGGATTGGTCGACCTCCCACGATGATAAGAAGGTGCAGCTGGGGGTGGTGGTCGGAACTCCTGCCTGGGATGCCAGCGGCGTGAGCGAATCGACTCCCTTGCCGTTTGGCTCGACACCGGGGGATTCCGGCAGCCCGTATTTTATCTGGGATGGAGGAGAATACCGCTTTCTTATGGCGCACCGGGGGAGTACAGCTGGCAACCGCCAGACCCAGGGGTGCGGGGCGCTGGAGTGGAGTCGCCAGGTGATGGCGGCAGATTCATTCTGCGTTGATATGGGGAAGGTGCAGGGTGCGGTGGTGATTTCCGGTGCAAAGCAGGAAGCCGATAAGGGGGGAATGTCGGATGTGGTGAACGGTACTCGCTTTACTGCTTCCGCCGCCAGGGGGTATTTGCGAGATGTAAATGGCAACTTGTACGATAAGAATTGGAATGCATCATTCGGCGCAGTGGAGAGCGGCCAGCACACCTGGAAGTCGCTTTCTCCCCTGAAAGACCAGGACGCCTGGTATGCCTACGGCCATGATTATCTGAATGCTACGGAGAGTGTGGTGGTGGTGGACAAGGAGGTGAAGGTAGCCGGGGAACTGACCTATGCCAGCTTGTTCCAGACGCAGAACCTGGTGTTTGAGGCGGCTGGGGATAAGTCCACCTACACTCTGCGCGTGGACGAGGATACCGACCTGGGCTTGGGGTATCTGCATGTGGCGAACCAGGGGTACAAGGATGTAAGCTTCGATTTAATCTCGGAAAAGAAAAAGCAGTTCGATTCCGCTGGCTTTGTGGTGGATGACGGCGTGACGCTCCATGTGCGCCTCTGCTACGAGAATGAAAACGATATGCGCGAGTGGCGCAAGGTGGGCGAGGGCCTGCTGCATATCTGCGGCTCGGGCAAGAATGAAATTTTCCTGAACCTGGGAGGAACGGGCTGCACGATGCTGAACCAGCAGCAGGGGTACGCCGCTTATAACGTGCTGCTGAATACCGGGGCAGTCCTGCGTATCAAGGACCCGGAGCAGATTTACCGCTCTCTTACCTTTGGCAACGGTGGCGGCACGCTGGATATGAACGGTTGCAAGATGGATTGGTACCTTTCCGGCGATGCGGCGAGGGATGGTTTCACCATCCATGCCCTTACTGAAGAAGCCTGCATTTCCAATGCCTCCGGCCATGCCGGGCTGGTATTCAGAGAAGCTGGAGAGCATACTTTTGTCGGCTCTTTCTGCGATTCAGAGACGGGGTCGCTGGATATCACCTATGCCGGCGGGGGCACCTGGTCGCTCAACGGCATCCGCACTCGCCTGACTCACCCGTCCAGCCATTTCACCGTGCAGAACGGCACCGTGAAACTGGGCGGCACTCTTACCCGCCATGGAATTGGTACGCTGCACACGCGTGAATCCGCTGGTTCCCTGGTGCGGAAGAACGACTGGCACTATGCCGATGCCACCATGAATGTGGTCGTGAAGGACGGGGCTGTTTTTGAACTGGAAAGCCATGCCCGCCTTACTGGAATGGTAACGGTGGAGAAGGGGGGCCGCTATGTGATGCACCCGGGCGTGCATGCGGAGAAGGAATACATTGAGGGTGGAGAGCAGCTGGAGAATACGGCAGATATTGCCGATTTTTATGGGCACAAAGGCGCGGTGAAACTGGCTGCCGGTGCCTCGCTCCAGCTGCAGCCGGGGACTCGTGCAGACCTCCGTTTGCTGGAGTTGCGCCATGGCAGCCGAATTGAGGCGTCCGGGGCATTGCTGGCGGTAGAGCAGGCGGCTCTGGTTCTGGAATCTCCGTATCCGGGGCAGCTCTCCCGGGGTGAGTTTCAGGGCGTAAAGGAAATCCGGAACCCGAAGGGTAAGTTTATGATGCTGAAGCCCGGGCGCTCCATGATAGTGGTGAATGCTGCGATGGCACCGGAGCCGTTGGAACTTAGCTGCCGCAAGCTGGTGGTGGATTTTCAGCTGAAGTTGCCGCTCCGGGGACTGGTACAGGTGCGTCTGGGGAAGAAACTTTGCTTGCAGAATCCCCGGGATATGCGTATCGAAGCGCGCTACGGCGGGCGCACTATCCGCGGCTTCTATATCCCGAAAACGCCGGATTCGGTGTACTTCTACCTGTGGTGAAAGGAGAATGCCCGCATCGCGGGAGTATCAACGCTTGCGGCGCTTTTGATTGCGCCTGGCCGGACGCCGCGCCGGAGCCCGGCGGCGGGAGGTGTTCTGCTTGGGTTTTGCCTTCTGGTCAGCGGGTTTGGGTTTGGCTGCGGGGGGCGGTTCTACCTTGGCAGGAGGGGCAGGTGTCTCTACTACCGGCGCCTTCTGCACCTGCATGACCGTGGCGGGGTTCATGACCCGGGCAAATGAATCAATACCGATGGCAAGAGCCTCTACCAGCTTGAGCTGGTATTCCTCCGTGCTGAGTCTGGTGCCTTCTTCGGGGTGCGTGGCGTAGCCGAGTTCCACCATCACCCCGGGACAACGGAGGGAATTCAACGGGCTGTAATGTGCTCGGCGGCAGCCTCCATCATCCGCGCCGGCCTTTTCCACCAGACTGGACTGCAGAGCCATGGCCAGCGCCATGCTGCTCTGGCTGAATTCGTGCCCGGGCATCGGCTTTTCGTTTTTTTCAGCCGGAGCCAGAGTATAGGTCTGAGCGCCTTTGACGTCACTTCGTCCACTGTTCAGGTGCAGGCTCACAAAGATAGCCGCAGGGGCAGCGTTTGCCTTATCCACACGTGCCTGCGGGGACTGGTACTTGTTCTGCTCCTGCGTGAAGCATACCTCGTAGCCCCGTTTGCGAAGTTCCGCCCCCAATTTGGTGGCTACCACCAGGGTAACATCTGCTTCGCGGGCATAGGGAGTCACGGTCCCTGTATCGTGGCCACCATGACCAGGGTCCAGCACTACGGTGCGCACGGCTCGGCGGTTGGAAATGTAGGTGGGGCGCATTACCGGCTCAATCAGCTGCACCACATCCAGCTTGGAGACGAGCAAATCACCGCTGGCGTCTTCCTGCACCGGGTGCGACAGAATGCATAAACGCTCCTGGATGAGCACCTCCCGCGGAGCAGGACCAAAGCGGAGCTCTATTTCGCCGTTGCCGACCAGACGCTGGCCTGCCACCTTGCGCCCCTTGGGTTGCAGGGGCATCAGCTTGTAAAAGCTCCGCAAATCTTCCAGCGGCACATATTCAATGCCATCCACCATGCGCACATGCCAGGTTCCCACCGTGGGGGCTTCGGCCGTGGGGCTGGAGGGCGCTGCCGTTTCTGCCGTGGCTTCGGCGGCCTGGGTGGCGGCATCTGTTGCATTCTCTGCGCGGGCACACGGAGCCAGAGCCATGCATAATGGCACCGCCAATGCTCCACACCATCCTGCCAGCCGCATCATCATCTGTTACGAGAATAATCTCTCACGCTGGCGCCGGAAATGCTGGTGCGCACACGGCCCGAGCCCTTGTTTGTCTTTACTACCTTGCGTGCAGGCTGGCAAACGGTGTTGTGATAAGCAACAATCCCCTGGCATATGCTGTGTGCCAGAATGTCCTGATACCTGCCAGTTGCCATTTTGCGGCATTCTGCGGCGTTGGATACAAAGCCGCCCTCAAAGAGAATTGCCGGACGCTTGATGGTGCAGAGCACCGAAAAACGCGCCCGCTGGATGCCGCGGTCGATAGCGCCGGAGCTGCGGATGGCGCGGCTGTGTACAGCAGTGGCCAGGGCAATGTTCTCGCTGTCCTGGTTATTGCCGGCGAGCTCCATGTCGCGCTTGGTGCGGGCATAGGGCGAGGTGGTGCCCTGCGGTGCCAGCGTAAAGGTTTCAATACCGCTGGCTTCCCGGCGCCCGGAATTGTGGTGAATGCTCACAAAAATCGAATCCGGGATGCGGTTGGCGATATCGACACGCTGTTGCAGGGTCAGGAAGAAATCGGAATCCCGGGTCATCACGACCTTGTACCCTTGCTGCTCCAGCATGCGGCGCAGCTTGCGCGCCACCGCCAGGTTCAAATCCTTCTCTTTGGCAATGGTGCTTACCGCTCCGGCATCGTGTCCGCCGTGGCCGGGGTCAAGCACGATGGTGCGCAGCTTGTTTTCCGGAGAGAACCTCGGCCGCAGCACCGGGTCTACCAGCTTGCGCATATCTACGGAAGAAATCAGCAGTTCATCACCGTGCGCACGCACCGGGTGCGAGAGCACATAGCGGTAATTGTTCACGTAGAAATCATGATGCCCTGCCTTCACCGATACCACATGCTTGCCGCCTCCGTAGGAAATGCAGCCGCTGCGGCCTTTTTTCGGTGTATATTTGTAGAAACGCCATACATCGCTAAGCTTCACATAGCCAACGCCGTCAATGTCCGTCACAGACCAGATTCCCTGTGCGCATACAACCCCCGCCAGGCACATCATCAGGGCCAGTAGCAGAGTCAGCAGGTGGGTGGCAATTCGCTTCATATCCAGACGCTCGCTCATTTTATCATTTAGTCCCCGGCCGCCACAAGCCCAAAATGCTACTCCGCCCCATTTTGTTCAGTCATTGAGCAGGGGCAAAACAAATGCACCACCGGAATGTCCCCTCATCAGGCTCCCCGGGGATGATGCTAAGACCGGGGGGGACTGAAGGAGCATGCCCTGGATGACGCCCGCATTCTTCCGTTGGCGGTCAGGCGGGGAGGAGGCGGACAACGCGGTCGGCGCGGGGAAGGGTGATGGTGACGGTGGTGCCGGTTCCTTCCTTGGAGGCAAAGCCGAGGGTGCCGCCGTGGTCTTTGATAATGCGGCGCACGATGAGGAGGCCGAGCCCGTTGCCCTTGCGTTTGGTGGTGCGGAAGGGTTCGTACATGCTGCCCATCACCTCGTGGGAGATACCGGTTCCGGTGTCGGAGATGACGATGCGGAGGTCATTATCGTTGTAGGCGGTCTGGATGTAGATGCCGCCATCGTCGCCGGGGATGGATTGGTAGGCGTTGCGGATGAGGTTGTAGAGAGCCTGGAAGAGCTGGGTGGAGTCGGCCGAGAGCTCGGGCAGATTCTCACTGAGCTCGAGGTGTACGCTGATGCCGCGGGGGGCGATTTCGGGGTCGAGGGTTTCGATGACCTGCTCAATGAGGGTGTTGAGGTTGAGCGGTTCGCGCTGCAGGCGGGTGGGGCGCATGCTCTGCAGGAATTGGTGCAGCAGGGTATCGAGCCGCTGGGTTTCGCCCAGGGCTGTTTCGAGCAGCGGTGCCAGTTTTGCCTGGTCAGCTTCCGCGAGCTTGCCCAGTTTCCGCTGCATGAGCTGGAGGTTGAGCCCGAGCGAGTTGAGCGGGTTGCCGATTTCGTGTGCCACGGCGCTGGCCATGTAGCTGAGCAGGTTCATTTGCTCGGCTTCGGCGTTTTCTTCACCGCGGGTGTGTTGCTCGGTGTCATCGCGGATGAGGAGGAGGTATTCGCTGCCACCGGCAATGGGGCTCATGTGCAGGTGGTAGTGGCGGGGGGCGGGGTAGTTGACCTGAATGTCGCGGGTGATGGCGATGCCGCTGTTGCGCAGGTCTTCCCACAGGCAGGTGCCGCCGGTCAGGGTTTCAAAGGGCGTCTTGAGCAAATCGCGCAGGGGGCGGGCGTAGATGTCTGCTGCGGCGCGGTTGGCAAAGCGCGCCTGGCCGCTGGGGTCAAAGAGGAGGATGCCGTCGCGCAGGGTGTCAAATATATCTTGCAGGAGTCCTTTTTCGGATACGAGGCGCATGAAGATGCTGCGCAGTTCCTCCGGGGTGAGGTGGTCGAGACGCGAGATGAGTTTGTCGAGGGTGTCCTGCTTCATAATTCAATCTGGACTCGGTTCGAATAGGTGGGAATTTCAGCGCGGTAGATGTGCTGGTCATCAAAGCTGCCGGGGCAGACTGCGCCATCTGCCACCACGCTGGGGTGCGCGCCGTGCGGCAGGGCATGCAGCGCCAGGGTGGCCGTGTCTTCGGTGGGGTCGAGCTTGCCCTCGCCCTCGCGCACGATGGTAATGCTGCGGCGGGTGGCGGTGTAGCGGAAGCGGTGCAGGCGGTACATGCCGATGCGGTGGGCCTGGCCATCGCCCGCATCCTCGTAGTGGTATGAGGTGGCTTCGCAATCCGGAGCCCACCAGAGGTCGTAGGTGACGTGCGGTTTTTTCTGCTGGCCGATGTACTGCTGCACGGGCCACCGGGGGATGAGGTGCCCCCCGCGCACAAACACCGGAATGCGGCTCAGCGGGGTGGAAACCCACACCTCCTCGTCCTCGGCCGGGGCGGGGGTGTCATTCCAGAGCGAGTACCAGGTGCCGCTGGGCATGTAGAGGAAGCGTCCGCTTTCGCCGGGGTGGTGTACTGGTACGATGTAGAGGGAATCGCCCAGGAAGAATTCACTGCTGCGCCAGTACATATCCGGGTTTTCGGGGTACATGAGCGCCAGGGAGCGGATGATGGGAAGCCCCTGCGCGTGGTAGAGGTGGAACTGGGTGTAGATATAGGGCAGCAGGCGGTAGCGCTCCATGATGGCGAGTCGCACATGCTGCTCCACCAGGGGACCGAAACACCAGGGCTCCTGGCCACCGTATTCGCCGTTGGAGTGGTTGCGGAAGAAGGTGTGGAATGCGGCCATCTGCATCCAGCGGCAGAAGAGTTCCGGTGTGGGGTGCCCCAGGAATCCGCCCGTGTCGGCGCCGCAGAAGGAGACGCCGCTGCAGCTCAGACGCTGCACCATGAGATTGGCCATTTTGAGGTTTTCCCAGTCGGAGTTATTGTCACCGGTCCAGGTGGCGGCATACCGTTGCAAACCGGCAAATCCTGCGCGGGACAGCACAAAGGGACGGCGATCCGGCGCGTGGGTGAGCATGCCTGTCCGCGTGGCGTGTGCCATGCATTGGCCGTACACGTTGTGCGCCTTGAGGTGCGAGCAGGAAAAACCATCGAAAGCGTGGCGAGTGTCGTCCGGGAACGTGCGGTCGGGGAAAATGGCGGGCTCATTCATATCCACCCACATGCCGCGCACGCCGATTTCGCTGACCTGCTTCTTGAGCAGCCCCGCCCACCAGTTGCGGGTGTCGGGCGAGGTGAAATCCGGGAAGGTGCAGAGCCCCGGCCACACATCGCCCTCCAGCAGGGCGCCGTCGTGCCGGCGGCAGAATACATTGCGTTCAAACCCGCTGCGCCACACAAAGTTATCCGGGTTAATCTTGATGCCGGGGCCGGCAATGGTCACCACCTTGAATCCATTGGCCCCCAGTCGCTTAATCATGCCTGAGGGGTCTGGGAAATGCTCGTGGCTCCAGGTGAGGGACTGGAAGGCCTCCATGTGGTGGATATCCAGGTGGATGGCATCGCAGGGAATCTTGCGTTTGCGGAACTGGTGTGCCAGCGCCTCTACGGCCGTATCCGGGTAGTAGCTCCATTTGCTCTGGTGGTAGCCCAGGGCCCAGAGCGGCGGCATGGGCGGCAGACCGGTCAGGCGGGTGTAGGTGGCCACGGTATCGAGCGCGTCTGCCCCGGCAATGAAGTAGTAATCCATCTGGCCGCCATCGGCGCCGAAGAGGATGCGGTCCTCGCGCTCGTGTCCGAAATCGAAGTACGAGCGCATGGTGTTATCGAAGAAAATGCCGTATTGCGTGCCGCGGTTCAGGCAGAGGAAGAAGGGGATGCTCTTGTAGAGCGGGTCGCTCTCCGGGGTGAATTTATAGTGATCAGCCCCCCACATATCCAGGCGCCGGCCGCGGAGATTCAGTGCGCAGGGCTTATCCCCCAGCCCGAAGAAGTGCGCCTGTGGCGGCATGTGCTTGAGCACCCATACCAGATCATCGCCGGTTTTTTCGGAGCGGCGGTGGCCCATGCCCTCGGCATCGGCGCAGAGCAGGGTGCCGGTGGCTGCGTCGTAGAATTCGATGCCGCCATCAATGCGGCGGATGCGAAGCTCCAGGCGCTCGCTGCTCAGCGAGATATAGCCCGGCGTATCCTCATGCTCCAGCTCGGGCGGGGTGGGGGTATATTCTGCCGCCACGCCATAGCTGGGCACATTTTCAAAGACCGCCTGGGTCACATAGCGGCAGCGAACCACCCCCGGCTCCAGAAAACTGAGGCGGAGCCGGGTACCGGGCAACTCGATTTCGAGGGTGTGCGGGTTCACCCATTCAAAGCTGCGCAGGGCTGTGTGTGGAGTTGCGGACATGGCCGCCTGGTTGCCGGAACGTGGAAATCGGGAAACTGCGGCTGGGGACTAACCGGGAGGCCACTGCAGCGAGCGACCGCCGATGATGTGAATGTGAAGATGCGGCACGGTCTGGCCCCCGTCATCTCCGGTGTTGAGCACGGTGCGGAACCCGCCTTCTGCAAGGCCCTCGGCCCGGGCAATATCGCCCACCTTCAGCATGAGATGCGCCAGCAGGGCTGCATCTTCTGCCGTGGCCGCAGCAATGCTGGGAATCGGCTTGCGGGGGATAAGCAGCACATGCACTGGTGCTGCCGGAGCAATATCGCGGAACGCTACGCAGAGCTCATCTTCATAGATGATGGCAGCAGGAATTTCCTTATCCGCTATTTTCTGAAAAAGTGTTTTTTCCATGCAGCGATATTATTAGCACAACTACGCCGCAGAAGCAAGAAATTTGCGGTGCAGCCGCTGGACAAATAACATGTGGCCCATAGACGGCATAATTTGCTGCAGAGAGAGTGCCAGCTTGTGTATGGGGGACTTTCAAATGGATGCTCACATTTCAACTAGTTAGGCGTTTTTTTTGAGACATACGCGTGCCCTGCAATTACGGCATGCGCTTCTGTATGCTTTACATGAGGAGGAGCAGTGGCTATAATACTGGTATGAAATACAGACGATGCGGGCGCAGCGGGGTGCTGCTGCCGGAAATATCACTGGGGTTGTGGCACAACTTCGGCGGGGGCGACGACCGGGCGCAGAATGCGGCCATTATCGGCCGGGCGCTGGATCTGGGCATCTGCCATTTTGACCTGGCAGATAACTATGGGCCGCCCCCCGGTAGCGCAGAAGAACGCTTCGGCGACCTGCTGCAGCATGAGTTTGCCTGCCACCGGGATGAAATGTTCATTGCCACCAAGGCGGGGCACCTGATGTGGCAGGGACCGTATGGCGACTGGGGAAGCCGGAAGCACCTCATCGCCGGGCTGAACCAGAGCCTGCGCCGCATGAAGCTGGACTACGTGGATGTGTTCTACCACCACCGCCCCGACCCGGAAACGCCGATTGAGGAAACGGTGGAAGCCCTGGTGCATATCGTGCGCAGCGGCAAGGCGCTGTATGTGGGGCTTTCGAAATACCCGCCGGCATTATTCAACCGCGCCTGCACCCTGCTGGCAGAAGCGCATGTACCCTGCCTGCTGCACCAGTTCCGCTACAACCTGCTGGACCGCACCTGCGAGGGCGGCATGCTGCCCGCAGCCAAGAACCAAGGGGCTGGCAGCATCGTATTCTCTCCCCTGGCGCAAGGCATGCTGACCGGCAAATACCTGAATACCCCCGGGCTGCCGGCCGATTCCCGCGCCCAGCGCAGCGATTCGCCTTTCCTGGACGGTGCCAGAGTGGCAGCCGAGGCCGCCCGCGTGGCGCATTTCCAGGCCATTGCGGCAGAGGCAGGCATACCGCTCACGCAGCTGGCGCTGCGCTGGCTGCTGCAGCGCAATGGAGTAAGCAGCGTGCTGGTAGGCGCGCGCACCGTGGCGCAGCTGGAAGACTGCGCCGCCGCCAGCGGATGCGACCCGCTGGACGCTGGTTTGATGCAGATTCTCGAACCCATTGAAAATAAGACAAATGAATAAACTTCTCATCACCTTAATGCTGCTGGCCGGTTTCGCCCAGGGAGCAGCCCCCGCCCCCAAACCCCTGGAAGGCGGCTGGCGCCTTGCCTGGAATGATGAATTCAACGGCAACAAGCTCAACACCAAGAAGTGGAAGCATGAGCTGGGCGTCATCCGCAACCGCGATGCCGCTCAAACCTACACAGAAGACTGCGTGAAGGTGCGCGGCGGCAAGCTGCTTCTCATCTCCAAGGCCAAGGAGACACCCAACGCCACCTATGATCCGGATAAGCAGGGCTGGCAGAATAAGCTCAAGACCATGCCCTACGCCAGTGGTTCTGTGACCACCCAGGGCGTGAAGCACTTTGAATGCCCGGGGCGCTTGGAAATACGCGCCAAGATTCCCAAGGGCAAGGGCGTGTGGCCCGCTCTCTGGACCATGCATGTGAACCAGTACGGCTGGCCCGCTAATGGCGAAATCGATATATTGGAGCACATATCGCAGGAGCCGGATACCTGTTATTCCCTGTTCCGCTGGGGGCGCAATGGCGGCAACGAGGAACACAAGGTGATTCGCACCACCAACATTCCCAACTACAGCCAGGATTTCCACACCTATGTGCTGGAATGGGATGAAAATACCATGAGCATCCTCATCGATGGCAAGGTGGTGAACACCACCCCCATGAGCGCCGCTGACTATCCGGACGGCAACAACCCGCTGCGCACCCCCTGCTACCTCATCATGAACACCGCCATCGACGGCTGGGCAGAGGCCCCCGATGCTTCGCAATACCCGGTGCAGTTCGAGATTGACTACGTGCGCTACTACACCAAGGGTGACGCCGCAAAGGATGATGAGGATAAGGCTGATGAAAAGCCTGCCAAGTCATCCAAAAAGAAAAAGAAGAAGCGCAGCAAAAAGAAGAAGAGCAAGGATTAATGGAACACACGGAGCCTTACGCCTACCGCCGCCTGTTCCATCTCTCCATGAGCTATGGGGCGGTGGTATTTCTGCTGCTCTGCGCCGGGCCGCTGCAGGAGCTTTTCCGCGAACCGATTACAGCGGAATCCCTGCGGGCGACGGGCGCCGGCATAGGCGGGCTGCTGCCCGTGGGCATGGGAGTTTCAGCCCTCATTGCCGGGCTGGTGCGCAAAGTATTGTTCCGCCACGGCGGCATCAACCGCCGCAGCCTGGGCATCATCTTTCTGGTGGGAGCCTTCTGGCACCTGCCACTCACGCTCTGCCTGGCTGCCTCAGCGCGTGAGCACGAGCCGGAAACCGCGGCAAAACTCCTGCTCTACTTCCCGGCCATCAGCCTGGTAGCCGCGGCAGCGCTCACGCTTACTCTCTATCTGGCCGCCCCGCAGCGCCGTTTTACAACGAAATAGCACGCTGGCGCAGCAAGTGGTCGCACAGCACCACCCAGGCCATGGCCTCCACCACCGGCACCGCACGCGGCAGCACGCAGGCATCGTGGCGGCCCTTGCCACGCAGGGTTGTTTCCTGGTGGGCATCATTCACCGTGGCCTGCTCCAGCATGAGTGTGGCGGTGGGCTTGAACGCCAGGCGCATATTCACCGCCTCGCCATTGGAAATACCGCCCTGGATACCACCGGAATTATTGGTGCGGGTGCGCACGCGGTCGGCCTCCATGTAGAAAGAATCATTGTGTTCACTGCCTTTGAGCTGCACCGCTGCAAAACCGCTGCCAACTTCAAAGCCCTTGCAGGCCGGAATGCTCAGCATGGCATGCCCGAGCGTGGCTTCCAACTTATCGAACACCGGGTCGCCCAGGCCCACCGGGCAGTTGCGCACCGTGCAGGCCACCACACCACCCAGCGAATCGCCTGCGCTGCGAGCCGTGCGAATCGCCTCGGCCATCTGCTCTGCCACGGCGGCATCGGCCGTGCGCACCGGGTTGCTTTCCACCACGGCGGCTGAAACCAGCTCTGCCGGTGTGGGGCACACCAGCGTGTGCACCTGCTGAACCCAGGCCACTACCTCCACCTGCGGGCAGATAGCGCGCACCACAGCACGCGCCACAGCCCCCGCGGCCACGCGGCCTATGGTTTCTCGCGCGCTGGCGCGCCCGCCACCCGCCCAGGCGCGGATGCCGTACTTGGCATCGTAGCAATAATCCGCATGCGAGGGGCGGTAGGTATGCTGCATTTCATCGTAAGCGGTGGAGCGCTGGTCCTTGTTGCGCACGGAAAGCGCAATGGGAGTACCCAGGGTAAGGCCATCGAGCACACCGGAAAGAATTTCCACGCTGTCGGCCTCGTTGCGCGGGGTCACGATATCACTCTGCCCCGGGCGGCGGCGGTCCAGCTCGGCCTGTATCATCTCGCGGGTGAGCGGCACCCTGGCCGGGCAGCCATCAATCACCACACCCACCCCGACACCGTGGGATTCCCCCCAGGTGCTGATTTTGAAAATAGAACCGAATGAACTGGACATAAGCTTGAACTGGAACGCATCATACCCCAGGCCACGGCAGAAATCAAGACTTCATTCTGCTCCACTGTTGCATAAAATCAGGAAGTCCAATCTTCTTTTTGCTTGCTTGTCTGCGGGGGAGATGCTACTCTCACACCGTATGCTTCTTCCTCTCTCCAGACGCTTACTTGCCATGCTCCTCCTGGCCGGAGTGCTCTTCGCTGAGTCCTCTTTCGGTAAAGATGAGTTCTTCGATGATGCGCCCAGCAGGAAATCCAGCAGCAAGAAACACCATTCCAGAACGACAGAAACCGGCAGATATACCGCTGAGACAGAATCCGGCGAAACCAAGGCAGAAGTTGATTTCGCGCGGGATGCCTGCATTAAAAGCATGCTTCAGCAACCGCATACCGTACAACACGAGACCGTGGCACTGCGCCACCCGGTCTGGAGCGGCCGCGCCCGCATCAACACCGAACACATGGTGCTGGTGCGCATCGATGGCAGACGCGATGCGGGCGATGTCATCGTCTTCAACGAGCGGGAATTAACCATCGACTGGGATAAGTGGGACGAGGAGCACTTCATCCGCCAGCCCAATGGGGATTACGTGAGCGACCAGATATTGGCCAGCCACGCCAGCGATAAGGCCATTCGCCGGGCAAAGCGCATCGCCACCCGCATGCGCAGCAAGAAGGCCGTGGCAAGCAGCAACTATGGGTGGATTGACCGCCTGCTCGACTTCATCACCGGCAGCACCCCGCCGATGGTATACCAGGTCATTTCGCTCACCAACAAAAGCGGCCGTTTCACTGTGCGATTCTGCGAGGAGAAGATGGTTGTTGCCCGCACCAGGAAGAGCGAGGCGGCCGGCGTCGTCCTCGGCTACACCGGGGTGAAACTCCACATCCGCTGGGAGGACGGCACCGTCGAAACCTACAAGCGCACCAAAACCGGTGGCTACCGCCTGGTGGATGACTGGACCATTGCGCGGCTCCTGCGCGATGACAACAGCACCGCCGCGCAAGAAGCTTCTGAAGACGGCGCCTTCGTCACCTGGTGGCGGAACCTCCGCAACGAAGAAAAACCGCTTTCCTACACGCATGTCCGCCTGCAGAGCGGCGGAGTCGATGTCGAACCCCGGATCAGCATGGATAACCGCATCCTCGTATATCCCCGCCCGCACAACAGCTGGGCCAAGGTGGTAGAATTCACACCGCGCAAGCTTCACCTCCGCTGGCACAACAAAAATGACGAAATCTTCGAACGCACAGACGACTATATCTACCGCCCGGTCAAATAACCCCGGAAGCAGATAAGTTTTCATTTCAACTGGCTTTTTTTCTGGAAATCCGCTCCAAATCGTGTAGACTGAAATAAAAGGCCTCCCTTACCTCCCAGGCATGAAAAAGTACATCTTCATCGGCGCTATCATCATTGCCATTCTCTACTTTGCCGGATTCTCGACCAGCAAACCAGAGAAAGCCCCTGGCACACTGACCCGGCTGGATGACCTGAATACACCAGAATACCGGGTGGGCGTACCGCTGGGCGGTAAATCCATGACCGTGGGGGAAGAGCAGTTTTCCAAGGCCCGCGTATGCTATTTCAACAACCCGCGCACGGCCTACAATGCTATTCTGGAGCGCAAGGCAGACGCATTCCTCTTCAGCAGCCACTCGCTGGATTTCATCGATACCCGCTACAAGGACCTGACCGTGCTTCCCGGCTGTCTGGACCGCATCGATATCGCCATTGCCTTTACCCCGGAGCAGACCATGCTCTGCCACGAGGTCAACCAGTTCATCGCCAGCTTCAAGATCGATGGCACCTATGATGAAATGTACCAGCGCTGGTTTAAATCCGGCAGGCTGGCACCCATGCCATACATCGAGAAGCCGAAGAACCCGACCCGCACCATCCGCGTAGGCACATGCAGCCAGGTGGCCCCGCTCTGCTTCCGCACCAAGGATGACGAGCTGAGCGGCTTTGATATGGAACTGCTGCAGCGTTTGGCGCTGCGCCTCAACGCACATATCATCTTGCAGGACATGGACTTCACCGAAATGTTCCGCGCGCTGGAGGAAGGCCGCATCGATATGGCCCTGGCCGGCCTGAACAAGGATACCAATCGCCCGGACGATGTCATCTACAGCAAGAACTACATCGATTCCTACATTGTAGCCATTGTGCATACCGACCTGGTGAATAAGGCGGCCCTTAAGCGTAGCAAATGAATTGCAAGGCAACGCTCCGTCCAATCATTATCCGGCGCAGGAATCTGCAAAGGTGAACGTATAGTAGAGCCGAAAGGGAAGATAAACAACAATTTGGCGCCCCCCTTTGGGGCACAAGTGCTGGTCAGATGCTGCCACAATACCCGCTTGCATTTATGCCCCCGGGCAGTAGAATAGTGGGCAAACTTTATCAGAATTGACACTATGGCAAATACGCATCAGTTCCAGACGGAGGTCCGGCAGCTGCTGGACATTGTGATTCATGCATTCTACAGTGACCGCGAGGTCTTTGTGCGCGAGCTGGTTTCCAACGCATCTGACGCGCTGGAAAAACTGCGTCTCAAGCAGCTCACCCAGACCGGTATTTATGAGCCCGAGCGCGAGCTCCGCATCGCCATCACCACCGATGAAGAAGCCGGCACCCTCACCATTGCCGATAGCGGTATCGGCATGACGCAGGAGGAAGTAGTGGAATTCCTGGGCACCATTGCCCACTCCGGCACCAAGAAGTTCCTGGAGGCCATGAAGGAGAGCAAGGGCGGCACGCAAGACCTCATCGGCCAGTTCGGCGTAGGGTTCTACAGCGTGTTCATGGCTGCGGACAAGGTGGAAGTGACCACCCGTTCCTGGCAGCCGGATGCCGCCCCGGTAAAGTGGGTGAGCGATGGCCAGGAGGGCTACGAGCTCACCGAAGCCGCTGCCGATACCCCGCGCGGCACCAGCATTCTCATTCACCTGAAGGAGGATGCCAGAAACTTTGCCAAGGGTGATCACACCCGCTACATCCTCTCCAAGTACAGCAATTTCGTGGGTTTCCCCATTGATTTCAACGGTGAGCACCTCAACACGGTGCAGGCCATCTGGATGAAGAGCAAGAAAGACGTGACGCCGGAGGAATACGAAGGCTTCTACCAGTTCATTGCCCACACCGAGAGCAAGCCGCTGAGCTACATGCGTTTCAGCGCCGATGCCCCCATCGTGCTCAACTCTGTGCTTTTTGTACCGGAGGAAAACCCGGAGGCGATGGGCTTTGGCCGCTGCGAGCCCATGGTATCGCTCTATTGCCACAAGGTGCTCATCGACAGCAAGCCGGAAAAGCTGCTGCCTGAGTGGCTGCGCTTCCTGGCCGGTGTGGTGGATAGCGAAGACCTGCCGCTCAATATCTCCCGCGAGATGTTGCAGGATAATTCCCTGCTGCGCAAGGTGGCCGGCATCATCACCAAGCGCCTCATCAAGCACCTGGAAGGCGTGGCGAAGAACGAAACCGAAACCTACGAGAAATTCTGGCGCACCTTCTCCCGCTACATCAAGGAAGGCGTGGTCACCAGCTGGGAGCACAAGGACGCCCTTGGCAAGCTGCTGCGCTTTGAATCCACCTTCACCGAACCCGGCAAGCTGACCAGCTTCGAGGACTATGTGTCCCGCATGAAGGAGAACCAGAAGGATATCTATGTGCTCTACGGCGCCAGCCGCAGCCAGTTGGAGAATTCCCCGTATCTGGATGCCCTCAAGGCCCGCGGCTTCGAGGTGGGCTTCTTCACCGAGGGCGGCGACCAGTTCGTGGTCGAAAGCCTCATGAAGTTCGGCGAAAAGGAAATCAAGTCCATCGACCGCGCCGGGCTGGAACTGCCCCCGCTGGAGGCCCAGCCCGACCAGCCTGGACTGGATGAGGCCGAGGCCGAGGGCCTTACCACCTGGGTAAGCGATACCTTCAAGGACCGCTTCAGCAAGGTGAGCACCAGCGACCGCGTCACCAGCGCTCCGGCTATTGCCCTGCAGGGCGAGGGCGATATCTCCCCGGAAATCAAGGCCTATCTCCGCGCCATGGGGCAGGAGATTCCCGAAACCCACCCGGAGATTGCCTTTAACCCGCACAACCCGATTGTCATGAAACTGGCCGAGCTCCGCAGCCAGGATGAAGCGCTGGCCACCCTGCTGGCCGACCAGCTCATCAACACGGCGCTGCTGCGCGCGGGTATGCTCGATGACCCCGCCAAGCTGGCCGATAACTCCCAGGCCCTGCTGGAGAAGCTGCTGAATAAGTAAGCCGCTGGTTATCACACTTCAATGCCCCGCTTCGCCTTTGCGCGAGGCGGGGTGTTGCGCATCCTGGCGTAAAATAGCCCGGAAAAGGTGAACCCGGTTGAAAAATGGTGAATTTTGCAGACATTCGGCGAAAATGTGCAATAATCACGTGACTGCCCGCGCCTTATAGGTAGAGAGAATGAGTGATAACCCGACAGAGGGAGCGGACTGGTGTGCCTGGGTGGATACCTATGGCGCCCGGCTCATGCTGTATGCCCGCCAGCAGACCCGCACTGAGGCCGATGCGGAGGATGTGATGCAGGATGCGCTGCTGCAGTTGGTTCGGGCGGTGGAAAGTGGACGCTATGTGGGAGAACCCAGGGGCTGGCTGCCATATGTTCTGGCTGCTATCCGCCACCGGGCGATGGATCTGGGGCGCCGTCGGCAGACCCGGTTGAAGTACGAGCAGTTGAACCATGAGGCTCAGGTTGAGGGTACGGTGAATCCATGGCTGCACAACGCACACGATGACGATGTGTACCGCCTGCATGTGGAGCGCATCCTGCAGCGTATGTCCCGGGAATATGCAGAGGTGCTGATGCTGAAAATATGGGAGGGCCTGACCTTCACGCAGATTGCGGAGGTGACAGGCGAAAATGTCTCAACGATTAACTCGCGGTATCGCCGGGCGCTGGAGCGTTTTCGCACGGCGCTGGCAAATGACCCATTACCAGACTGATGAATGATTTACACAAAGATATAGAAACGCCCCCACGGCCTGCGGCTCCCTTATCGCCCGAATTCAGAAACCGACTTATGCTGGCTGTGCAGGAAACGGTTGCAGAGGCCCGGGCCGGGCGCCTTGTACCGGCACCGCTTTCGCCCGCTTTCAGTGAGCGGCTGAAGGCTGGAATGATGGCCGAAAGTGCGCGCGTGCGCCGCCGCCGGTCCTATCATCGCTGGTTGTATGGCCTTGCCTCCTGTGTGGTGGCTGGGGCAGTGGCAATGAGCTTGTTGTGGTGGCCTTCTACGCAGCCGGCCGTCATGGCGGGCACGCCTGAGTTGCATGCAAGCGCCAGCCGGGAGGTCACGGAAACTCCGGCTGGCACCACTTGTTGTGACACAGTGGTTATCGTGGATGAGGACCATTCCGTTTTGCGCGTCCGTATGCATCGCTCACCGCGCCCAGTACTTCCCGAAGACGTTATCTGATGAACCGCCTTGTTTCCAGTTTTGCACACCTCCTGCTGCTGTTAGCCGCAGCCGCGGGTGCGCAGACTGTGCCCTCGTCAGGGGGCGGCGGGGTCGTGTTGGGGCTTGTTCCTGCGGATTCTCCATCGGAAGGCGTCATTGTAAAAAAAGTGGCGGCCGATACGCCTGCAGAGAAAGCTGGATTTTGCGCAGGCGACCACATCTGGCGGATAAATGGCACATCTGTGCGGAATAAGGACGCTCTGCGGCAGATAGTCGGCAACTGCCGCCCGGGAGATGTGCTGAAGGTGAATTACAGGAGAAAGGACATGGAGGCTGTGGCACTCGTGGTGCTGGCCCGCCGCGAGACTTCGGAGCCGGCTCCTGTTCCGGCGTCCTGCCGCTTGGTTGTGCCCTATGAAATACGTGTGCAGATGCGGCAGGCCCGTGCCCGCATCCGTCATCAGCTTGGCGCCTTGCCCTATCGCATGAAGCCGGCCGCTCTCATGGCCGATTTGCAGGAATTGCAGACCCTGGCGCGTTCGTTGCAAGTGGGGCAGCCTGCATGGATGCAAGGCTCTGATTCAGAAGCAGAACTCGAATTTGCGGATGCTGCAGGGCGTCTCATGCTTCGCACCCGGAATGGAAAGCTGCAACTGATTGTATCTGGGCGCGATGGAAAGGAACAGCGCTGCTACCCGCTGAACAACCGGGAGGATGCCCTGGCTTTGCCTGTGAAAATCGTGCAGCGCCTGCAGTCCCTGTAACCAGTTTTTGCTGGGTGAGGCCGTCAGATGATATCCGGGGCAAGCAGCGGTTTATCTGCCTTGGCCTCCTCTTTGCGATTGAGCCGCAGCCGGTACATCAGGGGCAAATCGTACTCCTCGCCACGGAGAGCAGGGGGGATGATAATCTGCCATTCCGTGGCTGCTGGAAGTTGCGGGGCGAGTTCCCGCAGTAGTTCGGGCAGGTCCGTTTCGGCAATGATACGGTCGCGGACGCGCAGATATGTTTCCGGCCCCAGTTCTTCTTCCTCGATAAAGCGCACCTCGCTGAGCGGCTTGTTCAGTCCCTCCACCTGGACGGTGCGGTAAAGTATACCGTTGGGGAGTTCCTGCGTGCCGGGAATCTGGCGCTGTGCATCCAGAATTTCCGGGGTGAGTCTGCTGTGTTGCAGGTGGGTGAGCTCATCTCTGGCTTTCCAGCAGTCCTTGGCAGCTTTTTCGTATGCCTTCTCCAGATTCCTGAAGCTTTCTTCTGAGTCGTTGATGTAGGTATCCCACAGTTCGTCTACCTGGGCAAGCAAGCGGTCATCGGCATCTGCCCGGCAAGCTGCCCGGGCGGCTTGCAGAAACAGTGCCTCCAGGTCGAGTTCCGCTGTGCTCATGGCAATGGGTGGCAGGGGAGGTTTCTTGGAATCAAAGTGCTTCCGGATGCGTTGAATCTCCTCGTATTCGATGCTTTCGCGCACGGCGATGATTTCGACGGCTTTGATTTTGAGCTGGCTTATTGCTTCGAAATCTGCCTTGCAGAGAAGCTCCGGCGGAATCAGAAACCGCCAGGCCCGGCCTCGCGGGGCTTCGTAGAGCGCATCGTCAATGGCCAGGGGCATACTTTTTACGGACAGGTTGATTCTGCCGCCTGGCACGCGGGCAATGAGTTTGTGCGCGCGGCGGGCTCGGTAATTTTGTGAAGCTGTTTCTGCCACATATGTATCGTATTGCAGGCCGTTGTCCAATTTCTGCACGCCGGATTGTGCGGCGTGAGCAGGTAGGAAATCGGCGGCAGGCAGCTGTTTTTTCACAAAGCGGATGCGGGCATCGATGAACGAGTCGATGCGGTTGTTGACGGCTTTCCGCCCCTCCTGCAGCGCAAAGCGGAAGCCCTTCTGGAACGTGGCGCGGTCGGGAAGCCTCTCCTCCCCGGGGGCGGATTCCCGTACGTGGTGAAAATCCTGCATCAGGTCAAGGATAAGGCTGATGGCTTCATAATTCAGCCTGGCCTGGTCAAATTTTTCCCATGCATTGGGGGATGCCGCCGGGGCTTCCTGCGCATAGAGGGGGAAAATAAAGAGCGGTGTGAGATAGCGAGCGTTCATGGGCGGTAATACTCTGCCTGGAGCAGAAGGTGAGTGAGTTGGTCGTGGAGGCGGGCGTCATCGCGCGCGTAGCTGTTGGCGCGCAGGTGAACATCCGGCACCAGAAGGGAATTATTGCGTATGGTCAGGCTTCGTTCGGTGGATTTGATGCATATAAGCACCTCTCCCGCTGCCATATAGAGCGTGCAGGTGCTGTATTCGTCCTTCTGCGCCAGACCAAGCTCCGCAAGTCGCAGCATCTGGCGGCGCACCGCCGGAACATCTACGGTGGCGTCTTCCGCCTGTGGGCAGAGCTGCAGAATCAGGCGGTTGAGCTCGCTGGTCTGCTCGGGGCTCAGCTCGGGTTGCGCCGGTCTCTCCGCTAGAGTGACGTTCAGCTCGATTACTTCCCCCAGCCGCAGTACCCGCAATTTCAGTTCATCCCCGGGCCGGCAGTTTTGCAGCAGTGTGGTAAGTTCTTCCTTCTGGCGGAGGAGCTTGTCATTGATGCTCAGGATGATATCACCCTCTTTCAGGACCGCTGCAGCGGGCGTGTTCGCGGCCGTTCCGCAGACAATCAGCCCGGTGCCTTGCGGGATATGGGCGGCGTAGTGTTTCCGGAGGTAGTCGGGTGCGGCCGCTACCCGGAGCCCCAGCAATGTTCCGGGGCCTGCTGTTGCGATTCCGATAAAAAGCAGGGCTGTGAAAAGAAATCGTTTCATATGGATGCCGTGGAATTGATAATTCAGGACTTCTTTTTGCCGGCTTTGGCCCTGCATGCGTTGGCCTGAAGGCGGTAATGGTAAATGGCCGCGTGATCCGGAACCTGCCCATAGGGCGTGGCCGTGGAAATGCCCTCTGCAATCAGGTATTCGTAGCAGAAGGCCGCAGTGTCCCATTGACCGGCGGCCTCGTAGCGGCGTGCCATGGCCGGGGTGATTCCTGCACTGCGTCCATCGCTGAGCAGAAGCTCGGCTTTCATAAGATTCTCCACTTCTTCGCCGGCACTGGAGAGCGCCTGGCGCCAGGATTCATAAACGCGGTGGTCCACATGGCGGTGGAAGAGAGCCAGAATGAGGGCGTCCTTGCGCAGTTGTGCCTGCTGCTCGGCGTTGCTGCTCAGCAGGGCGCAAGCCAGCCGGTAGGCGGGGGTGGTGTTGGTTGTAGTGTCCAGCTGCATGATGCCAAGCACCTTGCGGGCTGCTTCCTCATTGCCTGCTTTGAGGTGGTGGCGGATGAGCATCAAACCATTACCTGCGTAGCTCCCCTGCAGGGAGTGGGGCGGCAGCTCCGGCCATTGCAGCAGCTGCTCTGCATGCCCATGCTCAAGCAGCAGGGCGATGGTATCTGCCGCACTGGGGGAATCCTTCTGCTCCCGGGCTTTCTCCAGAAGTTGCTCTGCAGCCTCTTTCTTTTGCTCCGGGGTGGCGGGCATGGAGCCAGCCACCTGGGCGGCCAGCACCAGCTGCTCCCCGAGTTCATCCTCCGGCGCCTGGGCCGCCAGTGCCATCTCCCAGTGCATTCCCATGGCCTCACCATAGGCTGCAAGCGGGGCTTTTTCTCCCTCGTAACATGAGAAAAGCGTCAAAATGGCCTGGGGCGAGAACCCGCGCAGCTCCCGCTGGCAGATAATCAGTGGCCACAAATTGCTGCGATTGAGAACGCGGGCCAGTTTGCCACAGGCCTGCTCCAGTTCTTTCGTGTGACCATGTTTTTCCAGCAAGGCCAGTTGCAGAGTCAGCCGGTGGAGCAGTTGCGGAGCCTTGCAGAGGGCCTCGTCCACAATGGGGAAACCGGTATGGTTCCACATTTCTGCAATCTCGAAGCTCTGCTGCTCCGGGTTGTAGTCCACGGTCACGCCATCTTCCTCAAAATGCATGGCAATACGCACGTAGACCGGGATGACGAGGTCGCGGTACACCGGGCGTACGCGGTCGCACTCGCGCAGCATCCGCGCCAGAACGCAGCCGGCTGCTCCATGCTCCTCGCGCAGGGCCTGGAGCAGTTCTTCCAGGCTGTTCAGGTCTGTCTGGAAGGCGGCTTGCACCGTGGCAGGCTTTTCATCCTGCAAGCCGAGCAAGGCTGGTTTCCACATGGGCAGGGTCACGGCAGAGGCATCCGGCCAGTCGGGATTCACGCCGCGGGTGGTTACTTTTACGGGCTGCCAGGCTGATTGCCGCCCGCCCAGCGCCAGCACGCAGCGAGGTGCCAGCGGTCGCAGTTCGCGTGAAAGTGAGGTGTTCTGCTTGCGTACCACCTTGGCAGCGGCTGCCGGATTTTTGAACTGGTTCACACTCAGGGCAGTCAGGCAGCTCTGCGGTACTTCCTGACCAAGCAGGCGGTAATAATTGATACCCTTGAAGCTCAGATAGTCGGGCAGGGCTGCGGCATCCTGGCGCAGTAGCTCATAGCCGGGCTGGTAAAGCTTGCGCGCCAGCTGGATGGCACCCTCTGTGTGCTGCCAGAGCAGGTTGTAGAGGATATGCTGGTGCCAGTGGTGCGTGCGGTCATTGATTTGCAGGGCGGCCTGCCCATTGAGGGAACGCTCGGCGTGCAGCAGCGGCGTGAGACTGGGGTAGCGGGCGTGTAGAAGCGCACTTTGTTTTTCTGAGAAGCAGACGGGTTTGTCATCCCGGAAGTCGCGCAGGATGAATTGCAGCTGCCGTATCTGCACCAGGTGGCAGTTATTCATGCCGTACCATTGGCGGAGCATGCTGTCGAGAATGCCGAGTTCATCTTCGGTGAGATGCTCATCCTCGGCAACAATGCGCAGGATGCGCTGCTGGTAGATTTCGTAGTCGGCTTTGCCGGAAAGTGCATCGCGAACGGACAGCAGGAATTCCGGGCGCTGGTTGAGCGTCAGCCCCCTTTTTCCCATGGTGGCAATCAGGTACTTGAAATGAAGCGCGGTGGCGAGAGTTTCAACACCCCATTCCGGGATATTTTCCTGGTTCTGAGGCAGGATGACATCCTGGTAGGGTAACTTTGGGTCGCAGCAGTCAATAAAGGCGGCATCGTCTTTCGGGTGGTACAACAGGTGGTTGCCGCGAATCTGAATCTCAGATTGTGTGCGGTAGTTGGCTCGGTTCATTGCGGCATCGCTGGTGCGGTAGTAATCCGCTATGTTGACTTCCGCTGCGCAGGAGGGCTTCATGCCCCAGTTGGAAGCCATGACCGGAAGACTTATACAAAGTAGAAAGAAAACAGCTTTCATGGTGCGTGAAGAGGATGAAGTTATTGCTGGCGGCGCATACCGGGGCCAAAGGTGAATTCCTCTGCCTTGAGATTCTGCAGATCGGCCGGGGCGTATTCGAAGGCCCGGGTAGAGGTATTCATCTGGCCAATGGCGTTCTGCGGCTGTTCAAACAGGTAGCCACGCAGCTTGCTGGCATGCTGGTTGAGAAGATAGGAATTCAACTCGCTGAGCTTTTGTATGGGGTGATTGTGGTGCCGATAGAGCTGGATTAAATCCCGCTCGAATTGTTGTGTGTATTTTCCCGCAGCATCCAGATAGGCAATAAGGAACACATGCCGTTGAGACCATATGGCGCCGGCCTCCGGGTGCTCCTTCAAATAGCGGCGGAAGGCCTGCTCTGCCGGGCAATTGCGGGAACGGAAGATGATGCAGACGAGGCTGACATCGCGCAGGGCGGCGCAGGCCAGTGCCTCGGGCATGCTGGAGGCCAGGGGGAGTTGGGCCGGGGTGCTGGGTAGCGGGTGTTCCTCCATGAATTGCAGCATGGTTTTGCGGCTCTCCTCGTGCAGCACCCAGATATCCTTGCTGAGCCTCCCGCTGCGCTTCTCCTTCTGCAAGTCCTGGTCGCTGATTGGTTGCGCCAGGCAGAGGGCAGTGAGAAGCGTGCCATCTTGTTCTACCATGCGTATCTGCAGGAATTTACGGTCGGAGACAGGCGCCGGCCCATCGTTTCGCATAGCTATGCCGTGGGCATAGCTTACGCTCAGGATCCGGGCTGTGAACTCGCTCTCTCCTTGTACCGGTGCGCCGTTGAAGCGGGCGCGGATAACCGTGAAATTATTTTGCTTCAACCAACCGCGCACAGCATCCAGATCTGCATCGCTCAGTGCGGTGGCAGGTAATTCGAGTCTGCGGCCAGTAGGGGTGCGAAGCGTGATGTGGGCATCCTTGCCCCATTTGCCCTGCATGCGGACAAGTGCTGCTCGCAGCGGTGGCTCTCCGCTAATGTGCCACTGCCGCATGGGGGAGGGGAGCACATGTTCAGTAGCCTGGAGCTTCAGCGGCTCGACACCGAACTCCTTTGGGGTGGCATAGGTGGCATTGTCTGCAAGGCAGAGTGAAAAAGCGCAGATGATGAGGAAAATACAATGTTTCATTTTTTGGCGGGGCATATCTTGCTGTTCAGAAATTCCTCAGTATAGAGGGCAAAGACAAAATTATCGCGCATTTCCCGCAGAAGTTGCTGGAATTCAGGTGTCTGGTAAACCTGATTGCTGTTGATGATAGCGCTGTACGGGCGGAATTGGGCGGCAAGCTGCCCCAGGCGCAGAGCAGCTGCCGGGTGTTGCTGCACGCTTCCAATGCCTGGTTGTGCTGCGCGCACGGCCCGGAAGAATTCCCGGAGATGGGGCGAGATGTCCTGGTACGGGGGCTTGGCATTGGCTTTGCTGGCGGCAGTCAGGGCTAGAAAAGCTGCTTCGGCCTCGCGCAGGGTAGCCGCATCCGCCTCGTTAATCGGGGCGTCCAGCTGGGCAGCGGAGTATTGGTGCAGCGTATTGTGAAGCGCATGGAACAACCGTGTGGACCCGTGACAGCCGAGCGCCAGTTCCTGCTGTACCGCCAGGGTGAACTGCTCGCCCGGTATCAGCAGCAGGGCGCGTTTCACCTGCTGCTGTGTTGCGATGAGTTTTTCAATGCTGGTTCCGGTGGCTTCCTGGGTGTCGCAAGCTGCATACATGCGCTTCTTGGCTGCGTGAACACCGGCGATGATGGGGGCTGCGGCATCTGCCTGCTCCTTGCTCTTAATCTGGCGCAGGGCATCTAGCGCCTGGGTGAGGGTGACCCGGAAAAGCTCTGCTTCCTCGCAGAGTTTTGCGCCTGGTTCCTGCTGCCCGGCGCTGGCTGCGCAGCAGACGGCCACTGCGGGAACAATGCTCAAGAGATAACCATTCATGCTCCTACTGGCGCATGAACTCCCCGAAAAAATGCAATTTTTGCCGTTTTTTCTGAAAAAAGTTGCCGAGGCCGGAACCCGGGGCGGGTGAGAAAGCCCGATTCTTAGTGCTCCTTGAAGGTGATGACCCTGCGGCGGGGGAGTTGGAGGGGCTGCGCGGTGCCTGGCGAAAGAAGCCGGCGAGGGGCGCGCTCCCGGATGCGGAAGGTGCCGAAGCGCGCCAGCCTGACTTCCTGGTCCTCGCAGAGCCCATCGTGGATGGCGCGCAGCACGGCATCAAGCGCGAGCTGCGCGGCCATGGGGGTGGCCGTGCCTCCCAGGTGCTGGCGCACCAGTTCCTGCAGGGCTGCCCGGTTCATGGTTTTAATCGCGGTTGGAGTTCATGCGGCTCAGCAGGATGAGCGCATAGTAGAGCAGCATGGCCAGTGAGGAAAGCGCTGCGGCTACGTAGGTCATGGCCGCCCAGCGCAGGGCGGTGCCGGCCTGCCCGTGCATGGCCCGGGTGGCAAGCCCGCTTTGCTCCAGCCAGGCCAGGGCCCGCCGCGAGGCATCAAACTCCACCGGCAGGGTGACGAGGGCAAAGAGCGTCGTGGTGGCGTAAAGCGCCAGACCAATCCAGGCTACGAGGGTGCCACTGCCCATGGCAAGCAGGGCAAAGCCCGCCATGAGGACAATCTGCCCCAGGCGCGAACCCAGGTTCACCATGGGGACCAGCGAGGAGCGCAGCCCGAGCCAGGGATAGGCGCAGGCGTGCTGCACGGCGTGGCCACATTCGTGCGCGGCCACGGCCATGGCGGCTACGCTGGCTTCGTTATAGACGCTTTCGCTGAGGTTGACGGTGCGGTCAAGCGGGTTGTAGTGGTCGGTGAGGCGGCCGGAGGTGCAGATAACCTGCACGTTATCCAGGCCGTTCTGGTGCAGCATGCGGCGGGCGGCCTCGGCGCCGGTAAGCGGGGCCGGTTCCTGGGAGTAGCGGGTGAAGGCGTTTTTGAGCCCCATCTGCACCGCACCGCCCAGCAGCATGGTGAGCAGCAGAATGGCAAAACCGATAAGGGTCAGGCTGCTGTACATACCAGCGGAGCCGCTGTGGTAATAATCGCTGCCGTTGCCGTAGTAGTAACTGGCCTGAGCCAGGATAAAGGGTAGATTCATCATATCATTCTATTTGTTGTGGTCAGACACAGCAGATGATTGATTTGTTCAAAAATTGACATTGCCGGCATTGTTCCGCAGGTGTGGGGCGCCGATGCGGCGAACCGGGCTGCCGGCAAAGAGTTCCTGGAACCCGGCGTCATCCAGACTCTGCATGGTGGAGCAGGGGATGGTCTGCAAGGGCGCCGGCATGAGCAGGTGCGGGTCGATGCGCTGCGGGGTGAGCGATTGGGGGCGGTTCCACGGGCAGGCTTCCTGGCAGGCATCGCAGCCGTAGAGGTGGTTGCCCTGCCGGGCGGCAATCTCGGCGGGGGGAGGGGACTTTGCCTCAATTGTCCAGTAAGCCAGGCAGCGGCGGGCATCGCAGCAGCCATTTTCGAGCGCCCCGGTGGGGCAGGCCTGCTCGCAGCGGTGGCAGTTGCCGCAGTGGCTGGGCATGGGGGAGTCTGCCGGTAATTCCAGCGTGGTGAGAATGCTTGCCAGAAAACAATAGGAACCCCGCCCGGGGCGGATGAGCAGCCCATTCCGCCCCAGCCAGCCCAGCCCTGCCTGGGCGGCAAAAAAACGCTCGCTCACCGGGCCGCTGTCGGTGAAGCAGCGCTGGCTTCCGCCGTAGAATTGCAGCGTCTCATCCAGATCTGCCAGTTTGCCCGCCAGCAATTTGTGGTAATCCTCGCCCTGGGCATAGCGTGCCATGCTGCCGGGAAGCTGGCGGGCATCGCTGCGGGGGTATTCGTAGGTGAGCATGATGACGCTCTGCACCCCCGGAAGCACCAGCTCCGGGTTCTGCCGGGCGGGCAGGTGGCGCGCCAGCCATTCCATATCGGCGTGCTTGCCCCCGGCTACATACTGCGCCAGCTTATCTCCCTGGGGCGCATGCGGCCTGGCCACCCCCAGCCCGGAAAATCCCAGTGCTGCGGCCGCATATTCCAATGCCTGGCGAATGGGGTGCATGGTTCAGGATTCTTCCTGCTCAGGTGCGATGAGCAGCCACGAGGAGAGAATTTCGCGTGTGCGGTCGGTGACGGGCAGCGCCCGTATCAGGTGGCGGGTGGCGTTATCCACGCGCTTGCTGTAGGGGGTACGGCTTGAATTGCTGGCGCGGATGCCTTCCTTGAAGGCGAGCCGTTGCATATTCGCAGAGGCTTCCTTATTACCCAGATTGGCGGCCTTGCGGTACAGGCGGTAGGCGGTTTCGTAATGGCGCGGGGTAGGGTAGCCCTTTTCAAACATGGTGCCCAGGTTGTTCAGGCACTGCGCATCGTTCAGCACGCCCCCCAGGCGGTAGAGTTCAAAGGCCTTGCGTGCATCGCGCTGCATGCCGATTCCCTGCTCGCACATGTGCCCCATGTAAAAGAACAGGTGAGGTGTCCGGGGGGCCTTCTGCGCCTGTTTGTACAGAATCGTCCAAGCGCGTTTCGGATTTTTTTCTGTCCCGATGCCATTCATCAGATACCGGGCTTTTTCCACCTTGGCGCGGGGCATGCCACGCCCGGCCGCCTGGCGCATCCATTTGTATGCCTCGGGCTTGTCCGGCTGGCAGCCGATTCCTTTTTCCAGCAGCAGCGCCAGGCGGAACATCGCTTCTGAACGAAGTTCCTTGCCCCCTTTCAGCGAATCGAGTTTTTCCTCCTGCGCCAGGGTGCGGGTCAGTCTCAATGCCTGTTCCGGATTCGGGGCCAGCCCCTTGAATTTGCCATCATACACCTCCAGCAGCAGCAAGGTCGCCTCGGTGTGCCCCTCGCGCGCGCAGGTCTCCAGGAGCATGGGAACATTGCCTACATCCTGTATGGAGCGATCCTCCAGTATGGCCCTCGCCTGCACGTACATGCCCTCCACATCCCACTGGCTCAGGGAATTCTCCACCTGGGCCTGCGCGCAGACGCAGCCTGCCAGGCTGAGCAGAAGTCGGGTGATGCGGTGGTGCAGCATGTCTCATGTATAGCATGCATGCCCTCATTTGTCCATGTTTTTCCGTATGTGTATCGATTTATGCTTGACTTTGTGAGAGCCTGCCTGTAATATCTCGCTCGCCGTTTCGGCGGTACCAGTGCGCGAATAGCTCAGTTGGTAGAGCAGTAGACTTTTAATCTATTGGTCTCGGGTTCGAGTCCCGATTCGCGTACTACATGTCCCCATCGTCTAGGGGTTAGGACATATGATTCTCAGTCATAGAACCGCGGTTCGAATCCGCGTGGGGATGTAACAGAAAAGCCCGGGGTGATTCACCCCGGGCTTTTTTGTTGGTGTGTTAAGGGAGGTTGAGGTTCGGATTCAGCAGTAGGATTTGCTGCAGCCTTTCCTCAAGTCGTTGCTGCTGGGTTTTATCGCGCGAGATTCCGTGGTTGTACCCGGCGGCTTCCAGAGCATCCAGCAGATTGTCGGAGGGGATTTCAAAGCTGCAATCCGGGTGCAGACTTGACTCTACGAGGCCGGGATTCAGCCTGCGTTCTGCACCATGGCGGAGAAGCAGCCGGACCATTTCTGCGCTTTCGGCATGCAGGGCTGCTGCCTCCAGAATGCTGCCATGGTCGGTGCTGCGGGTGTTTACATCTGCCCCAGCCTCTATAAGAATCCGGGCGGTTTCCAGATCACCATCGGAGGCCGCGTGCCACAGCGCGGTGATGTTCCTGGCGTCTGCCGCATTGACATCTGCCCCGGCCTGGAGGAGCAGGGGAACCAGCCCGGTGTGATGCTCCTCCACCGCCTGAATGAGCGGCGTATCGCCCTGTTTTGCCTTTTTGTTCACATCTGCCCCGGCGGCCAGCAAATCGCGCACGATATCCTCGTGGCCCTCATTAGCCGCGTAGTTGAGCGGCGTACCCAGAATCGGGTCATCCGCCATCTGGTCGACGTCTGCCCCATGCTTGAGCAGAAGCTGCACCATTTCCCGCCTGTTCCACCCGACGGCACCCAGAAGCGGCGCTCCCTGGTTCACATCTGCCCCGGCGGCGAGAAGAGCCAGTACAATGTCGTTGTGCCCCTGGGCCGCAGCTGTGCGCAGTGGGGTATTGTTGTAGTTGTTTGGTGCATTGAGCTCCGCCCCATGCTCAATCCAGTGCTTTACCTCTGCCAGGTTGCCCTCGTCGATGGCGAGAAACAGGTTATCCTGCGGTGTGGGGGGCGCCTGTTGCTTCTGCCGGTTTTCCTGCGCGGTCTGGAGCAGAAGCCCGGCCAGTGACTTTTGCTGTGGCGCTTCCGTTGCCTGCTGGCAGGCAAGCTGCGGCAGGGCACAGAATCCGGCGAGCATGAGCGGGAGCAGGGCGCGTGCGTGGGGCATGGGTGGCATTATAGTGGAACGAGCGGCAGATTCAAGCCTGAATTTACCCCCTTGTGGCAAATAACATTGGAGCCCCTGATTGGGGTGACAGAAACAGTTGCAACACATTGAAGCCTCGCTTTGATTCGTCACCACCCCACTGGCGGCTCACCCCCGCGGGGCATACGCTTTGCGTTTGTCCAACCGGTCATACTCCGTCGGCCGATTTCTGTCGCCCGTTATCACGGGCTCGGGTTATTTTTGTGAGGACTGGGGCAGCGCGTGCTTTGCGGGCTTACCCCCGGCTATTGTTCTTTCACCCGCTGACGCGAGCTCAAAATTCGACGGGCGTTCGCCCGCGGGTTATATATTACAATTCAGCATATGCTTACTCGCCGCGAACAGTAATCTGCTGGGTGACAACCAGCCCGAGGAAGCTGTTTGTGGTGCGGGTGATGGAGGTGACGGTGGTGATGCCACCGTTCTTCTGGGCTGTTTCCAGGGTGGCGTCTCCGGTGGTCCAGAGCCCGAACCAGGAGGTGGCTGAGGCATGTCCCACCAGGGTGGGAATAGGCCCGCCTTCCACGGGAATCATGGAAACATTATCGACCGGATGCCGCGCAATGCAGGCGGTGCAGAGCAGCAGCGGAATGAGGAGAAGCGTTTTTTTCATTTCAGTTTGCAGGCGTTGCGGCGGGGGAGACTTGCAGCGTCTTGAGCATGGTCGGGTCTGTGGTCAGTCGGGCCGCTTCTGCCGCTCCGGTAGCACCGGCACCAAGCAGGAGTTTCACGACTTCGATGTGACCTGCCTGAACGGCCTGCATCAGCGGGGTCCAGCCGTCTTCATCTCTGGCGTTGGCATCTGCCCCGGCGGCCAGAAGCGATTTGACGATTTCGGTATGGCCGTTGATGGATGCTACGATGAGCGGGGTCCAGCCGACATTGGATTTCGGGTCGCGCTGGGCGCCGGCCGCCAGCAGGGTATCAACCGTCTTCTTATCATCGCTCATGGCGGCGTAGGTAAGAGCGGTTTCCTTATCCTTGCTGGGGACTTCCTTGCGGGCTCCGGCTTCCAGCAGTACCTTCACCGCTTCGGCTTCGCCAGCTTCTGCGGCGTGGGAAAGCGGGGTGCGCCAGCGGCGCCCGCGGGTTTCGATATTGGCGCCAGCGGCAATCAGCGCCTTCAGCGTTCCTATTTCGCCTTCCTTGGCGGCGTGGGAAAGTGCCGTAAGCCCGGCTTTGTCCTTGGCTTCAATATCGGCCTTGTTGAGCAGCAGGGTCTGCACCACCTGCACATGACCATTGGCCGCAGCGTAGATGAGAGCGGTGGCGCCGTCGCCATCGGTTTCGCGTATGCTGCGCGGGTTGTCTTTCAGGAAAGCGAGAACGTGCGTGGTGTCGCCATTGGCTGCGGCTTCCAGAATGTCGCGTGCATGTTCCATACCCTCTTCCACCACCATTTTGCCACCGGGCAGCAGTGCGACAATTTCGTGGTGTTCCTGGGCCTGGGCATAGTCCAGAGCGGTATTGCCCTTCTTATCCTTGGCTTCGGCGTTGACCTTGGCAGCCAGCAGAACCTTCACCACATCCTCATGGCCGTTGAAAGCGGCTGTCATCAGCGGTGTATCACCGGTAGGCATGGTGGCCTCCTTGTTGGCCCCGGCATTCAGCAGGGCTGCCACCACATCCTCATGCCCCTTGGCCGCAGCCACAAGAAGCGGGGTCTCGCCGGAGCGCAATCTGGCTTCCAGGTCGGTATCTGCGGCAATGAGAAGCTTGACGGTTTCCAAATCTCCCTTGGCTGCGGCAAAATGAAGAGCGCTTTCGCCTGCATAGGAGCGGGTGGTGGGGGCGGCTCCGGCATCCAGCAGAACCTTGACTGTTTCGGGGTAGCCGTTTGCGGCGGCCATCAGGAGCGGCGTTCCTCCTTCCTTCATCCGGACGTCTTTATTTGCCCCTGCTGCCAGCAGCATCTGCACCATAGTCGTCTGACCAGAGCTTGCGGCATGTAACAGGGGTGTCCATCCGTCCTTGTCTCGCGGATTCAGGTAGGATTTTGCGTTGATGAGCGTTCTGGCAACTTCTATATGGCCGGTTCGTATGGCCAGGTACAGTGCAGTTTCTCCTGTGGGCAGGGTGGCGTTGACATCCGCCCCTGCGGCAATGAGCGCCTGTACGACTGGAAGATGCCCATTGAATGCGGCAAACATGAGAGCGGTCTCGCCTTGTGGACTTTTCTTTTCCAGGTCGGCCTTGGCCTCAATCAGCATCTGAACGATGGGAAGGTGTCCGTTTGTGGCAGCGGCCATGAGCGGGTTCACGCCGTTGGTGTCGCTCACATTCAGCAGAATCGGGTTGGCGGCCAGTGCTGCCTGCGCTTTGCTGAGCTCACCCTTGGCTGCGGCAATAATCAAATCGGCAGACACTGCGGGGGCTGTTGCAGCGGCAGCGGTGGTTTCTGGCACGGCAGCAGCCGGAGTTACCAGCAGAGGCAACCCCGCGGCAATGAGTAGCTGAGAAAGACGGACAGAATAATTCATATATTCAAGTTTCTTTTATTGTGTCTATGATACTATTTCCCCGGCAGCGCATCAAGCATAAAAGGGCAATTTGCGGCCAGGAAATGGTAAAAAAGGCCGATTATGGTCAAAGAATGAGCGAAATGAGGTGCTCCATGTCGGCCCGGGTGTAGCGCTGGTCCAGCGGCAGGGGAATAAGCTGGCGTGCCAGACGGTTGGCGGTGTCGCCGGCATCGGTGGCGTTGATGACTTCCGGCCAGTAAAGGGGAATGGCGATTCCTGCATCGATGAGGGCATCCCGCAGACCGGGAATGCCGGTCACCAGCGGGTAGCACATGGGAGCCTGCGCAGGGGATTCGGGCAGATGAAGGCGATTGATGCAGGACAAGGCGCGGTGCAGGGTGGCATAATTCTGTAGCCGGCGGGAGGCTGCGGCTGTGAAGTCGATGCTGTGGAGAAGCTGGCGGGTCAGGGGGCTCATGCGGCGGGGAGGCGCATCCAGCGCATATTCGGCATCTTCGCTGGCGGGGAGAGCATCTGCCGCGCCGGATTCGAGGCGTTGCAGCAGATGCAGACTGTTCCGGCTGCTGGTCGCTGAGTCCTGCGGCTGCTGGAGCAGGGGGAACGGAGCAAAGGCGACCCCACCATCTGCCACACCGCAGAATTTGCGCGGACTGTAAAAAGCGGGGGTTCCCGGTACGGGGGGAGCATACAGGGCGGTGGTGGCATCCACAATGCAGCGCCCCGGAAATTGACGGGCAGCTGTTGCAATAGCTTGTTCTGTAAGCCCGAAGTAGTTGACCAGCAGGATGATATCATTTGCCCCGATGCCCTCCAGCACGGGTTCCAGCTGGTCGGTGCAGGCGTAGCGGCAGGTGGGAATGCCCAGCCGGGCGGGGGCTTGCAGCACGGTGTCGCAGATATAGCGCGGTACCCATATTCTTTCCGGTCGCGGCATATTTTGCAGGATGATTTCAAAGGCAGCGCGTCCGCTGCTCACAAAGGCGCAGCAGGGGGACTCGGTGAACGGAAAATTCCCGTACTCCGGCAGTTCCAGTCCGAAAAATCCACCCATCATATCCTTCATGCACCACCACTTTACTCTTATGGTGCAGCAGCGTCCAGAAAAAAATCTTGAAGCGTGGGTATGGCGGGGGGTATAATGTCGGCATGATTAAAGGCGCAATTCTCTTGTTTGTTGCCAGTATCGGGGTGGCGGTTGCAGCCCCGCTCCGGTTTTATGTGGTGCCCGGGAGCGGCTTCGCCATGCACCAGCCCCCGCTCTGGGTGCCCGATGCCGCTGCTTCTGCCCGGGAGGCTGTGCGACTGTTCCGGTGCCATGCTGACCTGGAAGCTGCGGTTGACAGCCCGGAGCGCGTTGCTTCCCGGCAGCTCGAGTGCAGGCGCCAGGCGTATGAATCGGCGCAAAAGAAATTGCAAAATAAGTAGTAATGCGCCTGCTTGTTTCCATGGTATCCCTGCTGCTGCTGCTGGCATCCTGCCGGCAGATGGTGGATGCTGTGAATATCAAGCAACTGGCGCCCGATGTGGTGAGCCTGGGCAAACACGCCGATGCGTGGTATGAATACATGCCGGAGTATGCGCCCTACTTCTGCCTCAAGACCCGGTATTCGCTCTCGTGGCATGACCCGGAAATGCAGCTCGGCTACTGGCTGATTCGCCACCCGGAATCCCCGCACCGTGTTATCATGGAAGCCCGGGGCGATACGCTGCTCCTTCACCGTGGCTTTGTGTGGGATGGCGTGAGCTTTGGTAAAACGCTTTCGCGGGAGCTGGTACCCAGCATGCTGCATGATGCTTTGTATTTTGCGCGCCAGGGCGGGGCTCCTGTTTCCCGCCGTGAGGCCGATTTGGTTTATTGGCGTGCTGCGGGAAAATATAAATGCGCAAGCCGGTATACGGATTACCTGGGCGTGCGCATGTTTGGGGGATTTTTCGGCCTGCCAGCCGGTGGAACACCCCCGCTGCTGGAGCTGAAGAGCGCCGGGGCGCCTCCAGCTCCGCTGCCAGAGGGGGATTCTGAGTTTATTCCACTTCAACCGTAAGGCTTTCACCCTTTTTGAGCTCCAGCTCAGGGAAGAGGATGAAATCGTTGGTGAAGATGGCACCAGGGTCGCTGCAGCCGGTGGCACCGTTGCCGGTTTCGGCGGTGGGGAACCAGACAGCGCAGCGTTCCTTGGTGTCGTAATTTGCCGTGATGGTGAAACGCTTGGCGTTCTCCCAGGTGATGGTGTAGGGTGCCTGGGAATGGCTTTCATCGAGCTGGGCGCGCCAGGCGGGGTCGCCGTAGAAAGCCACCACATCGCGGTCATGCACGAGCCCCAGCACATCCTGGGTATTCTCGTTCGTCAGCCTGATATTGGCTTTCATCATCTGGAAAATGACGCTGCCCGGGGTAAAGCTCTCATCGTTGAAGCGAATAGTGAGCAGTTCGGGGTTAAGCTGAATGGTCTTGTGCAGGATGAACTGGTTGTTGAGGAACCATGCTTCTGCGAGGGACGTGCCGGCGGTGTTGCCCATGAACGTACCCATGGTACCCCAGCCACCTGCGCCATACCACGAGGGAACCGTGTAACCTACCACCTGGTTGCAGGTATAGGCGGAGAGGGCGGTCACGCACATGCTGTGGGGGGTGTTGTGGGCATCGCCAAACAAGCAGTTACCCGCTGCCAGCCACACGCGGGGGGTGCCGTCGGGCTGTACGTCTTCGCATTTTTCGCTCAGATTGGCCAGTTCCTCGGTGTTGCCGCGCAGCGCCTTGCCCAGCGGACCTCTGAAGTTCGGCATTTCTTCCATGGGCAGCTGGTGGAAGCGGTTGCCGTAGGAGAAGATAAGCCCACGGCTGAAGGGCATTTCCAGGTTGAAGGGTGTGGCGTGGCTGGAGCTTACCACATAGTTTGGCGCCTGGTGGCTCAGCTCGCCGCTGAAGATACCCAGCAGCTTATCCTCAGGACCACCGGTGGGGTAGGTGGTGGAGGTGGGTTCGGTGTAGCCGCTCTGTTCGCGCACGGGAGCATCGGTCCAGTCGGTGATGCAGCAGCTGTGCTCGAAGCGGGCGTGGTGCACATTGGTAGTACCCAGCATACGCTTGATGATAAGCGGTTCACTGGTCTGGGCAATGCGCATGGCATCATTCGCCGTGTAGCCGGTCACAATGCCCCAGATGCAGTCGCCCCAGGGGTCGTCGTCGATTTTGCGGGCGGCGCGGTGCAGGTTGTTGACCAGAATGCGGTCTACTTCCTGCGGGCGCAGCACACAGGCGGCATAGCGGGCGCCGGTGTTGCGCATGGCTTCGGTCAGGCTGTCTTCATTCAGCTCATCGAGGGAGTAGACGCTGGAGCCGGGATGCTTTTTGCTCAGCGCCTCCACAACGGCAGCCCAGTCGGGGTCTGCCTGCGTAGCCTTGCTGGTGATGATGGTGTAGCCATCGCGGTTGGACAGCAGGTCTAAGGCGGGTTCCTGCTGCACCGGGGCTTCCTTCTCAACGGCTGAAGCCGGCATGGTGAAGAAGTAGTTGGTGGTTTCCTGCGGGCCGAATACCTCGCGGCCAAGCTGCTGGATTTCCTCCAGAGTGATGCTCTTGACATCGTCCAGGATATCGCGGACCAGCGGCAGCTGGCGTTCATCGCTCTGCAGGCGGGCCAGTGCGCTTTCCCAGTAACCCATGGTGCGCAGTTCCTTCTGCGTGCGGGTGATGTACGGCTTCTGGGCGCAATCCAGGTCTTCCTGGGTGATAAGACCGCGACCCAGGTCGTTGAGGATGGCATCCATGGCGGTGTTGACCTTGACCCGGTTGCCAACCACGCCTGCGCTGGAGGTGGTGAGGGTGGCGGCGTTGCTCAGCGAACCATGTGTTGCCAGTCGCACGCTCGGGGAATAGGTCTCGCCCAGCTGGGCGCGGATGCCTTCGAACAGCTTCTCACGGGCAATGGAGGCGAGAATGGCCAGACGGCGGTTGCGGCGCTGATCCATGCCATCGCCACAGGGACGCACCTGGGTCACGATGGTCTTGTCCAGGTCAGTTGTGTAGGGCAGGAATTCGCGCAGCCCCCACTTGGCAGAGGTGACGCTGGTCAGCTCGGCGGGCAGTGCCTCGAACTCTCGGTTACGCGCAGGCATGGCGCCAAAGGTGCGCTGCAGCACGGGCAGCACATCTTCTACCTTGAAATCACCCACGATGCTCACTTCCATGGCGCCCTTCTGCAGCCAGGGGGTAAGTGCTTCCTTCACCTGGGCCGTGGTGCAGGCCTCGAGCTCAGCACGTTCCGGGGTGGTGAAGCGGGGGTCGTTGCCATACATTGCCTTGGGAGCCTGCTGGCTGTAAGCGCCGTTCGGGGTGGTCTCGTAGCGCTTGAACATGGAGGGCAGGGAGCGGCGCATCTGTACCTCGCCATCTTCGCGGAATCCGGGGTGCAGAATGAATGCCGCCAGCAGCTTGCACTGCAATTCAAAATCCTCAGGGGTGGTGGTGCCACTGGCGTTGAAACGGTCAGCGCTCACGCCGAAGTTGAGTGCCACGTTGTTGCCGGCAAGGATTTTTTCCAGGTCGGTGACATCGTGTGCTTCCAGCCCGCCCTGGCGCATGACTGGACCAGTCAGCATGGCAAGCCCCGGGTTCTTCAGGAGACGCAGCGCGCCGCCATCGATACAGGCGTTCACGCTGATGTTGCCCTTGCTGAAATCCACGGGCTTGAGGTTGACGCGCACGCCGTTGGAAAGGGTGAGTGTGGTGACGCCCAGGTCCTCGATGTGTGTCTGCGTTTCGATGCTGCCCGGTTCGCCAATGGTGTCATAAGCAAAGGGAGGAAGTTCTTCCGCAACAGGCGGCGTGATTTCCTGCTGCATCACGGAGTTGTACACCTTGCGCAGTTCTTCCGGGGCAATGCCTTCTACCTTGGCGCCGCTGAGCATGAGTTTGGCGCGGGCTGAGTCAAATGCTTCGTTGAGCGCGCGGCGGCAGGAATCCGGGTCCTTCATAATCTGGTCAATGCCAGCCTCGAAGGCTCGCTTGTCTTCCTCCGGGGTAGTAGCCTTGGTCTTTGAATCCAGAGAATCAATCAGGTGGCTGGCCATGGTGGAGGCATTGATGCTGCTCCAGCCGCTCAGGCTGCGGGTGAAGGAACCGCGGATGGCGGCTTTTGTTTCCTCCAGTTCATCGCTGGTGAAACCATACTGGCAGGCGCGGCGGAGTTCCAGCACTGCCGCCTCCAGGGCTGACTGCCACTTGTCCGGTGCAGCGGCTACGCCCATGCTGAACATGCTGACGGTTTCGTAGGTGTCGTCCTGTGATACCCCTGCCTGCAGGAAGGCTGAGTCGGCTTCGCGAGCCATGCGTTCCAAACGGCGGTTGAGCATGCTGCATGCCAGCACCATCGGAAGTTCCTTGATTCGCTGCTCCATGGTATCGCTCTTGGCTTCCCACGGGTCGGAAACGATGAGGTTGATGCTCGTCACGGCGCTTTCCGGGTTTTCTACCACGGCTTCTGCCGGGCCCAGGTTATCCGGCGTGCCGGGGCTGATGCGGGCTGCGGGCGGGGTGTCGGGCATGCTGCCGAAGTATTTTTCCACCCAGCCCTTCGCGGTGGCGGGGTCGAAATCGCCGGTGACAATCACGGTCATGTTGCGTGCCACATAGTGGGTCTTGTAGTAGTTCCGGAATACCTCGTGCGGGGCGCCCATGATGACCTCCTCGGTGCCGATGGGCAGGTAATCGGGCAGGCGGGTACCGGGGGCTGCATGCCGGAACATGGCGATGCTGGCGCGGTAGCTGGCGGAGTCGCGGGCATACAGCTCGCTCTTCACGATGCCGCGTTCGTGGTCAATGGCGCTGTCCTCCAGCGTGGCGCCATCGGCAAAATCGCGCATGATGGTGAAGGCAAACTTAACCGTCTCATCATTCAGGTTCGGCAGGTCCAGCATGTAGACCGTGTGCAGCAGGCTGGTGTAGGCGTTTGCATCGCCGCCGAAGCCCAGACCCATCTGCTGCATGGTCGGTATGAGCTCCCCGCGCTTGAAATTGCGGGAACCATTGAATACCAGATGTTCCAGCAGGTGAGAAATGCCTTTCTCGTGCTCCTGCTCATCCAGAGAGCCTACATTCACAAACAAACGCACGCTGGCGCGCCCTTTGGGCTCGCTGGTGGGGCGGATGAGGTAGCGCACACCATTGGGTAATTCTCCCTTGGTCAGTTGCGGGTCTTCCTGCAGTTCTGCAATCGCGGCTTCTGCCGCGGCGGGGGCGGGAATTGTCGGCTCCTGGGCGTTGAGCATCGGTACGCTCAGACCCAGCAGAATGATGGGGAGAAGGGAATGGTATTTCATACTGAAAAGATGTGGTTATCTGTTAGAGACACCGGCAACCGGGCTGGCGTTCAAAATTTATTTTAGCAGGCGGGGCGAAAGACGTCAAGTTTGCAGCGCGTGCGCGGAATAATTGTCATGAGAGCATTTCAGCCTTGCGCAGGCGCGCGAAACCGTGGTTTAATGGGCGTACTATGAGTTCAATGAATGACCAGATAACGGAAGGGATGAAGACGGCCATGCGCGCCAAGGACAGTGTGGCGCTTGGGGCACTGCGCGGGCTGAAGGCCGCTCTGCAGAATGCCCGCCTGACCAAGGGAAGCGTGAATGCAGAGCTGACTGCTGCCGAGGAGCAGAATGTGGTGCGCAAGCAGATTAAGCAGCGCGAGGATGCGATTGCTCTCTACGCCCAGGCTGGCCGCACGGAGCAGGTGGAAAAGGAACAGGCTGAGATTGGGGTGCTGACCGCGCTTCTGCCCAGCGAAATGACTGAGGCAGAGGTGCTGCCGGTGCTGGAGGCTGTTATTGCAGAGCTGGGGGCTACCAGCAAGAAGGACATGGGCCGCGTGATGAAAGAGATGCAGGCCCGCACCGAGGGACGCGCACCGGGTAAGTTGCTTTCGCAGCTGGTGGGTGCCCGCCTGAGCTGATAATTTTGCAATCGCCATGTTCTGTGCTGTCATCGTAGCGGCAGGAAGCTCGCGCCGCGCCGGGTTCGATAAACTGGCTGCTCCGCTGGGTGGTCTGCCCGTGTTGCGCCGCAGTGTGGATGCCTTTGTGGCGGCTGGTGCTGCGGCTGTGGTGGTGGTCTGCCCGGAATCCCGCTGGGTGGAAACCGGGTTGGCTACGGCTTCGTTTCCCATACCGGTGAGCCGGGTGGATGGCGGGGCGGAACGCCAGGATTCTGTGGCGGCCGGGCTGGCCGCATTGCCTGCGGGTACACGCATGGTTGCGGTGCACGATGGTGCCCGCCCACTCATTACGCCGGAGGGAATTCGCGCGTGCCTTGCTGCGGCCGAGGCGAGCGGCGCTGCCACTTGTGCTCACCCTGTGGTGGACACGCTCAAACGCGCCGATGCCGCCGGGCGTTCGCTGCCGGAGAAGGTGAGCCGCGATTGCCTTTGGGGCATGGAAACGCCTCAGATTTTCAAGCTGGAGCTGCTGCAGCGGGCCTACGCGCATGTGAATGCGCGGGGACTGGTGGTGACAGATGAAGTCTCGGCGGTGGAGTCGCTTGGTGTGCCTACTCAGCTGGTGCAGGGGGGCGTGAACCTGAAAATCACTCTGCCGGGCGATCTGGAACTGGCAGAACTTATCTGGCAGAACCGGGCATGACCCTGGCTGGGCACAGTGTGTGGGTGATTGGCGCCGGGTATCTGGGCTCTGCGCTTGCGGATACCTGCCGCGCTGCGGGAGCCCGTGTGCTCACGATTGACCCTGCCGCTGTGGCCAACTTGCGTGGTTCTGCTGCAGATGCAGCCTTGCTGCGCCATGCCATGGAACGCCTGGTGCCCGATATGGTATTCTGCTGCACTGCTACTCACGGTGGCTCGCCGGAGGAATATGAGCGTGCGTATCTGCTTCCGGCGGAAAACCTGGGGCAGTTGCTGCGGGGAACCCGCGTGGTGTTCTGCTCCACCACTTCGCTCTATGCCGGGCAAGGTGGCGCCGTGGTCACGGAAGATACTCCGCCGCGGGCAGAATCTGACCGGGCCCGGGTTCTGCTGCGTGCCGAGGCTGCTATTCTGGAGCAGGGGGGCGTGGTGGCGCGTCTGGCGCCGCTGTACGGCCCCGGGCGATGCGAGCTGGTGCGGCGATTCATGCTGGCGCTGCCGCAGCTGCCGGGTGCGCCGGAGCGGCGAATGAATTACCTGCACCGGGATGATGCGGTGAGTGCGCTGCTGATGCTGGCCATGCAGCCATGGCTGGAGCATGGCTTGTACAACGTGAGCAGTGAGAGCTTTACCAAGCAGACTATTTACGAATTACTGAAGGCCACCTTTCATATCGAACCGGAGCCGGAATCCTCGGCCCCCTCTGTGCGGGGAGTCTCTGATATGAGGGTGGATTGCACGCGCCTGCAGCGGCTGGGCTGGAAGCCGCAGAAAAACATGCTCACCTTTGCGCGTGAGTGGAATGCCTGACCCCCGCCATGCCGCTGCCGGATTATTATAACTTGCTGGATGTGCCGCCCACGGTGCCGCAGTCGGAGCTCAAGCAGGCGTACTACCGCCAGGCTCGCAAATACCACCCCGACCTCAACCCGGGAGATGCTGAATCCGAGGAGCGGTTCAAGTTGATTGCCGAGGCCTACCGGATTCTGGGCGATGAATACGAACGCCGCCTGTACGATGAAGCCCGGGAACGCGAAACCCGCTATGTGAATGCGCCGGAGCTGGCCGCTATGCAGCGGCGGGTTCGTTTTTCTGCCCGGAAGCGTGAAAAGGCAGATGCGGAGCCCCGTGTGGCGCGTCGGCGGCGTTTCGGGATGCTGCCGGTGCCTGGGAACATGCCGCGCTGGGTTCGCCTGCTCATGATGCTGTTCTGGGTGAGCGCTCTGTTGCCATTTGTGCTGCGCACGGGCGAAATCAGTGTGGCGCGCGCCCCCCGGGAGCCCGAAAAAGAGAAACCCGAACCGCCGGAAGCGGTGGTGCGTGAGCGCCTGGCCCGCATGCGGGCCGATTTGGAACAGTCTGCGGCTGCTGGCGATGCCCGCGCGCAGCTGCGCCTGGGGCTCTTGCTGTATTCCGGCAGCGCCGGGGTGCAGATGAACCGCCCTGCTGCCCGCGAGTGGTGGCAGAAAGCCGCTGACCAGGGAAATAAGGTGGCCGCCTATTATCTCGAAAAGTGCGATTTTACCCAGCCGCCTCCTCCTGCGGAACCTGCTGAGGAAACTACCGGTGAAGCCCGGCCCTGACGCCGCATCAGGCTTCTTTCTTCGTAGCGGCGGTCTTCTTTGCCTTTGTCTTGCGGCGCTTGCGGGCCGGTTTGCGCTTGCGGCGCGGCGGGTTGATGCGCTGCATCTCTACCTGCATGAGCAGCAGGGTAAACATGGATGCCGGGCTGATTTCCACTGCGGCGGCCTGCGATGCTTTCTCGGCCAGTTGCACCATTTTCTGCAGCAGGGTGGAATATTCCGCGGCATCGGTGCCGATGCCGGCATCCGTCAGCAGTGTATGCAGCTGCAGCAGGTGGCGGAACATGCACAGCCAGTTTTCTTCGGGCCCGGCAGTCAGGCTGGTCATGATGGCTTCCGGCAGGCTGTTGAGGCATTTTTCCACCTTGCGGAGTTGAGCCAGGCGCGTGCGGTCCTTGCAACCGGCAGACGCCGCCTCCAGCATGTAGCGCAGCGGGGTTTCAAGATCACCGAATGCTTCCAGTGTTTCCACGGGAACCCGCCCCGGAGCGAGGGCCGCATCGTCACGCTTGGCAACCTTGGCAAACAGTTCCTCCATGGCCGCCAGACGCCCATGCGGTGTTACTGTTTCTCTCTCAAAAAGCATGCGCCTATCCTACCAATTCGCCGGGACGGATGCAAGCCTAAAGCGGGACTGCGGTTGCCGTTGCCGCACAAAAAGAGCATCCTTACCGGAGTAAGGATGCCTGTGGGAAAATTATGCCTGGTTCTTCTTTTTCTTCTTTTTTTTCGTTTTGCCACTCTTCTTTTCGCTGGAGTCGGCATCGTCCTTTGCCTGCTTCACGAGGGTGGGAGTCACGCTCTTCTTCTTGCCGTTGACCAGAACCGATACCTTTTCCGGGCTCCCTGTGGTGGTGAGCTTGTAGCTGGTCACCTGACCACCCTTCCACTCCATATCAATGCTAATGTTGCCGCGGGCGCGGATGCCTTTCACATAGCCATCGCTCCAGGCTGCGGGCAGGGTAGGCAGCAGGTGAATATGCCCGGCATGGCTCTGAACCAGCATTTCGCTCATGCCGCCGGTCATGCCGTAGGTGCCGTCCATCTGCATGGGCGGGTGGTTGCCGAACAGGTTGTCGAGCAAGTTGTAGCGGATGTAGCTCCTCACCATTTCGTAGGCTTGCCCGGTGTCGCCAAAGCGTGCCCACAGCGCTGTGCGCCACGGCCAGGTCCAGCTGCGACGGTTGTCGCCACCGCAGCCTCGGAGTTCCAGGCTTTTCATGGCAGCCTTGGCCAGTTCCGGGGTCTTTGCCATGGAAATGGAGGTGCCGGGGAAGACGCCGATGAGGTGGGAGGTGTGGCGGTGCCCTGAGAGCGCAGACCTGCCATCGTCCAGTTTTTCGCGGTCGATAATCCACTCTTGCAGGTAGCCGTCTCTGCCGACGCGGTTGGGCACCAGCTTGTCACGCATGCTGATTAGCTTTTCTGCCCATTTTTCATCGGTTTCCAGTTCCTTGGCTGCCTTGGCGGTGTTGTCGAAAAGCTCCCAGATGAGCTGCTGGTCATGCATGACGCCATCTTCAATGGGACCCCATTCGTGCGACCAGCTTTCCGGCGATACCAGCGAGCCAGCCTTGATGTCTTTCAGCTCCGGATAATCGGCTACGTTGATTTTCTTGCCGTTGGAAACAAGCCCTTCGCCTCCCTTACCCAGCTTTTTGAGGCGGGTCAGCCAGAAGGCGCATATATTCTTGAGAATCGGGTAGCCGACGTTCTTCAGATACGCCTTGTCGCGGGTGTAATTATAGTGCTCCCACACATGCAGGGCGTACCAGGCATTCACCGGCGGATTCCACTTTTCCCAACCGCCACCACCCCAGGGATTCTGGGAAATACGCGTTGTCCAGCCTTTCACCGAGGGGCCAAAGTGCTTGGAGGTCATTTGGGTGAGCGGCTTTTCCATGGCCCTGATAAAGTTGATGAAGGGCATATGGCATTCGGAGAGGTTGCCTACTTCGGCACCCCAGTAGCACATCTGGAGGTTGATGTTGTTGTGGTAGTCGCATGCCCAGGCGGCGTGCACCTTGTCGTTCCAGATGCCTTGCAGGTTAACGGGCAGATTCCCGGGGCGCGAACCGCTGATGAGTACATAGCGCCCATACTGGTAGATGGTGGCTTCCAGCTCGGGATCCTGACCACCGTTCTGGTAGGCGCGGATGCGTTCGTCGGTGGGTAGTTCTGCTACGCTGGAATCCGTCGTGCCGAGCTTGATGCTAAGACGGTTATACAGCGATTTGTAGTTTTTTGTGTGGGATGTGCGTACGGCCTTGTAGGTCTTCTTGCCCAGTTTGGAAAGAATGGTGGTGTTGGTGGCATTCGGGTCTGCGCCTTTCCAGTTGTCCTCGTACTTCATTTTGTAATCCGTAGCGAGGGATACATAGATGCACACGGACTTGGCTCCCTTGACCTCAATGTAGGGCATATTATCAGCAGAGAAGGACGGTGCCATGTTGTCGCCACCGTTTTTGTAATTCACCTGAACAGTGCCGGTCTTGCCCTTGACTGCAACCGAGCCGCCCTGTGCCTTGATGAGCAGCTGTCCTGCAAATTTCTCACCGTTCGCCAGCGTGCCGCTCATGGTGATGCCGTTTTTGCCCTTGCTGTAGCTGACGGTGTGGCAGGGCGTGAGGGCAATTTTTGCTTCCAGCCCGGCATCGTCGTCCGTCTTCGCCATGTAGGCCAGCACATTGTCCGGGTGGCTCACAAAGCATTCGCGTTCGTGCTGTACGCCGGCATCTTTGAAGGAAATACGGGCGATGCCGTCCTTCAGATTGAGGGAGCGGGAGTAATCCGTTGTCTCACCCTTCAGATTGAAGTCAATGTACAGATTGCCGAAGGGCTGGTAGGAGCCAAATTCGTTCTTTCCTGCGGTCGGACCGTATTTGTAGCCGTGCCCGTTGTTAGGAAGATTGGGACCACCGCTCCACAGGCTGATTTCGTTCAGGTTGATGCGTTCGCGGCGGTCGCCGCCGAACAGGGTGCCACCCACGCGGCCGTTGCCTATGGGGAGCGTCTGGGATTCCCACGGGTCATTCACATTTTTGCCTGGCAGGTTGCCGGAATCGGATTCGCCTTTCGCCCAGGGCAGGGAAGCTGGCCGCACGACCGCCGGTTGCTTATACCAGAGATAATCCTGGGAAGGGTGGATTTTTCCTGCCGCTGGGGCAAGAAGAGAAAGACTGCACTGGGACAGGACAAGAAGCTGGGAGATTCTGCTCATGAAAAAATGAAGGTTCCGGTTAGATGAATTCAACCTGTAAATCGATGCAGCCTACCGTCAGGGTATCACCGTCCTTGAGCGGCCGGCTGTTATCATAGGGCGTAAGCGGTTCGCCGTTGACGGCGGTTCCGTTGGTGGAGCCCATATCGCTGACAATAAGGCCATACTCATCAAGCCGGAGCTGGATGTGTGAGCGGGAAACGCTGGCATCATCTACCGTGAAATTCACCATATCGGGGTCGCGCCCCAGGAGTACGCCGTTTTCCTCCGCGATATCATCAAATGGAATGCGCTGCTCCCACGGGCTTCCATCCGTCAGCAGCCCGAAGAGCCGCAGCTCCGTGGCCACGTCCTCATCCTCCTCCAGCGCCGGAATCACAATGTCCGGGGTAAGTGCGTTTTCCAGCCCGCTGCCCAGTTTCCATTTGGCACGCAGGGCGTGGTAGGGTTGAAGTGCTTGCGGGTATACGTGGCCGCTATCGAAAGTTTCGTCTGCACTGGGGCTTGAGATGGGGGGAGTCGATATGGCAAGCGGGGCATCCCATGCGGGCGCCAGGGGTACATCTCGCCCGGCTGCCGGCGCCTGCCCCTCGTGCATGAGCGCATGCATGCCGGCAATTTCCGTCTGCACCTCGGAAAGTTCGTTTTCCAGCTCCTGGGCGCGTAACTCAAGTTCCTCCAGCTTTGCCAGATGTTGTTTCTGCTCGGGCGAATTCATATTATGATGCAGCATTCTATCAGAATGCTCATCTTGTGGCAAGTATGAAGTTATGATGCATGGTTTCCGGCTCGTAGGAACGAGAAAGACTTGAGAATACGTGCAGGATGCCTGCCTGAACCTGCTCATCGATTGTGTACCATTGGTTTCCTTCCGCTTTTTGTCCGATTGCTGTTGCTCTCAATGCCGGGTTATCCGCTGCATCATACCCGAGAATGGGGGTGGGGAGCGAGCCCAGCAGAAGCATGAGGGAAATAAAGCGGGGGAGGGGCATGGTCAGGGGGCGGGGGTGTTGTAGCGCTCGATAAGGGCGGCAGGGTCTGGTTCGCGCCCCAGGAAATCACGGATTTGCTGCATTGCGGGAATACTGCTGCCGCGCTCCAGAATGCAGCGGCGGTAGTCTGCGCCGGTAGCGGGATTGAGCACGCCTTCCTTCTTGAAGCGGGTCATGGCATCTGCCGCCAGCATTTCAGACCATTTGTAGGTGTAGAGAGCCGCGGCGTATCCCTCTGCCATGGTGTGGGACATGGTGCGGATTTCGCTGGGCGGCTGTTCGGTGTAGGGGAAAAGCCAGGGTTTCAGGATTTCCTGTGCCACTTCATCAATGGGGCGGTCTTTGTATAAATCGTGGTAGTGCATGTGGAGCTCGAGGTCGAGCTTGCTGGCGCAGAGCATGCGCATGTGCATTTCGATGGGATTGGAACCGCGGCTGCTGGCGAGTTGCTGGGCAAGATGCTCCGGCAGGGGCTCGCCGGTGGCGTAGTGGCTGGTGAAGAGTGCCAGCGCTTCGGGCTCCCAAATCCAGCTTTCCTGCAACTGGCTGGGCATTTCTACAAAATCGCGCTCCACTTCGGCGGTACAGTGGGCGCGCAGCTCGCCGTGCCCCAGCATCATGTGCATCATGTGTCCGAACTCGTGGAACAGCATGTAGATGTCGCTGTGGTTGAAGAGGTGCGGCTGACCGGGGCGGGGCGGTGTCAGGTTTGCCATGAGGGCAGCCAGATGTGGTTCACCCAGACTGCCATCTGCCTTCGGGGTGCCATCGCGCAGGGGCAGACACCACGCCTGCGGGCGCTTTCGCGGACGGGCGATGATATCCATGTAGAACGAGCCTCTGTGTTCACCGGTGGCGGCATCTTTTACTGCAAAGCAACGCACATCGGGGTGCCAGGTCTCTACCACTCCTGGCGGCGCGGTTTCGCCCGGTTTCAGACAGGCGGTGGGCAGTTCCTGAATGTGCAGGCTGAGCACATTGGCCCATATGTTCATGAGCCCCTCCACCACTTTATTAGCCTGAAGATACGGGGTGATGGTATTGATGTTGAATGCGTGGCGTTTGGGCGGCAGCACGCGGTTCAGGTATTCGACATTCCAGGGATTCACTTGGGTGAGTTCCTTGCCGCTTGCCTGGGAGTAGCGTTTTAATTCTGCTGCCACATAGGCATCCCAGGCGGGTTTGCTGCGCTCCAGCATGTCGTTGATGAAATCGAGCGCCTTCTGCCCAGTTCCCATCATGCGGCGGGCTGCCTGCATGTCGGCATAGTTGGCATAGCCCAGCAGGTTGGCAAGCTCGTGGCGCAGCTCCAGAATTTTTTTGATGAGGGGTTCGGTGTCGAGGGCATATTTGGTGCCGGCGCCGGTGGTACCCAGCCAGCATTGTCGGCGTGTTGCCTCTACCTTGCAGTAACGCAGCACCGGGGCAGCGGGCACGGTGGTCAGGTTGACCGTCCATCCGGTTTCGCCCTCCTTTTTGGCGAGTCCCTCTGCCATCTGCATCCAGGACTGGGGCATGCCCTCCAGCAGGGCTGGGTCGGTGATGTGCAGCTGCCACACATGTGGCGCGTTCTGCACATAGGCATTGAAGCGGAATGACAGCTGCGAAAGTTCTTTCTCGATAGCCGCCTTGCGTGCCTGTTTGTCCGGCGGAAGCAGGAGCCCGCTGTCGCGCATGCTCTGAATGGTTTGCTGTACAAAGCGTTGGCGGGCGGGGCTCAGCTCTGCCACCCAGGGGGCGGATGCTGCCTCGTAGAGCACCTGAGCAATGCGGTCGGCATGCAGCCCCTCGGCTTTATAAGCGGAGGATTCCGTCATAATCTGGCTCATCATGCGCTGCATTTCCGGATTTCCGAGAGCGGTGTGCAGGTGGAAGACGTAGTTGGAAACCTGTTTCAGGTTTTCGCCTGCGCAGTACCATGCCAGGAAGGTGTTGTCGAAGGTGGCGGTTTCCGGGGTGACTGCGGCAATTGCCTCCAGCTGTGCGCGTGCTTCCAGAATGGCGGCTCGGGTATCTGTAAGAGCCTGTTCCGGGGTCATTTGTGACCACGCCGGGTATTGAGCCGTGCGGAAAAAGGGGTGTTCCTGCTGTTCTGCCACAGCGCCTGGGGCAACCAGGACACAAACGGCCGAGCAGACGGAAGCAGTTAAATTGCGCAGATTCATCATGCGCCGCATTATAGCAGATTGTCCACAAGATTCAAGAGCGTTATGTCGTGTGCCCTGCGAAATTGCATGTAGACAAATCACTTGCGGCAACGTAATTTCCAGAATGCCCGCACGATGCGGAAGAGAAGATACCCACCCCCGGCAGGTATGGCCAGAAACGGGGTGAGCAGCAGGACCAGCAGTCCCAGACCGGCCCAGGCGTATGCGAAAATGAAATGCAGGGGGTAATGCTCCTGCACATTCTCCCAAGCCATGCGAGAGGAAAAGAGTCCGCCCTTGTTCCGGCTGTAATCCGCCACCAGCAGAAGCCCATTGCCGCATTCCGCCACATCCACCCAGCCGTGGCCGAAAAATACTCCGTAGCGATAGGGACCCGGCATTTCATATTCGGCCAGAAGTTTGTTCATCCGTTCTGCACAGTAGCTGGAGTTTGCAGATACGCGGAATTGTTGCATGTTCTCCGCCGAGGGGCGTGCGATGAAGATGCGTGTATACACGCCCTCATCCCCACGCCACGGGTTTTCTCTGCTCCTGCTGCTGACCAGGATTTCCTCCGGCGCTCCCCAATACTCATAGTTCCAGTCGCGGTCCGGCAGCAGGTAATAGTAAATGGGCAATCCCGCCACTACGATGAGCCAGAGGTAACGCAGGAGTCGCCAGATGCGCCTGCTCCGGTGCTGCTGGTGTTTCTGCTGCTGCAATTTGTTTGTGGAGGCTGCTGTATCTGCCTTGCTCAGCACCTGTGCCGGGGCTGAGGCTGGGGGCTGGACTGGAGAACGCGGGAGCATGCGGGGGGCTTATTCTTCTTCTTCGCCATCCATGTGGTAGAGCGCGCGCATGGCACCTTCGTGTCCCTGTTCTGCAGCAGCTTCAAACCACTTGCGAGCGGTCGCTTTGTCCTGTTTCACTTCCTCGCCGTTCATGTAACAGACAGCCAGGTTGAATTGAGCCCCGGCATCGCCGAGCTCGGCGCCCTTGCTCCACAGCTGAATTGCCTTTGCCCAGTCTTTCTTTACGCCATCGCCGCGGAAATAGCACTGCCCCAGGTCATTGTGCGCCCAGGCATTGCCTGCGTCCGCCGCCTTCTGCCAGTATTCAATGGCTTTCTGCGTATCGGCTTTGATGCCCATGCCGTTGTAGGTCATGGTTCCGAGCAGACGCCAGCCTTCGCTGTTGCCGGCTTCGCCTGCCTTGCGGAACCACTCGGCGGCTTCAGCGGGATTCTTTTCCATACCAAAACCATAGATGGCAAAGCGCCCCATTTCAAAAAGAGCGGTGGCATCGCCTGTTTCGGCAGCCATTTTCAGGCAGCTGCATGCCAGTTTCTGGTCATCGGGCAGGTAATCGCGTGTGGCGACCCGCTTGCCCAGCTCCAGCATGGCCTCCTTGTCGCCCTCTGCGGCGCGTTCTTCCAGCGCCTGGTTTCCCATTTCGGTGAGCATGTGACGCACGATGGTGTTTGCCGCCTGTTCCGGGGTGGAATCTTTGTCTACCACGACGGTGTAGGTTTTGGCGGTAGCGGTGCCAAAGCTCAGCAGAGCCAGTGCGCTGAGGATGGTGGTGATAAAGGTGCTTTTCATAATGCAGGGCGGGGGAATGAGTTATACCTGCCTGAATTATATCGGAATAATCGCCGTTTGCAAGCCTGATATGGAATAATCTGCTAATTTGGGGATTGCGGAGGAGGCTGTTTCCTGATAGAATGACTTGGTATGGATGAGGCTTCATCACAGCCGCAGGGCACGAGCCGCTTTCCCCGCTTTTTCCTGAGTTGCTGGAAATTGCCGCTGGTGGTTGTGGTGGGGACTCTGGTGTGGGCGGCGCTGCTGTGGCTGACCGCCGCGGTGGACAGCTGGCACGGGTTTGGCGAGGAGTTTGCGCCGGGTGCTGTGCTGGTGCTGGCGGTGCTGGGTTGTCTGGTGGGGGGTGCCTGGCTTTTGGTGGTGGTGTGGTTGTTGGTGCAAACGGTGCTTTGCTGTTGCCACCGCAGGTGGATGTCCTTGTTGCGCTGCTGGGGCTGTGTGGTGGTGTCTTCTCTGGCAGCATGGTGCTGTCTGCTCGGTGTGATGCGGAATGTGTTTATGAATGGCCCGGATTGGTTTATGCTTGATGTGGAGATTCCGGCGGGGCTTGCGTGTGTGGCGCCTCGCGGGTTGCGTCCGGTGATGGGGGATGTGCGTGAGCCATCGACTCGCGCTCAGGAGCTATTGGCGTTGCGTCCGAAGCGTCCGCCGTTGCAGGTCATGGTGAAGATTCCCCCTCTGCCGAATCTGGAGAAGCTGACGCGTGAGGCTCCTGCCGTGTTGCAGGAATATTTGCTGCGTTGCCTGTATGCCGAAGCGGTGCAGCCGGATTTTCAGGCGCAGGCGCTGGTGCATTGGTATGAGCCGGTAGCGCTGGAGCATGCCGATGACCCGCAGAGCCATGTGCTGCGAGCCCTGCGACCTGCTTATGCGTCGGATGCTCGTTTTGGTCCCAAGCCGTCCGGCTGGAAATGGAGTATGCCGCTGCATGGTGGGTGGTCGTTGGTGATGCCCGCTTCCTATCCCTGCGAGGCAGGGGCGGTGATGGATGAAACCGTGGCAGGAGCGCTGAAGTTGCTGGATGACAGCCTGGCGGCTCTCGCGGCAGACCCGACGCCTGCGGGGTTGGATGCCTTGCTGCCTCAGAAGGCGCAACTGCCTTTTCTGAGTCTCTGGGAGGCTGAAGGTTGCGGTCAGTATCATATTCTGGTGGTGTTGCCAGCCGGGTATCCAGCCGGTCGTATTGTGTTGCAAGGGCGCGAGGTGTCCACGGGTAAACCGGTGCAGATTGTGCAAGGAAATGCGTCTGTGGTTCCCCTGGGGAATGTATGCAGCGTGTCGGGGTATTCGCTGCTGAGTGTGCTCAGCGGCGAGGCGAATGAGTTTTATGCCACCGAGTGGGAAATCTGGTTTACGCCTGAGGAGGGTGGTGAATCCCGCTGCATCGGTAAGCAGGAATTTCTCATCATGGGTGGGGATAGTTGGTGACCGGCTGAAAGGAGGGAAACAATGGCAGATCTGGAGTGGTTGGAGAATAACGCCTACACACGGCACCAGCGGCGCAGTTCGCAGCTGGCGCTGGCTTTGCTGATGGCGTTCTTGTCGGCGGTGTGGGGCTGGCCGACTTTCAAGACCTGGCAGGAAATGTATCATGTTCTGCAGGCAGATTCAGGAATCCGGGCAGAGGGATATGTGGAAGCACATCGCGAGGAATTCCGTCGGCGAAACGGGGCTTCCCGGTCGTGCAGCGCCAGAATTAAAGTGGCATTCGAGTACCAGAATCATACTTACACCATTGGTAACAAGGGATACAATTTCACCCGCTCACGCTTTGAACGGGCCCGGGAAAGCCGCCGGGTGACGGTGTATGTGAATCCGGAGAATCCCGCGGCGTCGGTGCTGAGTCTGGGAATACCGGTGGAGACCTGGATTATCCATTCGCTCGTGGGACTGGCGGAGCTGGTGCTGCTGGGGTGCTCGGGGTATTTCTTCTTTTTGTATTGCCGGAAGGATGAATGACGTGTTTACTTGTAAAAAACGCGGCAACGACTGCATTATATTGATTAAGGGAAACAGGATATGAAGAAGTTCATGAAAATAGTCCGTTTTGTGCTGGGGCGCAACTGGGTGATGCCGGTGGTGGCGCTGGTTGGTAGTGCCATCTGTGGGGCCTGTCAGATGGGAATGTGTGCCGCATCAGTAGGGGTTGATGTCGAGACCAGACATATACTGGGGATGCTGTTCATTCCGGCGCAGATTGTGCAGATTCTGCTTTTCCTTGGCCTGCCGCTCTGGCTGCTGGTGATAACGGTCATGCGCCTCATCAGGCACCAGCACCATGTGTGGTGGGCCTGGTTGTGGTCAGCTCTGGCGGGGGGAGGCATGGTTGTCTGCCTTGCCGCGAGTTCTTTCGCTGCGGCTTTTGCGTATTGTGATGATTTTGCGTTGGAACACCGTCTGCCGGATGAAATGACGCCGGCGAATACGCCCGGCATGGCGGTGCCGCTGGGTTTCAGTTTCTATACCCTGGATGCGGACAAGATGTCCCCCGCGGAGAAGGCTTGGAAGAACCTGCTGCCAGAGGATTCCGGGATGTGTATTTCCGGCGATGAACAACTTACCGATGCTGCTCCGAATGTGGAGAAACTGGCGGCAGAGGCACCGGATTTGCTGCTGGAGTATAAGCTGCGCGCGGCCTGCTATATGGTGCTGACTCCCGGGGTGAAGGTGGCACCTCATCTCGACCTCCTTCGCCGCATGGGCGAACATCATCTGGGCGCTGAAAGCTTTTTCATGCGCGAGGATGATAATATATGGCAGAAACCCCTCCGGAACGGATGGGAAATTTACAAGAGATGCCACAATTGGGGAAGTAATAAGGTGCCCTCGGCTTTTGAACTTAAAGAATTACAGCTGCTGGATGAGGGGCTGGCTGCGCTGGCGGCCAATCCCACCCGCGAGGGACTGGATGCGCTGCTTCCCCCGCTGCCGGATAAACCCACCCTCGTGCTGCGCGAGGATTTCCAACCCGGCATCTACAAGGCTGTGCTGGTGGTGCCGCTGGATTACCCCGAGGGTACATTTCAGCTGAAGGCCTGCGAGTATACCAGAAAGACCCCGCTGAGCATGCATCCGGTGGAGCTTACCCCCGAACCCTACCGCCACTTCTTCAAACTGGCGGTCAGCGATGATTTCACCGTGTACAGCGGCGAATGGGGAGAACTGTATGCCAGCACCTGGGAACTGCATTTCACCCCGGCAGATGGTGGCGAATCCCGCTGTGTGAACAGCCAGCTGTATCTCATGCAGGGCTGGAGCCGGTAGGGTGATGTGGAATTTGACCCATTGTGCTTTGTCATTTGTCCTTCTCCGGCACCGATTCTATTTAGAACAGTCCTGTTAAAATTTACTGACTGGCGTATTTTTAGCTCGCTTTTTGGTGTTAAAAGTGGCAAATTTAATGGGAACTGAACCTGCATAGGAATTATGAGTGAACCGACACAAGCTCCGTATAAGCGTATTCTTCTGAAACTTAGTGGTGAAGCCCTGCGTGCCCCCGGCAGCAAGGACAATATCTCACCGGAGATTGTGGCTCGCATCGCCCGCGAGATTGCTGAAGCCCAGCAGAAGGGTAACCTCCAGATTGCCATTGTGGTAGGCGGCGGTAATATCTGGCGCGGTGCCAAGGCCAGCGTGCGCGGCATGGATCGCCCCACGGCAGACTATGTGGGTATGCTCGCCACGGTGATGAACGCTCTTTCCATCTGCTCCGCTGTGCAGGAGGCCGGTGTGCCGGCTCATGTGCAGAGCGCCATTGAGATGAAGAACGTGGCCGAGCCCTATGTGCGCAACAAGGCCCGCCACCAGCTGCGCGCTGGTGAGGTGGTAGTGTTTGCCGCCGGCACGGGCAACCCCTTCTTCAGCACCGATACGGCAGCCGCTCTGCGCGCTTGCGAAATCAACGCCGAAGTGGTGATGAAGGCTACCTCGGTGGATGGTGTCTACACGGCCGACCCCAAGACCGACCCCACCGCCACGCGATTTGATGCCATTTCCTACGAGGAATGCATTTCCCGCAACCTGAAGGTGATGGACCAGACCGCTTTCACCCTGTGCAAGGACAACGCCAAGCCCATTATGGTGTTCGATATGCACCAGCCCGGCAATATCACCCGCGCTCTGCTGGGTGAAAAGATTGGCACCATCATTGGCTGAAACAGATTTTAACACACAACACATATACGACAATGGACGAAGAGACACTCTTGCTCGAAGTAGAAACAGGCATGGAAGAAGCTGTGGAGCACATGCAGGCTGGTTTTGCCGGCGTGCGCACTGGCAAGGCTTCCCCCTCTCTGGTGGACAATATGGACATTTTTGTGGCTTCCTACGGCTCCAGCATGAAGCTGAAGAGCCTGGCCGTGGTTTCCACTCCCGATGCCCGCTCCATCCTCATTCAGCCGTTTGACCCGGGCACCCTCAACGACATCAAGAAGGCCATCGCCGAAAGCCGCCTGGGCATTTCCCCCATCATCGATGCCCGCTCCGTGCGTCTGCCCATTCCTGAGCTGACCGGCGAGCGCCGCAAGGAACTCTGCAAGTATGTTTCCGGTCTGGGTGAGGAAACCCGCGTGCGCATTCGCGGCGTTCGCAAGACCGGTATGGACGGCATCAAGAAGCTCAAGGCCGACAACATCCTGACCGAAGACGGTGTGCGCACCGCCGAGGACAAGGTGCAGAAGCTCACCGATAAGTATGTGAAGATGGTGGGTGACCTCGTGGCTTCCAAGGAAAAGGAAATCATGACTGTGTAATTTTAACCCCAACCTCTTAATTCTCTATCATGAGCACGAACACGACAAACGTTCTTTCCTCCGGCATCGAAATCATCGGTTCCATTCGTTTCCAGAACGATATGCACATCGATGGTCACATCGAGGGTGAAATCCAGTCCGACACCGGCAAGGTCACCATCGGCGAGATGGCCAACATCAAGGGCGACATTCACGCCGGCGAGGTACACATCTACGGCCGCGTGGATGGCAACATCCAGAGCAATCGCTGCCACCTGAGCGCCCAGTCCAACATTACCGGCGATATCACCACCGGTGTGCTTTCCATGGATGAAGGTGCCCGCCTGAGCGGCCGCGCCCAGATTGGTTAAGCCACTCACGGTAACAGACATTTCAGAACCGGGCAGTCCCATGCGGAACTGCCCGGTTTTTCCTTGCGTATCCTGCCGCTGGGTGTTAGACTGGAATAGAGTCCGAATAGGGTGATAAACAACATTTAGCGTTTGCCATCTAATGCCATCAATGAGCAATCTTTGTTCTCTAAGCGCGTTAGTATGTTTTGGCGAATATATCCCACCAGCAAATCTGAACCAGCCCCACCTATTCCTTTCAAGCAGCTTTGCTCTTGATATGGCTTTTGTTATGTGTTAGAGTCTGCTACGTGAGAAGGTTCATGAAAGGTTTGCTGGTGTGTTGCCTGGCTCTGGTGTGGCATGCTGCTGCTGAGCAGGTACACACGGTGCGGAATATCGACGAGTTCAACGAGCTTTTGCAGGAGGCTGCAGATGGTAATCACAAGGAATTCACCGTCCGCTTTTCCGGTGAGCTCCATGGGAAGCACATAAGGAGAATCATGGATGATTGCCAGTGGCCCAATCATTGCCGTGCTTATCAGTATACTCCCCTTAGCAAGACCGATTATTCGTTCAAGTTCACCTACATGGATTCTACGCGCATGCTGGCGGCGCATCGCAACCCGAAGCAGGAGGTGATGCTGTCTCAAGAGGAGATGCGCGCCCTGGAAAAGGCCCGGCAGCGCATCAAGCAGAGTGTGAGCAAGGGAATGAGTGATCTGGAGATTGTGCGGGCGCTGCATGATTCTCTGGTGAATGAGGTGAGCTATGATAAGAAGAGCGGCCCGAATTGTACCACGATGTTGCTGAAGCACAAGGGAGTGTGCGATGCTTACAGCCGCTGCATGTACCTGATGCTGAATATGCTGAATATCCCCTGCCATATGGTGGTAGGCAAGGCGAAAGGCGAGGCTCATGCCTGGAATCTGGTGCAGTTGGAGCGTGGCGAATGGTACCACGTGGATGCCACCTGGGATGATCCCTGCATGCCCGGGAAAACGTCGCTGCTGCGGCATACGTATTTCTGCTTGTCCGATGATGAAATCCGGAGCGACCACAAATGGAATGCCAGACAGTACCCGGCTACCCCGAAGGAGAAGGGGTACTTCTACCAGCATGTCAATCGTTATTTCCAGAACTACGATGATTTCTGGGCCGATGCCCAGCAGGCGTTTGATGCCGGGGATGTGAGCTATTCTGCCTATCTCACCTGCTATGGCAGTGCCAGGAAGTTCAACAAGAGCTTCAAGGAATACCAGAAAAACGGCGGCTCCATTGGTCTGGCGGGGTGGGCTCCCCCGGCGGATAAGCAAAACCGGGTGGTGTCGCTTACCTTCAACAACAAGAAGAAAAAGCCGGATGATAAGCTGCCTCAGCCGGACGATGACAGCATTCTGCCCACAGAGCCTGTTCCCTCGTGGCTCAGTGGCGATATGTGGACCCGCGTTTCGAACGCCATCGATATGGATGCTGTGGTAAAGGAGGGTAGCAAGATGCTGCTCAAGGGCATCAATTCGGTGGAAGAGATGGCGGATGATTACCAGAAGACTGAGGGTGGCCTGCAGGAAAAGGGCAAGGCTGTGTGGGATGGCCTGTTGAATAAGATGAAACAGTAAAAGTATATTTTATGAAGAGAATAGGTATAGTTTTAATATATGCTGCCAGTGTGCTGATGTGTCCTCTTGCCGGGGGCGCAGATGATAGTCCGGAGATTAGTGATGTGAGTGATTTGAATCGCGTTATATGGGATATGGCCATGAAACGTGAGGAAAAAAAGATCCTGACCTGGACTGGTACTGTTGATAATGAATCAATAGAATCATTGGTTCGTACAAGTGTGGTTTTAGATTGTGCTGATAGATGGTATTACAGATATCAGAGACGTGGCCAGGCGGTGGAGTTCACCTTGGAATTGAAGGAGAGTATGTATATTCTTGCTGCTTATCTCGACCCGAGCCTTGTGAATCGCCTGAATCCGGTGGAGCGACGCGCCTTGAAGATGATGCAGCGCCGGATTGAGAGGCTGGAACTTAAAAGGATTCCCCGGAAATTGAGAATCATTCGTTTTATGAATGACCTGGCTCTGAATTACCAATGCTCCTACGGCCGGGATGGCCATAATAAGTCCAGGAACGCATTTGCCATATCTCTGGATAGATACGCGGGCTCTCGGAACATGATGGAAGAATACATCCAGGTTATGATGGGAGCTCTGGCTATTCCCTGCCGTTCAGAATCGGACTCTGGGAAATGTGTACAGCTTGAGGATGGTAAGTGGTATTTGCTCAATCGGAGGTATCCATATTTTACTGAGTGCTCAAAGCGCGATGATGAGAAGGTCCCGGCCAGAGCAACTCGTGTCGAAACGCCAGACAACTCCCCGGTGGATGAATATGAGGTTTACACCTCAGCCAAAGCTTTCTGGAAGGCTGCGGAAAAGGCCAGCAAGGCTGGTGATGAGTCATTGGAGGGCTTTGTGAAAAATTATCCGGGCTCACGCTCCTTCATGAAGGCTTACGAACGTCATGTCGCCGATGGTGGTACGGTGACTGTGTCTGATAAATTTCTGCCCGCCCGCAATGGAGAGTATATATACGTGAGCGTTACCTTTAATCACAACGATGAGGAACCTGATGACGGGACGGAGTCTTCATCAACAAAGAAATCCAGCATTCTGGATGAAGACCAGGATGGTAAGAAACGCTTTAAAAAGCTGTCCCGGTAAAAAAACGCCAACGCCGCAGGGATGAATCCTGCGGCGTTGTGCTTGACAGGCAGCAGAACTACCCTTATTTGAGAACCCGGGAAGATTGCTCGATGACGTTGCCCGTGGGCGTGGTCAGGAGCTTGAGCTCGGTGTTGCGGAAACGCTGCTCCACGGCGTCTACTGATTTGCTCAGCTCGTAGCTGGTGCTCACGGCTTCGCCGTTGTTTTCGGTGGTCTGGGTGGCGGATTGTCCGCCTTCGCCTTCCAGTGTTGCGCCTTGCAGTTCCGCTTTTTTCACGTTGAAGAAGGCTTCCCAGCGTTTGAGGTAGTACTGGCTCATGAGCTCAGAGAGCTGGCGGTGAGCGTAGTCGTTGAGCATGCCGTGGGTGGGGGTCCAGGTGGTGATGAGCTGCAACATGGCCTTGCGCATCTGCCTGCGGGCTGCCTTATTCTTGCCGCCCTTGCTTTCTGCGCCTTTCAGGAAACTGCCCAGCAGGAAATCCTCAGAGGTGGCCAGCACGGCTGCGGTATCGCGGATGAGTTGCAGATAGACCTCACTTTCCTTTTTAAAGGCGGAGCTGTCCTTGGCATTGTAGGCAGCCTTGACCTTGGGCAGCTGGGTGCGGGCGCGGTCGGCGAGCACCTGGCGGCAGATGTCTGCCATGTCGTTGCGGTAGGTGCGCAGACTGTCCAGCTTGTGTTTCTTGCCTGCTTTCAGCATGAGCTTCGCGGCTTCTTCCACCTTGGCGCGGTCGTAGTAGTCATTGGGCTTGGACCAGGTGGAAGCCTTGTTGGCGGTGAGACTGGGGCGGGCGCAGAGGATGCTTTCCTGGCAGCCTTCCTGAAGCCGCACCGGGGCATAGACGCTCTCGCGCAGCAGACTCCAGGCGCGGATGATGTCGTCATCCTTGACGCCGTAGCGTGCATAGGTGAATTCCTTAATGAAAGCCTGGGGATTGATGACCTCGCGGTTGTTGATGCGCTCGGTGAGCAGAGCGTAGTAGTACGGATTGGTTTCCAGCCCTTCAGAAATAAGACCGATACCAACGGCACCGCCGGCATTGCCGCTCATGTTTTCGAGCAGCTGGGCTCCGCCGTACATGCCCTGGTTGCCGCCGAAGTTGAGCAGCTCGCACCAGACATACGGGCGTCCCTGGTAATTGCGGGAAATGTTGTGCCTGGGCGTCATGTCTTTATCCAGCGCCAGAATGATGGTGTGCTTCGGGTCTGTGCCGGCTATGAGGTCCTTGTGCGGGTTGTGCCCCCAGGCCTGAATCAGCCAGGAGGATGCAGGGGATGCTTTGAGCATGGCCGCCTGTACTGCCTGGGCTGCCGGGGTGAAGGGCGTGCCGCCGGGATTGCCGCCTTCGTGGAACAAGTCGCCGCCGAAGAACTTGCCCTGGTAGCCGTATACCTGCTTGAGGTGCTTGTACCAGATGGCAGCCAGACGCGGAAAATCTTCTGCTGTGGGCTGGATGATGGCGGGGCGGTTGTAATGCCCACACCACTTGCCTTGCGGGATGATGCGTCCTTTTACCTTATCTGCCGGCATATCATGCGGCAGGAAGCCCACATAGCCTTGCAGCACGGGTTCCATACCCAGTTGGCGCATGCGCTGCACCAGGAATTGCCCCAGCCCGACTTCGTGTTTGATAATGACCGGGCTTACCGGTCCGCCTTCGCCTTCCAGATTGCCCATGTTCCACCAGGCTGCGTATGCCGGGTTGGGAATGAAGGCTGCAATCTTGTCTTCCGGATAGCCGACCTCCTTCAGGAATTGCTGCCAGACGCGCTCCAGTCCGGCGGTGACCAGCACATGGGTGTAGCCTGCGAGCGCCAGACGGTCAAGTTCCTGCTCCCAACGACTCTTATCCCAATGGGTGGAAGTGTAGCTCAGGGTGCAGTAGTTGTAGGCATAGTTGAAATCAAGCGCCTTGGGGACGGTGATGGTCTTCTTTGGCAGTTTGAACTGCGCGGCGCTCAGGTTGTCGCCGTTCCAGGAGAAGTGGACATTTGCCACCTTGCGAAGATAGTATCCGTAGGCTCGGATGGCTTCTTTCACATTCCGGGCGCTGATGACCAGCTTGCCTTTCTTCTTGCTGATGGTGGGCTGCTTGAGTTTCTTGCTCTGCCGGAAGGTGACCTTGTCTGCATAATCAGGGGTGACGCGCTTCACCAGCTGCGTAGCGGATGCGAAGGGGGCTTTTTCTGCGTGGGCGGGCGAAGACGTAGCAACCAGCATCACTGCGGTGCTGGTTGCTGCGAGAAACGCCATGTCGTGGCGGAAATTCATTATGTATAATGGCTAGAGATTACCAGAATTTGATGTTGGAGACGTTGTCCTCGTTTTCGGGCGATTTGTTTGTACTGTCGCCAAGACCATCGGCACCCTGGGAGAAAATATCAAAGTCGCCGTTGATGCCCTTGCCGCTCTTGCCGTGTTCGTCTTCTGCTTCGCAGCCCAGGCGGTAGCGGTAGGGGCGTCCCCAGGGGTCAAGAATGACCATCATCTTGCGCTTGCCCTTGCCCTTTACCTGGATGCGGGCTTTCAGCACGGGAATGCCTTCGCCCTGCGAGGATTCCTTGGTGTTCTTGATGACGTTGAACGTGGTGCAATAGGGCATGCGGGTCACGCCCTTGATGTTGTCCGGCTCACCATCACCGTCCTCATCGCAGGAGAGCGCGCGGTACATGATGTTGGAGCTTTCTTCATCGCCACGGCCGAAGGGAAGAATGCCGCCATTGTCGGTGCGGTATTCGTTCATGCTGGCGGTGAGCAGGGCAATTTCTGCCTCTGCCTTCTTGACCAGCTTTCTATCCTGGAAGCTGGATACCGCCACCCACATGCCAGAGGCAAGCATGGCCAGAAGACTTACCGCGATGAGAATTTCCAACAGGGTAAAGCCCTTGGCTGTCTGTTTGTTCAGTTTCATGGGGGATTCCGGGGGCAGGGGGTTACACGTTCTTGATGATTTCCATCATCGGCATGAACATAGCGAGCACGATGCTACCCACCACAATGGCCAGGAACACAATCATGAGCGGTTCAATCATGGCGGTGAGAGCGGTCACGGCATTGTCCACTTCTTCATCATACACCTCGGCCACCTTCATGAGCATGTCCGGCAGCTGGCCTGTTTCTTCACCCACGTCCACCATGGAAATCACCATGGGCGGGAATACCTGGCTGGCACTCATCGGGGTGACAATGGATTCACCCTCACGCACGGCATCGTGAATCTTGGTCACGGCATCGGCCACGATAACGTTGCCGGCGGTGTCGCGGGTAATGAGGAGAGCCTGCAGAATCGGCACACCGGAGGATACCAGCGTACCAAAGGTGCGTGAGAAGCGGGCCACTGCGCTGACCTTGTTCAAATCGCCAATCTTGGGGAGCTTCAGCACAATGGAGTCAACCGTGCGGCCGCCCTTGGGCGTGCGCTTCCAGAACGAGATGCCCACAATGCCGACGGCAATGAGCGCCAGCACCAGTACGGCATTCGGCACGAAGGGTATTGTGGTTGCCATGCACTTGTCCGAGAAGTTGAACACGAACTCGGAAAGGGCGGGCAGCTCCATGTTCTGGCCTTCGAACATTTCCTTGAACTTGGGCACGATGACCAGCATGAGGAAGGTGAGAATACCCACGGCAATCACCAGAATGATGGTGGGATACACCATGGCGGACACAATCTTGGAGCGCAGTCGGTTGGCCTTTTCCTGGTATTCGGCGAGGCGCTTGAGCACGACTTCGAGCACACCACCGATTTCACCGGCTTTCACCATGTTCACAAAGAGCTTGTTAAACAGCTTGGGATAGGCGGAAAGGGCTTCCGAGAAGGTGGAACCACCCTGCACGGATTCTCCCAGCGCCACGATGGTGGCACGCAGGTTCGGATTGGGCTCCTGCTTGCTGAGCACGTTCAGACTCTGGAGCAGGGGCAGACCTGCATCAATCAGCGTGGCCAGCTGGCGGGTGAAGACCATGAGTTCCTTCTGCTTTACGGCTGCGCCAGCCTTGCCCTTGGCGCCGCCTTCCTTCTTTTTCTTGCCCTTGGCGTCCTTCTTGGCGCCCTTCTGCTTCACGGCAGAGGGACCGCCCTTGCTTTCCTCGCATTCGCGCACGAGCAAGCCCTGGGCGCGCACCATTTCCATGGCGGCTATCTTGTTATCAGCTGTGACAAAGCCTGTTTTTTCAGCGCCGTTCTGGTCGAGCGCGGTGTATTTGAAATTAGGCATAGTGATGAGTAAGTTTAAGGAAAAATGTTGTTATGATGCAAAGATACCAGATGCATGGAGCTGCGTCAAGCCATTAGGTGTATTTGAGTACTTCTTCAATGGTGGTATTGCCTTCAAAGATGTTCTGGATGCCGTCCTGGCGCAGGGTGGTCATGCCCAGTTCAATGGCTTTCTGCTTCAGCACGATGGAGGGTACGTTCTGCGTGATGAGTTCCTTGATGGGGTCGGTCACGTTCAGCAGCTCGTGAATGCCCTTGCGGCCCTTGTAGCCGGTGTTGGCGCATTTATCGCAGCGCGCGCCGGTGTAGAACTGCTGGCTGCCGATGAGCTGCGGGTTGATACCCAGCTGGTGCAGCAGCGTGTTCGAGGGGGTGTAGGGGGTCTTGCAGTACGGGCAGATGGTGCGCACCAGTCGCTGACCCAGCACGCCCAGCAGCGTGGCGGCCAGCAGGAAGGGCTGCACGCCCATATCCACAAAGCGCGTCACGGCGCCGGCGGCGTCGTTGGTGTGCAGGGTGGAAAGCACAAGGTGACCGGTGAGGGCGGCCTGAATGGCAATCTGCGCCGTGTCGGTATCGCGGATTTCGCCCACCAGAATGCGGTCCGGGTCCTGGCGGAGGAAGGCGCGCAGCACACGCGGGAAGGTCACGCCGATAGCTTCGTTGATGGGTACCTGCACAATGCCATCGATGTCGTATTCCACCGGGTCCTCTGCGGTGAGCAGCTTGGAATCCTCGGTGTTCACCTCGCGCAGAGCGGCATACAGGGTGGTGGTTTTACCCGAACCGGTGGGGCCGGTCACCACAAAGATGCCATTGGGCTTGTTCACCGTGTCGATGATGTATTCGTGCAGGTGAGGGGAGAGGTTCAGGTTATCGAGGTTCAGGCTCACGCTGTTGCGGTCGAGCACACGCAGTACCACCGATTCGCCGTATTGGGTGGGCAGGGAGTTCACACGCATGTCCACACCGGCCTCGCCCACTTTCATCACGATGCGGCCATCCTGCGGCACGCGGCGCTCGGCAATGTTCATGCCGGCCATCACCTTCACGCGCGATATCACCGAATTGGCCAGGTGCACCGGCGGCGGGGCCATTTCATACAAGGCGCCGTCCACTCGGTAGCGAATCTTGAACTCGGTCTCAAACGGCTCCAGGTGAATATCCGAGGCCTTTTCCTTAATGGCCTGCATAATCACCAGGTTCACAAACTTAATCACCGGGGCGGCGTTGGCTTCCTCGGCGCCGTCGTTGCTGCCCACATTCATGGTATCCAGCTCGGCCAACAAATCGCCCATGGCGGCCTCGGCGCCGCCGTAGCATTCGGTGATGCGGTTGCGCACTTCATAATCAGCCGCCACGTACAGGTAAATATCGTGGCCGGCCGCTACGCGCAAATCATCCACCGTCTGCGGGTTCAGCGGGTCCTCCAGACACACGTAGAGCCCCTCGCCCTCGCGGTATTCGATGGGCAGGGCCCCATGCAGACGCGCCAGCCCGGCGGGCAGCATATCCAGCACTTCCTGTGGCGGGGTGAAGTCTGCCAGCGAGATATACTGGGCGCCCACCTCCATGGCGATAACGTTCCAGTAGTCCTCCGGGTCGCTGATTACGCCGAAATCAATCAGCGTTTCCCACAGCTCCTTACCGCTGTTGGCCATTTCGTCGGCAATATCCTTCGCAACGGTGCGGTCCAGCATGCCGTTGTTGATGAAAACATCAATTGCAACCTCGTTGTTCATATAAATAGTAAAGTGGTATGGGGTGGGAAATTAGCTGGCATCGCCGGTGGTGACGCGGATGATTTCTTCGGCAGAGGTAAGGCCGGCCATCACCTTGCGGATGCCGTCCTCGCGCAGGGTGCGCATGCCCAGCTCGCGGGCGCGCTTGCGCAGCTGTGCCGAGGTCAGGTTCGAGTTGATAAGCCCGCGCATATCGTCCGTCACTTCGAAAATCTCGAAAATACCCAGTCGGCCCTTCATGCCCTTGCCGCGGCATTTCTCGCAACCACCGGGGCGGGGTACCTTCACCGGGCGGTTAATGTCGATATTGAGCAGGTTTGCCTGCTTCTCTGTGAGCTGGCCATCCACCTTGCACGAGCAGAGGCTGCGGCAGAGACGCTGCGCCATGATGGCGCGCACCGCCGAGGCAATCAGGAAGCGGTCCACACCCATATCGGCCAGACGTGCCACCGAGGAGGGCGCATCGTTCGTGTGCAGGGTCGAAAGCACGAGGTGACCCGTCATAGCTGCCTGAATAGCGATGCTGGCGGTCTCCCCGTCTCGAATTTCACCAATCATGATGATGTTCGGAGCCTGGCGCAGCATGGCGCGCAGTGCCGCCGCAAAGGTCATGCCAATCTCCGAGCGGATCATCACCTGGTTAATACCGCTCATCTCGTATTCCACCGGGTCTTCTGCGGTGATAATCTTCTTGTCCGGGCGGTTCAGGTGGTTCAGACAGGCATACAGCGTCGTCGTCTTACCCGAACCCGTGGGGCCGGTCACCAGAATCACACCATCGGGCAGGGTCACCAGGCGATCAAAGGTCGCCTCGTCATCCGAAAGGAAGCCCAGCTGCGGCAGCCCCAGCGCCAGCGCCGATTTATCCAGAATACGCATCACCACCGATTCGCCGTGGTTGGTGGGCACCGTGCTCACACGCAGGTCAATGTGTACACCGTCGCGCAAATCCATCTCAATACGGCCGTCCTGCGGCACGCGCTTCTCAGCAATGCTCATGGACGAGCTCATCACCTTCAGACGCGCCACAATGGGCCCGAGCAGCTTCTTCGGGTGGTTGGCCACCTCTACCAGACGGCCGTCCACGCGGTAGCGGATGCGCACGCGGTCCTCCATCGGCTCAATATGAATATCCGATGCGCGCATCTCGTGCGCCTCGTTGAACATATTGTCCACCAGTTCAATAATCGGCCCCTCGGTGTCACCCTTGGCATACTCCTTCTTCTCCGGGTAATACTTATCCAGAGCCTTGTCCATCTGCGGGGCAGAGGTCACAAAGAAACTCACATCGCGCCCCAGAAACTGCGGCAGACTATCCATCGTCTGCATATCGAACGGATCGCAGATGGCCACCTGCAGCGAGAATCCATCATCCCCCAGCGGCAGGAAGCGCACCCGGCGTGCCAGCTCGCCCTTCACCGAGGCAATAATGCCCGGGTCAATGTCAAAAGCAGTCACATCCACATATTCCAGACCGGAATTATTTGCCGCTACCTGGGCAATATATTCGTGGGTGAGATATTTATTTTCAATAAGGTACTCGATGATGTTATCCAGCGGCGAAAGCTGCATGCGGATAGAATCGAGGGTGCCCTCATCAATAGCCCCGGCCTCTACCAGGAGCTGCAGGAGAAAGTCTTCGTTTGAGTACACGGAAGTAAGGTGGTAAAATTGATTAACGCGTTAGCGGGCGCTGCTACGCCCTTTTTACAGTCTACACCAATCACCCCCCTGGCGTCAACCCTTCTGTTCATCACCCCGCCGCTTTTTGTCCATTTTTCACCATTTTCTGCTCCATTCCCCCATTCCTGCCTCTGCCTGCCCGGCGGTTTTCCGTTTCTCCCCTCCTTCATGACAAAAACAATCCCATTTTTAGCTTGCATCCCCTCCGCCTCTTCTGTACACTCCGCGTGGGGCTGTAGCTCAGCGGTCAGAGCAGGGGACTCATAATCCCTTGGTCGGCGGTTCAAATCCACCCAGGTCCACCATTAAAAAACGGTTGTTTGGTATTCCAAGCAGCCGTTTCTCTTTAGAAATGTGCTTTTTTATGCATTTTTGGTTGTAACCGCGTGCTTTTTCCTTCGTACCTTATTTAATATTGTGCTATACTACATTAAAGAATGCGAGTTAAGGAGGCATGATGGCAGATAAAAAATCGTTAGCTTTCTTGAAAGAACTGACGGCGTGTTACACCCCAAGTGGGTTTGAACAAGATGGCCAACGCGTGATGGCGCGTTATCTTGCTCAGGCAGGGGTGGAGAGTGCCTTTGATGTGCATGGCAATTTGCATGCTGTGCTCAATGAAGGTGCGCCCGTTAAGGTGATGCTTGAAGCGCATTGCGACGAAATCGGTTTTC
>JAZOTC010000064.1:0-28585 GCA_045657445.1 Akkermansia sp. | reverse complement strand
TTTGTCAAGGGCAGAGCGCGCCAGAGGAGAAGAATTCCAAACGTGTCCCATTGATATGAAAGATGGGGAATTACGAATTACGAATTACGAGTTTCGAATTGAGAATTATGGATTATAAATTAAAATCGGTAGTTCACGGCGTTTATTTATCGTTCAGGACACGTTTTTCCGCTATTTGCGGGGCAGATGTGGGGAAAATCACAGTCCGCCGAGAGCATATTGCAGCTTACCTATCACCTGCGTGGCGCAGATGGCCGGCGGGTATCCCGCAGCTGCCCAGGCATACTCAGCAGCCATTCCGCACGTATAGACACCCAGCATCGCAGCGCGCATCGGAGCCACCCCCTGAGCCGCCAATGCACCGATGACTCCGGCCAGCACATCGCCCTGCCCTCCATTGGCCATATAGGGGCCTCCCGTAGCGTTAAAAAAGCACCCGTTCTCACCCGATATGAGAGTTCGCGCCCCTTTGAGCACCAATGTGCTATCAATCGCGTCGCGGTAGCATGACACCGTCTCGCAACGGGTAGCACACACCCCCGGTTGCAAACGCCTCATTTCACCCGGATGTGGGGTCAGAATCCACCCCTTCCGAGGCACCCAACCATAGGCCGCCGCGGTGTTTAGTCCATCAGCATCCAGCACCACAGTACCCTCGAATTCGGAGGCCAGCTTCCGCAGCGATTCTGCCGCCACCGGCTGCACTTCCCCCAGACCGGGGCCGATGACCAGCACCTGCGCATCCGGTTCATGGATATCGGCATAAGAACCTACAGGCCGCACCATCACCTCAGGCGTAACCCGCGCAGCAAGAATGGGATACACCGGCGGCAGGCAATACAGCACCACCAGCCCCGCCCCCGCACAGACCGCAGCTTCGGCGCACATTTGCGCTGCGCCGGTCATTCCTACGCAACCCGCTATAATTGCAACTCTTCCGGCCTTATTTTTATAAAAAGAATAGGCACGAGAATGCAAAATTCCGGAAGCGACCGATACATCCATCACTACAGACGATTCTGACGCGGGTATTTCACCCACCTCCGGAAGCGGAATACAGAGCAGCCGCCCCACGGCATCCTCCGCGCCATCTGCCACCATACCAGGTTTCACACAGCCGATGGCGGCGGTCACATCTGCCCGCACCACATCGGCCCCCATCACTCCGGTATCAGCATCCAGCCCGGTGGGGATATCAATCGCCAGCAGCAGACTGCGGGGGCTGGCGGCGCGCAGCGCATTCATCTCGCGCACCAGCTCAGCGTATGCCGGGCGCAGCTCGCCCGCAGCGCCGCTGCCCAGCAGACCGTCGATAATCAACAGACCGGGTTGAGGAGCCGGCACATCGTCATCCGGGTGCAGCCAGGGGCACTGCTCCAGCTGGGCCTGCGCATCTGCCGATAAGGAGCCGGCGCAGCGCAGCGTGACCGGGCAATCCCAGCACGCAGCCAGGCCGATAGCATCGCCGGCGTTATTCCCGGTGCCGGCATACACCACCACGCGCGATGGCACAAAGCCGTGCATGAGCGGCAATCTGCGACACTCCTGCCACAGACGCCCCACCACGGCATTCATGAGCTCCAGCGAGCTCATGGCCCCGCTATCAAACAAACGTTTCTCCGCTTCGCGCACACTCTGTGCTGTGCATATCTTCATGCTCACATTCTATCGCTAATCTGCGTGATTAGCAATCGAATTTCCATACGCGCGTGCTAAAGATATGCAACACCCATACGTGCCCCAAAGATCTGGCACAGGTGAATTGACGATTGACGAATTGAAATTAGCGGCTTACGCCGATAGAATCACGAATCAATGCTTACTGCCCATGGTGAGGCGGGTGATGGCCCACTATGATTTTTCACACAGAACACTATGCCTTTATGGCGTTCTGGGCTATTTTCCCATAATCTTTTGGGGTCCATGTGTGCAACACCTTGAAATATGAGTTTCCTGCTGAAAGCCCCCCTCGATTACGCTCCTTCGCCCCCGTCTCCATGCGATTCCGCACAACTTTTTTAATTTTTTTGCAGAATTCGCTTGCAAAGGATGCCGCTCTGTGATAAAATGCGCTCGCACCAATCAAATGCGCACGTGGCGGAATTGGTAGACGCGCTAGTTTCAGGTTCTAGTGAGTAACATCGTGATGGTTCGAGTCCATTCGTGCGTATCCTTGATAATGAGGGAGTTACAACAAAATGTAACTCCCTCTTCTTTTTGTAATCATTCTCAAAAATGCCCTGAAAACGGCTGAAAAGTAGTGGTAGCAACTCGGATTTTACTCGGACACTCGGCACATCAGGATTATCAGGGAACTCATTTACAACCTGTTCAATCGTTATCGAGGCGAGTGATAATGCGTCCCTAACCTCAAATTCCTTACCACAGATGGAGAACTTGGCATCAAGAGAGGGTGAGGGCAGGCCATCAAAGGAATGCTTACCGACCTCATCCAACGCAGTCATTTCATGCTCATCATCTGTGAAACGGGTGACTGTCTTCACCACATCGCCATACCAACACCAGAATTCCAATAAGATCTTGTAAGCCACTTGCTTGGTCATCCAGTTGGCAAAGTCTGCGCCATTGTTCCAGTTTCACTTCTTTATAATCAACTCTTTCATTATAAAGTATTTACTTTTTTGTAAGGAGTGGAGAGATAAGAGAATAAAAGAAACCGCCCTTGGTTATGAAACCTTGGGCGGTCGCGCAATGCAGGGCTTGGTTACCCCACTTGAACTTGTAGTTGCTCCTTACTTGAGGCCTGTCTGGGCGTATCAGCGAGAAGCCCGACGGCGGCGTGCAGCCAGACCTGCCAATGCAAGGAGGGAAAGTGTGGCAGTGGTGGGCTCGGGAATGACACCTGCATAGAAGCTAGCGCTTGCAACGCCACCCAGTACGCCTTTATGCTCTGCTACACCGTTAAGCATAGTAGCAGCCTTAATTGTAGTGTTAGTATGACGATTGGCGGCAGACATAGTACCCTCTGCGGCCTTAATGCCGTTTACATATACTGTTACAGCACCAGCTTCATCAAGTCCACCGTCCATAGTAAGCGTAATGCTCTTAATGTCTGAGAGAGAGAATGTTCCGTATGTGACAATATCGGTATACGTATAACTCGAGTTTTCGGTTGCTATCGTAACAGCAGACGTGGAAGAATCATAAGCAACGCCTAAATCCCAGCCGCCACTTTCGCCAACTGCCATCAGCCAATGTTGGCTGGCGTTCTTATCATAAACTTCACCCGTCAGATTGCAGTTCATCATCATGGTGAAAGAATCTGCCATCTTAATACCCATATCCGTTGGCTCTACCGCAATTTTTTTATCGCCATTGGAATATACATATCCAGGCATGGTCGTGAAGTCTGTTGAAGACCAATTCGTTCGGAGAGACTGACCAGTATAGTCATTAGTTGTTGTAATGCTATACTCACCATCAGTTGCATCAAGAGTCCAGAGTAGAGTTCCTTCAGCGGCTGCTACTCCAGCCATTGCCATAAGAGCAATAAGTGTTTTTTTCATGATTGTAAGAATTGATTATTAGATGTTTTGAGTAGATTGTATAAATCGCTCATTCCCTAGCGCTATGAGAACTATGCAGACTTGCTACAATCCAACGGAACTACAATACAGTATTGACGATGATGTAGCAAGCATGAAAATCGTAAAAGTATAGAAATTTTTCACTTATGGCGACACCTCACGAAGTCAATAAGCGTTACCAGACCGGTTTTTGGTTCTGGGATGCTGATTTTCAATGCGACACCATGGCATCAGCATCACCAATGCTGTATATCGGCAGAAGGGGATTGCGGGATGATGCAGGGGGGGATAAGATGTGTTCTGGAGCGGGGTGCGGATGAGCGTGGGATGATGTAATGAGAAGTTTAGAGGTGGATGTGGCTGCATATTGCTGATAGTGAGAGGTATCGGGTGATGATGTGGTGCTGGTGTATCACATCGGGCGGCGGGGAGAGGGAGTGCAAATGCGGAGGTGGTTGATTTGATAAGTTATGTCATCTTATGGGGGGAAATGAAATATCTGCTTGATTCTGGGGGCGAAAAGTAGTAATAGGAGGAATAGGTTATCCCCATTTTTGATATGAACGATAAGACGAAGACCCGCACAACGTATACTCCGGAGGAGAAGGCTGAAATCGTGTTGGCTGTGATGAGCCGCAAGACGACGATTCAGAAGGTGGCTAAGGAGAAGCAGATTGCCGCGACGCTGGTATCGCTGTGGAAGAAGCAGGCCGAGGATGCCATATTGGAGCGTTTTACGAGCAGCCGTCCCGGCCGCCGGAAGGCAGAGGTGAGCCCGGATGATGTGAAGGGCGAGCTGCGCAGCAGCCGCATTGCTGCCCGCACGGCTAAGACCCGCGCCACGCGTCTGGATGCCTCGCTGAAGGCGGCCAAGACCCGCGTATCTGAGCTGGAGGGCGCTGTGCGCGGACTGGCTGCGGTGATGGGTTGCAAGCTGGTGAAGGCCAAGAAGCCCCGCACCCGCAAGGACTGAGCCCGGGAGCCCGCGGCCCGGTGAAGATGCGCCATGTGGTGAAAGAAACCGGGCAGGCGGAGCGTATAATAAAGAAGCGATTGCCCACCGCGCATCGAATCGCGGGGGAAGGCGAGATTTTATTCTGTTATGAAGAAGATATTGAGCAACTGGAAGGTGCGCACGCGCAGCCTGGCCGTGGCGGCAGCTGCGGCGCTGGTTTCGTGTACATCGGTGAGCCAGGCGGAGCCGGATTATAACATTATAGGCAAGCAGTTTTCGCTGGTGCTGCAGAATGGGCATTTTTCGCGTGCGCGATTCACGCAGAATATGTACCAGCAGTTTCTGGAGTGCTACCTGCAGACGCTGGATGCTCAGCATCTGTTCCTGACGCAGGAGGATGTGGATTTTCTGCGCAAGCGCTATGCCAGCAGCTTTGGTGATTATCTGATGGCGAACCAGACCACGCGTCTGGCGGAGGAACTGTACGGCTATTTCAGCGCGCGTGCGCTGCCGCGCATTGCACAGGCAGAGAAGATGCTGCAGGCGTATGCCAGGCAGATGCCGGCGTTTGATTCGGAGCGCACGGCCCCGCGCAGCCGCCGCAAGCTGCCGCGCGCCAAAAATGCTGCCGAGCTGGACCAGGTGTGGCGTGACCAGGTGGATGATATGGTGCTGACCGAGGTGCTGCGCCGAGAGAATCTGCAGAAGCTGGCAGAGGCGAAGGGCAAGCCCTCGCCCGTGGCCAAGGAGATGCCGGTGACGGATAAGATGCTGGCCCGCTTCAAGCGCATGCGCAACGAGATTCAGGAGGCCGACCGCGAGGATATGGTTTCGTATCTGCTGAATGCGGTGGCGCATGTGTATGACCCGCACAGCGACTACATGGGCGCCCGCGAGGAGCAGCGCTTTAAGGATATGATCAAGGCCTCGATTGTGGGTATTGGTGCCAAGCTGCAGTCCGATGACGATGGCTCTACCACGATTGAGGGTATTGTGAAGGGCGGCCCCGCGGCCAAGAGCGGGCAGCTGAAGCTGGGCGACCACATTGTGGCCGTGGATTCGCATGGCAATGACAACTGGACGGATGTGATGTTCCTGGGCATCGATAAGGTGGTGGACCTGATTCGCGGCCAGAAGGGAATGCCGGTGCGTCTGCGCGTGCTGAGTGCCGATAGTGGCGAGGAAAAGGTGATTACCATTGTGCGCGATGAAATCCCCATGTCGGAGGAGCTGGCCAGCGGCCGCATCATCGACCTGAAGGACAATGGCCGCACCTACCGCCTGGGCGTGCTCACCCTGCCGTCGTTCTACATCGACCTGGACGAGGGCGAGGTACACTGCGCCTCCGATGTGAAGCGCATTCTGCTGCGCATGATTCAGGAACGCGTGGAGGGTATTGTGCTCGACCTGCGTTTCAATGGTGGCGGCTCGCTGGATGAGGTGCGCAAGATGGTAGGCTTCTTCACGGGGGCTGGTCCTGTGGTGCAGGTGAAGGATTCCCGCGCCCAGGTGGAGCGCCTGACGGTGAGCGGCCCGCCGCTGTACCGCGGTGAGCTGGTGGTGATGATCAACAAGCTGAGCGCCTCGGCTTCCGAGATTTTTGCCGGCGCCATGGCAGACTATGGCCGCGCGGTGATTGTGGGCGATGAGGCCAGCTTTGGCAAGGGCACGGTGCAGGTGCCCCGCGGGCTGGGTGCTTACCTGCCGTATTTCACCCAGCGCGAGGGCTGCGGTATGATCAAGGTGACCACGCAGAAGTTCTACCGCGTGGGTGGTGCTTCCACCCAGCTGAAGGGCGTGGCCAGCGATATTGTGCTGCCCACGGTGACGGGTGGTCTGCGCATCGGTGAGGGCGAGCAGGATTATGCCATGCCCTACGATGAGATTCCGCGCGCCGGCGGCTATGTGAAGAGCAGCCGAATCGCCCGCATCCTGCCGGAGCTCATGGCCCGCAGCCAGGCACGCGTGGCGGCAGATAAGGATATGCAGTACACCCGCGAGGATATTGCCCGCGCCCAGGAACGCTTCGAGAAGAATGAGATTTCGCTCAACAAGGCGGAGCGCGCCGCTGAAAATGCCCAGCTTCTGGAGCGCAAGAAGACGATTGATGCCGAACGCAAGGTGCGCTATGAGAAAATGGCTGCCGATGATGCGGAGAATATGACCATTTACCGCCTGAAACTGGGCGATGTGAATGCTCCCCGCCTGCCGCTGGCTTCCAAGGACGACGATAGCGAGTATATGGACGAGAACAAGGACCCGGAGGCCGAGCTGACCGAAGCGCCGGAGTATCCCTCGAACCTCGACCCGGTGCTGCGCGAGGCACTGCATGTTGTCAAGGATATGGTTGATCTTCCATGAATCACCAAAAAGCCTGCCGCCCGGCAGGCTTTTTTGGTGATTCATCTTCCCCCCCCTCCCGCGCGTCAGCGCGGGAGGGGGGATTTCATGCGGCAACGCCGCTATTCATACCGCAGGAACTGCGGTATTTCATACACTGCGCAGCAGGGTAATTCATTGAGCCCCATGCAGTGGGGCGGCTGCTGGATGGCGCGCTGCATCGCGCAGAAGCCATGATCTCGCAAAAGGCCGCTGCTGCATGAAATCCCGCCTGCGGCGGTACGAAAGCACTGCTGGCGCAGGGCATGAAATAGTCGCCCCGCGGAGCGGGGCTCAATGAAAAGCGGCGGTGCCGCATGAAATCCCCCGCCGGTGGCGGGGATGAGATATGGCGGTGCTGTATGGGGGGAGGGATATACATGCTTGCGCAAGGCGTGGGGACATGATATAATGCGGGGCATACTGATGGACCCGGATAGCAAAGCCCTGGCGCCAGCGCCGCGCAGCATGCGTGCGGCTGTGCGGCGGCGTGCGCAGCGGCCGGCAGATACGCGTCCGGAGGTGCCGGACCACGAGATTTTGCGCAAAATCGGCACGGGTGCCTATGGCGAGGTGTGGCTGGCGCGGTCGGTGACGGGGGCATACCGGGCGGTCAAGGTGGTGTGGCGCGAGGATTTTGAGAATGAGCAGGTGTTTATCCGCGAGTTTGACGGTTTGCTGCTTTACGAACCGATAGCGCGTGGTATTCCGGGGCTGGTGCATATTCTGCACATAGGGCAGCATGGCGGGCCGTTCCCCTATTATTTTTATGTGATGGAGCTGGCAGATGATGCCTACACCGGGAACCACACCGACCCGGAGGCTTATGTGCCGCGCACGCTTTACAGCGATATGCAGCAGTATGGCAACCGCCCCATGCCGCTGGATTATGTGCTGGAGGTGGGCTGCCAGCTGTCGCGCGCGCTGGCGGGGCTGCATGCGCAGGAGCTGGCGCACCGCGATGTGAAGCCTACCAATGTGATTTTCATCAACGGCCGGGTGAAACTGGCAGATGCCGGGCTGGTGGCAGAGAGCAACCAGCGCAGCTTTGTGGGCACCGAGGGGTATATACCGCCGGAGGGCCCAGGTTCTCCGCGGGCCGATGTCTACGCCCTGGCCAAGGTGCTCTACGAGATGTCCACCGGCCTGGACCGCTTGAATTTCCCCACTCTGCCCACTGAACTGCCGGAGGACGCCTCGCACCGGCTGTGGATTGAGTTCAACAACATCATCTGCGCGGCGGCAGACCCGCAGATTACGGCGGAAACCATCGTCAATGCCAAGCAGCTGGCCGAAAAACTGGAGCATCTGCGCGAAACCGGCACCACCCGGCGCAAGCGCAAGACCTCCTGGGCGCAGCTGGGGCGGCGCGCGGGGCTCTGCCTGCTCACGCTGGGCTTCATCGGGGCGCTGGGGCTCCACTTCCTGCCGCAGGATATGGGGGTGCGCCTGCAGAATGCCAGAAATTCCCTGCTGGGGAATCCCCCCGTTCCGGTAGAGCCGGAAAAGCCGGCCAGCGCTCCGGAGCCGCCGCCGCCCCCTCTGCCGCAGAACGGGCAGTACTTTGTGGGCAGTGTGCCTTCCGGCGCCTCCGTTTATACTGAGGAGGGCATTTACCTGGATGAGACCCCCTACGGCCCCATTACCGCACCGGCTGGCAAGCATGTGGCCTTTATTCTGCGCAAGGAGGGCTACGCCGATACCCACACCAGCGGGGTGGTGCCGGCGGGTAATCTGCTCTCGCTGGGGGGCGAGCTGCGCCCATACCGCCCGCCGCGCACCGGCAAACCCTGGGTGGATGCCCAGGGCACCCGCTACCGCCCGGCCGGCGGTGTACACGAGGCTACCACCCCGGTGACCCCCGCGCAGTTCCGCGAGTTTCTCGCCTCGCCCTCGGCCGCGGGGAAGCAGTTCACCTGCGTGGAGAGCGGCGGGCAGCTGCACACCTCGCAGGAAAGCATCAGCGCCTTCACCCTGTGGCTCACGCGCCAGTGCGAGAAAGCCGGCACCATTGGCCGCGACCACTCGCTCATTGCCCGCCCGGAACCCGGCACCGAGGCCGGCCCGGATTTGTGCGGCTACCGGCTCTATACCATGCTGGTGCAGAAAACCCCGGTGAGCATCTACACCAATCCGGCAGGCGCCAGCGTGATGCTCAATGGCATACCGCTGGGCATCACCCCCATGCAATCGGTGCGCATTCCGCTGGCCCCCTATTATCTGGAAATCCGCCTGCCGGGGTATTCCACCGTGCGGCGCAGCGGGCTCTCGCCGCAGGACCTGGTGCTCAACCTTTACCTGCAGCCCAATAATTCCGTACATTTCGGCGCAGAGTGGATCAACAGCCTGGGTATCAAGATGCACCCCATCCAGCCTAATCTTCTGGCCTGCGCCACCGAAATCCGCGTGGCCGATTATCACCAATACTGCCACGAAACCGGCCACGCCGAGCCCCCCGCCACCAGCTTTGAGCAGAATGAACACCACCCTGTGGTGAATGTTTCCCGCACCGATGCCGAGGATTTTGCCGCCTGGCTCACCGAGCACGAGCGCAAGGCCGGCCTCATCGAATCGACCGATACCTACCGCCTGCCCACCGATAGGGAATGGAGCAATATGGTGGGCTGCAAGGATAACAATGGCGACTGCCCCTACGAACGCCAGCGCCTGCGCGCCTCCGATAGCGTGGAATACCCCTGGGGCCGCAAATGGCCCCCCGCCAATGGCACCGGCAACTTTGCCGACAGCAGCGCCATCCCCTTCATTCGCGCAGACCACACCATCCCCAGCTACACGGATGATTTTGCCCACACCGCACCGGTGGGCTCCTTTGCCCCCAATGCGCTGGGCCTGCACGACCTCGGCGGCAATGTGCAGGAATGGGTACGCGGGGAATATGGTGGCCCGCCCAACTTCAATTTCCGCCGCTATGGCGTGACCCGCGGCGGCGATTACAGCTCTTTCCGCCCTGGTCAGCTCTGCTCCCACAGCCGCACCCCGCACCCCGTCGATACCCGCCACCCCACCATCGGCTTCCGCCTTGTGCTCGAACGCCAGCTTTCCGCCCCGTAATTCCCGCCGCCACGCGGAAATTACCGCATTTATTTCGGGTCTCCTGACTATTTCTTGCTGTGCTCCGGGGCTTGCCTCCCTTGCCGTCGCCTGTCTATCGCATTTCGGATGCGATAATTTGCTAATCTTCAATTGTAAGTGTGTAAGAATGCTTGTGGGTGTAAATTTGACGATAAAAATAAGAAACTTGAGCATTCCGTAAGCCTTAAAAATCAATGGCAGTTATGAAATAATCTGTACATCGCATCCGAAATACGGTAGTCTGTAAGACGGTAGAATTACCGTCTCCTATTTTCATTTTCAATTCTATTTTTTACGTTATGAAACTTCATTTACCGAAATTGCTGTTTGTGGCTATAATGGCCACCTTCTGTTCTGTAGCTTATGCAACAGATACAGTGTTGAAGAAGGGGGAGAGTTCCACCTACACCGCCACAACCACCGATGTTACCTTGTCCGGGGATGATCGCGTAGGTCACATAGATGCAAATGGTGCGCTTTACACCGCCTTTAAAGCAACTGCGGAGGGCCGAACTCAGAGTTACACTGTAAATGGTAATCTGACTATCAGTGGCAATGCGCAGGTAGCAGTAGGCGGCGGCCCGGATAATAGTACTGTTTCAGGTCTCCGTAACAATAATGACTACGCAATCCTGTCTGTGAGCAATGGTACGGTCACGGTGAACGATAACGGTTATCTTACTGCGACAAGAACCAACATCAAGGATCTGGTTATCAACAGCGGCAAGGTCGAACTGCATACCAACGGCGGAGAGGGAGGGATAGACTCATTTGGCGACGGTAACAACAGCTATACAGCTAATGGCAAGATGGCTATTGTTACGAATAGTGTGACCATTAACGGTGGTACGTTAACCTGTGGTGTTAAAAATGGCGCCTATGTAGTTAAAAAAGGAAATAATGGATATTACACTACCAATCATGCCACCACTGGTTTCAAAGGCAGTATCAATCAGACGGGTGGTACCATGAGTGTGAGGGGCGACTCTGCGTTGAGTGGTGCATTCACCATCAACCAGACAGGCAGCAATACCTCTGCCATGTATTTTACGGATAATCTGGAGCTGGGGTCATCTCTGACTGTAAACCAGAGCAATGACAACGCCACTCTGGTGATTGGCCGTTTAACTGCTGCTTATGGTACCAAAACAGCCAATATCAATCAGACAGGTAATGGTTCTATACAGTTGGCTCAGGGCTCCTATTTTGGCGGTAACTCTACCATCAACGTGACACAGAGTGGTGGCGGTAAAATAGATATAGGCGGCAAAATCAGCACCGCAACAGCTAAAGCAGCGGGGCGTGATACATCCTATGATAACAATCGCCCCAATACATTTACAGCGAATAAAACAACTTACAACATCTCCCAGACGGGAAACGGAGCAACACTCACTCTGAAATCCGGAGCAACAATTCAGGCAAATCAAGTAGACATTGCTGGAACGTTTATCGTGCAGGGGGCATTGACTACGAAAGAACTGACCCTGACATCCGGCGCCAAGCTTGACAACAACGGTACCCTGACCGTAGGTACGGGGAGTGCCGGCACAGCTGGTGAGCTGAAGGTAACCACCGGGGGGACGCTTGGTGTGGTTCTGGATGGCACGAATGCCGCCATCAACGTGGGGGCTGCTGCCGCTGATACCTGTACCGTTACCGGCTGGAAGATGGAAGCCGGCAGTAAGTTAGAAATCGGGTTTACTGGGGATGTCCTGGGAACCGCGAAGGTTAGCGATAATGATGATACCAAGAGTTACGAACTGGATGTTCTGGTTGCAAAAGTGGCAGATGGTTCATCGGTAACGCCGGATGATTTTGGTTGTACCTATCAATTAGGCGATATAGCGGAAACAGATGCCATACACTGGACTGGTTCAGATATTGGTTTGGCAACCAAGTCCGCTACTGGCGCAGATATTTACCTGACGATAACGCTTACTTATAATCCCTGGATTGATATTCAGAACGGTGGAACCAACAATGAGTCCTATGGTGATGCCAGTGCTGAAAAGAAACTGTATACTGGCCTTGCCATCAGCGAAAAGGATGTTGTGCTGAAAGGCGATAATACGCACAGTTTTGGTACCAGGATTGATGGTGGCACGGCAGGTATCAAGGTGACGCTGGGGCACGAAAATGCTCTGGGTACTGGCGAACATGTGAAAGAAGGCAGAGCTGCGGTAGAGACATCGGGCACGACAACGCTCAAGGTATCCTCTGGTATCACTGCTAACTTGCCGGGTACTATTGGCAACTCGGGTGCATTGACGATGCAGGGCAGCTTCAATGCCGACAACATCGAAGCTTACGCTGGTACTGTTGGTGAACTGTACCTTGACGCTGATAACAAGGAGGGAACCGACGGCTTCAAGCGAACGGGCGATGGCTCGGGCAATTATTACCAGATTGTCGAAAACAGCCAGGGTGCCTCGCTGACTGTGGCGGACGGCACAGCGGTGCAGAAAGGGACTGACCAACTGCAGCTCTTTACCGATGGTATCGCCGGCAAGGTGGATTACGGTACCTACTACATGATTTCGGGTGCAGATGCATCATCCGGGGATATTCTGGATGCCAGTGGAGTGGATACTGTTGTCGATATGGCTGAAACGGCCGGCACGCTGACAGCTGATGAAAGCATCGCGGTGAATTCCAAGGGTGGCACGGTCAAGCTGCAGGAAGGAGATGCCGGTCCGGTGACGGTATCGGGTTCTCTGGCGGATACGACAGTGGAATCTGCCGGCGGTATGATTTCTGCTGATATCACGGGTACCTCCAGTGTCGCGGTGACGGGTGATACCACTCTTTCCGGTGACAACACCTACACTGGCACGACAACGGTGACAGATGCTGAACTGACGCTGGAAAGTGACAATGCGCTGGGTGGCAGTTCGCAGGTGAAGACAGAGGGCGCCAGTTCACTGGTTGCGGCTGAGGGTGTCACCGCCAAGCTGTCGGGCACTATTGTTAACGCGGGAAATCTGACCCTGCAGGGGGATTTCAGCGCCAGCTCTACGGTTCTTGGTGGTGAAAAAGAGGTGCAAGATAGTTATTTTGCTCTGGACGGTACGGTAGCCACAACAGCGGATGGCTTCAGGCGCGCCGGTGGCACGGGGTACCTGGTTGTCGAAAATCTGGATGGCGCGACGCTGAATCTTCAGGATGTGACGCTCCAGGTGGACAGTACGGATTACATCCTGTACGAGAACGGCTATGCCGGTATGAATACCACGGACTACGGCACCTACCATATGAACGACGAAAATTCTGCAATCAGCGTCTCTCAAATCACCACAGCTAGTCAGGAGCTCTCTGAAAACCAGACCAAGGCTGACACTATTGTGATGAGTAAGGGCACGCTGACAGCTGATGAAAGCATCGAGGTGAATTCCACAGATGGCACGGTCAAGCTGCAGGAAGGGGCTGCCGGACCGGTGACGGTATCGGGTTCTCTGGCGGATACGACGGTGGAATCTGCCGGCGGTACGATTTCTGCTGATATCACGGGTACTTCCAGTGTCGCGGTGACGGGTGATACCACTCTTTCCGGTGACAACACCTACACTGGCACGACAACGGTGACAGATGCTGAACTGACGCTGGAAAGTGACAATGCGCTGGGTGACAGTTCGCAGGTGAAGACAGAGGGCGCCAGTTCACTGGTTGCGGCTGAGGGTGTCACCGCCAAGCTGTCGGGCGCTATTGCCAACACGGGAAATCTGACTCTGCAGGGGGATTTCAATGCCGACAAGATTTCTGTATACACTGGTCAGTTTGATGATGTGTACATCAACACTGATGCAGAGGAGGGGCCTGACGGCTTCAAGCGCGAAGGCAATATCTACCAGATTGTCGAAAATAGCCAGGGTGCCACGCTGACTGTGGCGGACGGCACAACGGTGCAGAAAGGGGCTGAGCAACTGCAGCTCTTTACCGATGGTATCGCCGGCAAGGTGGATTATGGTACCTACTACATGATTTCGGGTGCAGATGCATCATCCGGGGCTATTCTGGATGCCAGCGGAGTGGATACTGTTGTCGATATGGCTGAAACGGCCGGCACGCTGACAGCTGATGAAAGCATCGAGGTGAATTCCAAGGGTGGCACGGTCAAGCTGCAGGAAGGGGCTGCCGGACCGGTGACGGTATCGGGTTCTCTGGCGGATACGACGGTGGAATCTGCCGGCGGTACGATTTCTGCTGATATCACGGGTACCTCCAGTGTCGCGGTGACGGGTGATACCACGCTTTCCGGCACGAACAGCTACAGCGGGGACACCATCATTGATGGTGTAGAACTGAAGCTTGAGCTCGGCTCGAGCGTGGGCACTGGCGCTGTGGAGTTGAAGAACCATGGCACGTTTGACATGGGCGGCAATGCATTGAGCAACTTCATCAAGGTGACGGGCTGCAGCCTGCGTGGGGCTGGTTCCTATGCCGGTGATATGGAGGTGCATGATGAGCTGGAGCTGGCGGACGCGACCACAGCGAACAAGGTAACCCTGGTGGGTGCCGGTTCTCTGACGGGGAGCGACCTGACGGTGAATGAACTGGACGTGCAGACCGACGGCGATGCCTCTGTGGGTGGCAGCCTGACCATTAATGATAATGGTACCGTTACGCTGAACAATGGCAAGGTGCTGAACGTGGGCGGCAGCCTGACGCTGGATGGAGCGACCACGCTGGCGCTGAATGGCGATTACGCTGTGGGTACCAAACTGCTGAGCTCCACAGGCACGCTGACCATGGGCGATGTAACGCTGGAGTACGCTGATACCACGGTGGAACTGGAGCAGCAGGGCAATTCCCTGGTGCTGGTGAGCAAGTTCAAGCAGGACAAGGCCGCTGCTGCTGTGCAGGGTAACTGGGGCATTGCCACGGCCAGCCGTGCGTTTGTGAACGCGGTTCGCGGGCAGCGCACGAATACCGGGTGCATTGCCAATGGTCGCGGCACGGCCTGGGCGGCAGTGCTGGGTGCATTCCATGACCTGGCTGGCTCGGACATTAACGTGAAGGGTGCGGCCATGGGTGTGGATTGGAAGCTCTCGGGACGTCATACCCTGGGTGCTGCCATTGGCTACACCGATGGTGAGGTATCGCCCAAGGGCCTGAGCAAGCTGGACCAGGAGGGTACCTACCTGGCGGTATATGGTGAGCACGGCCTCAAGAAGCTGAGCGATACCACCTGCCTGAGCCTGGATTGGGTGCTGGCCTACGGTCAGACCGAATCCGATTGGAACGGCATGAGCTGGGATCAGGACAGCCTGCAGCTCAATGCCCGCCTGAATTGGAACAAGAAGCTCAGCGAGCGCCTGTGCATGAGCGTGTTTGGCGGACTGGAGTATTTCACCTCCGATTCCGCCACTGTGGGCAACATGAACACAGGCGACATCCGGAACCTGCGCGCCGAACTGGGTGTGGGAGCCCGCTATGTGGCCTGCGGTGCCCCGGAAGATAAGAAGATGGGGCCGACCTGCCAGCGCCTGGTGCTGCACGGCGAGCTGCGTTATATGAACGATATTTCCCGCAGCAACCCGGAGGTGACGATGGCCGGCCTGCGCGGCGAGGGTGAGAATCCCGGCCGCTCCGGTGTGGGTATTGAAGCCGGCGCCACCTATCGCATCAACGATCGCTGGAGCACCAGTGCCAACTACAGCTTCAATGCGCTGCAGGATTCCCGCGAACACCGCGTGAATGTGGGCGCCAGCTACTCGTTCTGATAAAGCCCCGAAAGCCAAAAGCAAACCGGCACTACCAGTTATCTGGTGGTGCCGGTTTTTTAGTACGTCAGATTTGTATTGGCGCGGGTCTGGTTTATTTGTACTCGCGTTTGCCGAAGATGGCAGAGCCCACGCGCACGATGGTGGCGCCTTCTTCCACCGCTACGGTGTAGTCGTGGCTCATGCCCATGGAAAGCTCGGGCAGGGGGAGCGGTCCGCAGGCGCGCAGCGCTTCTGCCAGCTCGCGCAGGGCTCGGAAGGCAGGGCGTGCGCCCTCCGGGCTTTCGGTGGGGGCGGGAATGCACATGAGCCCGCGAATGTCGAGATGCGGCAGCACCACCAGCTGCTCCCAGAGTTCCAGCACTTCTGCTGGGGTGAAGCCGTGCTTGCTTTCCTCGCCATCCACGTTGACTTCCAACAGGATGCGGGCGGTGCAGTTCAGCTCGCCAGCAATGCGCGATATGGCTTCTGCCAGGCGCAGGGAATCCACCGCCTGGAGCAGCCCGAATCCTTGTTCCAGCGCTTTGCGTACCTTGTTGCGCTGCAAGGGACCAATGAGGTGCCATTCGCAATCGGTGGGCATGGAGGGAATTTTGCTCATGGCTTCCTGAAGTCGGTTTTCGCCAAAGAGACGCTGCCCGTCGTTATAAGCCTGCATGATGTCCTCTACTGGGAAGGTCTTGCTGACCGCCAGCAGTTTCACGCTGCCTGCCGGACGCCCGGCGCGTTGTTCCGCAGCGGCGATACCTGCCTTGATTTCCTGCAACTGGTCCTGTATGTACATGACGGTATCATAGCACAAGGGACGGTGCTTTGCAATGAACAATGAATAGTGCATAACGCGCAGGTAAATTTTTCTACTATTCACTATTCATTTTTCATTTTCCCTACAGACGTATTTTCTTGCGAATCTCCTTGCAGTATGGGGCGTGACGTGGTACACATGGAGTACATGAAACGATTTTCGCATATTTTCCGGTGTGTGGCGCTGGCTGCCTTGGTGGTACCGGCTCTGGGTACTGAATGGATGACCGATCTGGAAGCCGCCAAGACGCGTGCGGCGGCAGAGAATAAGGCTATTCTTGTGAATTTCACGGGGTCCGACTGGTGCGGGTATTGCATACGCATGAAGCGCAATGTGCTCGATAAGCCGGAGTTTCTGGACTATACGAAGGATAAGTTTGTGCTGATGGAGGTGGATGTTCCCCGCCATAAGAAGCTGGACAGGAAAGAGCTTGAACGCCGCCGCAATGTATGCCGCCAGTACGGGGTGATGGGTTTTCCCACTTTTGTGACGCTGAGCGCCACCGGCGAGATGCTGGGTGGCTGGGGTGGAGCCCGACCGGATGTTACCAGTACGATTCCTCTGCTGGAGCTGTCGCTTGACCGCCAGAAGAAGCTGACCGCAGCCCGTCAGTTGCAGGGGGTGGAGCGCGCCCGCGCTCTTCTGGAGGTATACCAGGACTTCCCCAAGGATTTCAAGATGGCTGCCGAGGCTTTGCGCAAAGAGATTGAGGCATGCGACCCCGAGGATACCATTGGACTCAAGGAACAGGCTGCGGCAGATGCCCAGATGAGCGAGCTCATGGCAAAGCTGAGTAACCATCGCCGCGATTACCAGCGCCAGACGGAGATTTTTGACGAGTACATTGTGCGTGCACATCCGCTGAATCGCAACCGCATCATGGAGCGCAAGCGCGATATGGTGGTGTTCCCCTGCCTGAATCTCATGATTCTGAAGGCTGAGAACGTGGAGGATATCAACAAGGCTCGCGATTATGTGCTCAAGGAAGCACAGACTTCTTACCCGGAGGAGATGAAGGAAGCCATGATTAAGGCTCTGGAGGAGAACTTCAGCGACCCCGAGGCGCTTCTTGAGCGCGCCCGTTCCATCCGCAATCGCAAATAAGCAAATTTCCTGCTGAATGGGAAATATGCCCGGCTGCCTGCGCGCTGCCGGGCATATTTTTTGATAGGGGAGCAGGGACTTAGAATTGCCAGCCGAGACCTGCGGTGAGGATGTGTTGCCCCAAGGCGCCGTGGTGGCGGGTGTGGGGGTAGGTGCGCCCGAATTCGTAGCCCATCTGGGCGTAGAGTCGTTCCTGCGGATGCCCGGCCGGCGTTTCGCACGCTGCGCGAGCTGGCCGAGGGGCTGCGCGCCCGCGGACCCTTGCCTTTGCCGGAGCTTTCCATGGGTATGAGCCACGATTATGCGGTGGCGGTGGAGGAGGGCGCCACGATTGTGCGCGTCGGGTCGGCTATTTTCGGCAAGCGGGATTATCCTGCAGGCTGAGCCCAATGAAATACACGCATTCGCGTGTATGAAATACCGCCTTTGGCGGTATGAAAGCCCTGCTGGCGCAGGGCATGAAATAGTCGCCCCACGATGCGGGGCTCAATGAAAAGCGGCGTTGCCGCATGAAATCCATGCCTGCGGCATGGATGAAATTCCCGCGCGTGGCGCGGGGATGGCTCAGCCTACGGTGCGGGCTGAGCGGGAGGAGAGGAAGGCGTTGAGCTCATCGAGCATGCGGCGCTGGGTGGGGCAGGCGCGCTGGCGGTCGCCGAGGAGTTTGCTGCATGTTTCTGCGCCGGCAAATTCGTAGGTGGTGAGCCCCAGGCGGCGGAGCTGCTCCAGGTGCTGCTCCAGTTCGTTGTAGAAGAAGAGGGGGAGGGGGGCTTTTTCGGCGATTTCGTGCAGGTCGATGATGACGGGCGGGGTTTGCAGGCGCAGGTGGTCGGCCACGAGTGGGAGGCCCGCCTGGCGCAGCATGCGCGCGATGCGCTGGAAGAGGTAATCCAGTGGCACGGCGTGCAGCGGGCATTTTTCTTCCAGATAGAGGAGAATGGCTTTCGCGATTTCGCCGCGGAAGGGCAGGCTGACCCCGGCGGATTCGGCGGCTTGCTGCAGCACGTCTTCGAGCCAGGCGGCATCGTAGTCCGATATGACGCAGTGGCCGGTTTGCAGCAGGGGACGCTTGTTTTTGAAAGCTATCATATGGTGAAGAGAGAGGGAAAAAGGAGGGGGGAGGTTATTCGAGGTCGAGTTTGCGCTGCAGCGGGTCTTGCACGGTTTTGATTTCCATGCGCCGGACCAGCTCGATGAATTCTTCCACGGTGCGGAACTGGCGGTATACGGAAACATAGCGGATGTAGGCTACCGGGTCGATGGTCTGCAATTTCTCAATTACTTTCATGCCGATGACGGAGGAGGGCACCTCGCGCTGGTGGTCGCGGTGCAGGTCTGCCACTATTTCATCTACGGCGATATCCAGCTGATCCATGCTCACCGGGCGCTTTTCGCAGGCTTTCACCATGCCGCGCAGTATCTTTTCGCGGTTCAGCGCTTCGTGCAGGTTGTCTCGCTTCACGACGCGAAGCTCTGTGCGCTCAATCTGCTCGTAGGTGGTGTAGCGGTAGCCGCAGCGCAGGCATTCGCGCCGCCGGCGTATGCACGTGCCGTCTTTCGACATGCGCGAGTCAATCACCTTGTCATCCATGTATCCGCATTGTATGCATCGCATGTGCCCCAGATTAGCACAATTTCTTGTACCGTCAAGCGGGAAATGGTGCCGTATCTGGTATATCAATGCTTTACGCCTGCGCGCGATGATTCACTTTTCCGAAGTATTTGCCTGGTTGTAAAAAAATGATAGAAAATTAGAAAAGTTCTAAAATATGTGTTGACATACTAAAATGGTAGTGATATATTGGGCGTGTTCCCGCGAGGCGGGTGACCGATACACGACAACAATACACGACAAGAAAGACACACGACTATGAAGAAGTACCAGTGCACGATTTGTGGCGAAGTCATCGAGAGCGAGACCATGCCGGAGGTATGCCCCGTCTGCGGGGTGGATACTTTCATTGAGCTGGATGAGGCGGCAGAGAAGGTGTATGCCGATGAGCACCGCGTGGGCGTGGCCCAGGGGCTGGATGAGGAAGTGGTGAAGGGGCTGCGCGACCATTTCCAGGGCGAATGCTGCGAGGTGGGCATGTATCTGGCGATGAGCCGCCAGGCGGAGCGCGAGGGCTATCCGGAGGTGGCCGAGGCATTCCGCCGCTACGCGTGGGAGGAAGCCGAGCATGCTGCCAAGTTTGCCGAGCTGCTGGGCGAGGTGCTGACTGACAGCACGGAGAAGAATGTATCCATGCGCGCCGATGCAGAGTTTGGCGCCTGCAACAGCAAGCTGGCCATTGCCAAGCGTGCCAAACAGCTGGGCTACGATGCCATCCACGACACGGTGCACGAGATGTGCAAGGATGAGGCCCGTCACGGCAAGGGCTTTGATGGCCTCCTGAAGAGATATTTCGGTAAGTAATAGCAAGTAAGTAGATAAAAGCAGAAGGAGCCCGGGCTGGTCCCGGGTTCTTTTTTTATCTGGGGTTTTGACAATCGGGCGTGGCTGTGCTAAGCTGTTGCGCATGCAGAGAGAACATCTGATAGCCGCCGCGCGTGAATTGAGCGCAGAAGTGGGCGCCCTGGAGTTTGCCGCCCCTGTAGCGTATACCTACAATCCGCTGGATTACGCCTGGGAGGGGCACGAGGCTTATATCCGGAAGTTCGGGGCAGGGCAGAAGGATGTGCTGTATCTGGGGATGAACCCGGGGCCCTTCGGCATGGCGCAGACGGGGGTTCCTTTTGGTGAGATTGCGGCTGTGACGCTGTGGATGGGGATTATGGCTTCCGTGGGGCAGCCGGAGAAGACGCACCCGAAGCGACCGGTGCAGGGATTTTCGTGTCCGCGGTCGGAGGTGAGCGGGCGGCGTCTCTGGGGGCTGTTTGAGGAGATGTATGGCACGGCAGAGGAATTTTTCAAGCATGCCTATGTGGCGAATTACTGCCCGCTTATCTGGATGGGGGAGAGTGGTGCCAATATCACCCCCACGCAACTGCCCAAGAGCCAGGTGGAGGCGCTGGATGCTGCCTGCCAGCGGCACCTGGTGCGGTTGATTGAGATTTTGCAGCCTCGCGTGCTTATCGGCGTGGGGGGCTATGCGCTCAAACAGCTGGAAATTGCCGCAGCGGCACTGCCGGAGCGCAATTTTGTGCTGGGAACCATGCTGCACCCCAGCCCGGCGAGCCCCGTGGCCAATAAACACTGGCCCGCGCGCCCGAAGGAGCAGATTCTGGCCATTCTGGCAGAGGCTGGGCTCTGATTCAGAACAGGTTCTGAATGCCCAGCGAAATCAGCAGCACGCCCGCAGCGGTTTCCAGCCAGCGGGTGGGCAGGTGGTGCAGCAGGCGTGCGCAGTGGAAAGCGGCTATGGCGCAGGCAAAGGTGATGCCGCCGATGATGCCGGCGGCCTGTCCGAGCTGCAGCTGCGGACCGCCGATGTTGCCCAGCGCCATGCAGGCACCCACGGCCAGGGCATCGATACTGGTGGCAATGCCGACCAGCATGAGCCCGCAGAAGCCCAGTGCGGCTGTTGAAATTTCTTCCTGTTCGGGTTCGCCCCACCAGCTTTTATAAATGATGCTGCCGCCGAGGGCTGCAAATACCAGCAGCACAATCCACGGCGCCCAGGCGCTGACCACGGCGCGCAGCGCCTCGCCACCCCAGTAGCCCAGCAACGGCATGCCAGCCTGGAAGAGACCCACACTCAGCGCCAGCCAGAGCGCTGCTCTGCCGCGCCCCTGCCGCAGTACCATTCCGTAAGAAAAGGCATATACGGTGGCATCTACTGCCAGGGCCAGTGCAATGAGGGCGATTTCGAGGTAGTTCATAACAGCGGGCGCATCATATCACTAAGTGCGGGCAGAGTCAATGCTGGTGTTACAGAGCTGGCGGAGGGCATTTCGCGGAGGTATGAAATTCCCTTGCGCGGGGGACGGCATGAATGGGCGGCATTGTGGGGAAATATCCGGGGCTTCCGTGTCTGTATGCAAGATACAACTTGAAAAAGTACGCAGGTCTGGTAGAATGCCCGGCGTGAAAGTCATAGCCATAGCGAACCAGAAAGGCGGTGTAGGTAAAACAACTACAGCGGTTAACCTGTCTGCTGCCCTGGCAGCGCGCGGAAAGCGTGTGCTGCTTATAGATATGGATTCGCAGGCCAATGCCAGCACGATGCTGGGGGTGGAGGTGGAGAGCGATGCGAGCCTGTACCCTGCGCTCATTGGTGAAGCTCTGCTGGAGGAACTGGTGCGGCCCACGAAGCGGCGCAATCTTTCCATTGTGCCGGCGCATGTGGATTTGTCTGGTGTGGAGGTGGAGCTCACGCAGAATGATTCGCATCTCACCTGCATGTACGATGCCATGGCGGGGCTGCGCCAGCGCGATTATTTTGATTACGTGTTTCTGGATACGCCGCCCTCGCTGGGGGTGCTCATGACCTCTGCGCTCTGCGCCTGCGATGAGGTGCTTACCCCGATGCAGTGCGAGTTCCTGAGTCTGGAAGGTCTTTCCAAGATTCTGTTTGTGATGGATCAGATTCGCGAGCATGGTGTCAACCCGCGCCTGAAGCATGAGGGGATTCTCATGACTATGTACAATAACACCAAGCTGGCCAATGAGGTGATTCGCCAGGTGCAGCAGGAGCTGCCCGATAAATTGTACAAGACTTATATTCCGCGCTCGGTGCGCGTGGCCGAGTCCCCCAGTTTCGGCCGCACAATTATGGAGCACGACCGCTTCGGCGCGGCTTCCATGGCCTACCAGGCGGCGGCCCGCGAGTTTATATCGCGCCACCGTTGATTGCTGCGTGTATGCTCAGCTGGCTTTTTCCCAGCACCTGCGAGCTATGCGGAGAGGTGTCGGAGATGACGCTTTGTCCGGGGTGTCTGCATGATTTGCTGCGCCTGCCCGCGCCTATCTGCCTGCACTGCGGAGCGCCCACGGCCGGGCAGCAGTGCGACCCCGAACGCTGCGAGAATTGCGCGGGGCAGCCGCGTTCGTTTGCGCTGGCCCGGCAGGCGCTGCGCCAGACGGATGAGGCCATGCAGCTCATCTATGCCTTCAAGTATCACGGTGCTATTCATCTGGCGCGGCCGCTGGCTCTGCTGCTCAATGAATTGTGGGAGAAGACGCCGCATCTCTGCCAGCGCGGGGACTGGGTACTGGTTCCGGTGCCGGTGACGCCTCGCAAACTTTATGCGCGCGGGTATAACCAGGCGGAGGAGCTGGCCCGCGAGCTTGGCCGGTGCCGCGGCCTGCGTATGGAGGATTTGCTTATTCGCCGGGAAACCGGTGTGCTGAGTCAGACCCGGCTTTCGGCGCATGCCAGACGATTGAATGCGATGCGGGCTTACCGGTTGAAACGCCCGGGGCTGTTCCGACGCCGCCGGAGTTACCCGCCGTATCTGGTGCTGGTGGATGATGTTTTTACCACTGGTGCCACGGCCCGCGCCTGCGCTACGCAGTTGCGGAAGCTGCCGGGCGTGCGGGAGGTGGTTGTTCTTTCTCTGGTGCGCATCGGGACATAAAAAAAGCCCCGGCGGCTGGCGCAGGGGCTTGGGAAAATGATGTTGCAGGGGTGGGGCAATCAGTTCAGACGGAACGTGATGCGGGCCTTGCTCATGTCGTAGGGTGACACTTCGATACGCACGCGGTCGCCCACCACGAGGCGGATGAAGCGCTTGCGCATCTTGCCGGAGATGTGGGCCAGGAATTCATGACCATTGGCCACCTTCACGCGGAACATGGTGCCAGCCAGCACGGCAGATACCACGCCCTCGAGCTCAATCTCACCCTCGCCGTCATCGTCAACCTTCTTGGGTTTGGGGGCGGTGTTGGTGGGGCGGGCTGCGTTACCAGCGGGACGCGGGCCATTCGGGCGCTGCTGCGGCTTGCCGCCGCGATTATTAGGAGGATTTGCCATTATGTCGTTATTGATTTGGTTGATTACGGGGGCGGATTCCGCTGCTCCCGCGCGCAGAGTTTAATACCGAAACGCCTGCAAAGCAAGCACTTTTTCGTGGAAAATGAAAAAAAGTTGCAGCAAGTCACAAAATGCGGTTGACATTAAAATTGTGCTGTGCTACCCTCTGCGAGCTGACCTGTTTATGGGTCTGTATGTGGCGAAAGCCAAAACTGGAATACGAAATAAGAATAATATGAAAACCTTCTCTGCCAAGCCTCAGGAAATTGAGCGTAAGTGGTATGTGATCGATGCTGCCGGTAAGGTGCTCGGTCAGGTTGCAGTTGAAGCAGCTAACCTGCTTCGCGGTAAGAACAAGACCATCTTCACCCCCCACGTGGACTGCGGTGACTATGTGATTATTGTGAACGCCGACAAGGTGGTGCTCACCGGTAACAAGGAGCGCGCCAAGATTTACACCCGTTACACCGGCTATGTGGGCAACCAGGTGGTGACCACCCCCGCCAAGCTGCGTAAGACTCACCCCGAGATGATTGTGGAACTCGCTGTCAAGGGCATGATTCCCCACACCCGCCAGGGCCGCGCCCAGGGTGGCCGTCTCAAGGTTTATGTTGGCGCTGAGCATCCCCACACCGCTCAGACTCCGGAAGCTGTAACCATCGCCTAATTTATTCTGACTATGTCTACTACTCCCTACAACGCCACTGGCCGTCGCAAGGAAGCCATCGCTCACGCCTGGCTTACCCCCGCTGAGGAAGGCAAGTCCGGCAAGATTACCATCAACCGTCGTTCTTTCGAGGAATACCTCCCCACGGATGCCCTCCAGAACGCTGTTCTGCAGCCCTTCTATGCTACCAACACCATGAAGAAGTTCGACGTTCGCGTCGTTTGCCGTGGTGGTGGTGTGCACGGCCAGACGGGTGCTATCTCCCTGGCTATCGCCCGCTCCCTTGTCTTGATTGACGAGGAGTACCGCTCCGCTCTCCGCGAGCAGGGCCTGCTGACCCGCGACTCCCGCATGAAGGAACGCAAGAAGGCTGGTCGCCCCGGCGCCCGCAAGCGTTTCCAGTTCAGCAAGCGCTAAAAAATCTATACCAGGTTTTGGTTTTCAAAAAGTGCTTTTCCCGCCAGGGAAAAGCACTTTTTCTATTCCCCGGTTGCAGCGGGGGAACGTTTCATACATGGCTTAGCCGCATGATGCATCTGGCTTGAGGGTGGATTTCACCGGGCCTGCGCAGCAGGCGGCTATTATGCCGGGGCAAAAATAAAACCGGCAGGGGGGGGCTGCGCTCTGGTTACCTGGTGAGCAGGTTGCGCTGCCAGTTCATGAGCGCAGCCAGGCCTTTATCTTCATTGGTGGCGATGGCTTCAATCTGGCTGCGCGTGGCGATGAGCGAGGCTTCCAGTGCCAGTTCTTCAGCAACGGCATTGCGGCGGCCGGTCCAGAGCTCGACGCGGGTATCAAAATGGGCATCCGATTCGTGGTGCACGCGCTTGAGCAGGTGGGGGTAGTCCTCTTCGTCCATGAGCTGGAACTGCTCTACCGCCTTGCGGAAGCGGGCGGCGCGGTGGTTGTGCATGTTGCGGTGGGGGAATGCCGGACGGAATTCCTGCAGGGCGGTGCTCCAGCGGATGAGTTCATCGTTGCCGCAGACCATGAAGGCCGGGCGGTCGATGCTGGCGGCTTCTTTATCGCGCCAGTGCCAGAGGGCGCGCAGTGCTGCGAGACCGCGGCGGGTCAGCTTGCCGGCGCCTTTGATGCGCCAGGGCTCCTGGCCGGAGCTGGCGTGGCGTTCGCGGCCGTGCTCCAGGTTGCAGGCGCAGCTTTCGAGGAACCAGTCATAGCGGCCCAGTTGCTTGAGTTCGGCTACGAGTTTATCTGCCATTTCGAGCATGTATTTCACATCGCCCTGGGCATATTCCTTCATGTCATCCGGCATGGGACGAAGCCCCCAGTTGGCGCGCTGGTTCTTCTTGCTGAGCACCACGCCGTAGTAGTGCTCCACCAGGGCGGCCAGTCCGAATTGCTGGAAGCCCAGCAGGCGGGCGGCAATCTGGGTGTCCAGAATCATGTGCGGCAGCACTCCGTAGGCATTTTGCAGCAGGCTCATGTCGTAATCAGCGCCGTGCATCCACACATCGGCCTCCTGCAGCCAGAGGGTAAAAAGTTTCATGTCTTCGATAGCCAGCGGGTCGATGATGACCACGCCTTCTGCGTCGGCGTATTGGATGAGACACAGTTTTTCGCGGTGGCGGTGCAGGCTGTCGGCCTCCAGGTCGAGCACGGTACGCCCCTGCGGCTGGGCAGCCGCGCGGACCTTCCATTGGAACAGTGCTTCGGAGTCAGTAATCATGAACGCGCGTCATGCTACCACATAGAGATGCTGATTGCAAGCCGATAATGCATGACGGATGTATTCCTGAGTGCCATAATTTGAGGGAATAGGCGTGGAAGAACGTGATTGAGCTTGCCCCGCAGGGGGAGAAGGAGTATAATGCTGCGCGTTATGAAACAGTATGCCACTCAGCTTCTGCGTTACCCCGAAATGGGGATTTCTCTTGACCTTTCCAAGCTGCCGCTTACGCCGGAATTTCTGGCAGAGATGCAGCCGCTCGTTGACCGCGCCTATGCCGATATTGCAGCGCTGGAGAGCGGTGTGATTGCCAACCCGGACGAAAACCGCATGGTGGGCCACTACTGGCTGCGCAACAGCGCCATTGCCCCCACGGCTGAACTGCGTGCCAAGATTGATGAGCCGCTGGCTGATCTGAAAGCCTTTGCGGCCGATGTGCTGAGCGGTCGTATTCTTGCTCCGAACGGCAAGAAGTATACTACGTGCCTGGTGATTGGCATTGGTGGTTCTGCTCTGGGGCCGGAGCTGGTGGCTGATGCGCTGCCGGCCGAGGGCCTTGCTATGGCTTTCCTTGATAATACTGACCCGGATGGCATGTACAAGGTGCTCGACACGCTGCCGCTCACCGAGACGCTGGCCGTGGTCATTTCCAAGAGCGGTGGTACTCCCGAGACCCGCAACGGCATGGTTTGCGCCCAGCAGTACTTTGCGGATAAGGGGCTTTGCTTCGCCAAGCAGGCTGTGGCTGTGACCGGCGTGGGCTCCACGCTGGATAAGGTGGCCGTGGGCGAGGGCTGGGTGAAGCGTTTCCCCATGGAGGACTGGGTAGGCGGTCGCACTTCTGAAACTTCTGTGGTGGGACTTGTGCCTGCTGCTCTGCAGGGGGTGGATATAGACAGCCTGCTGGCTGGCGCTGCTGCTATGGATGCCAAGACCCGCGTGGCGGATACCGCCAGCAATATGGCCATGAAGCTGGCTCTGGCCTGGTACGAGGCTGGTGAGGGCAAGGGTAAGAAGGATATGGTGGTGCTGCCTTACAAGGATAGTCTGGTGCTCTTCTCCAAATACCTTCAGCAGCTTATCATGGAATCCCTGGGCAAGGAGCTTGACCTGGATGGCAACACGGTGAACCAGGGTATCTCGGTGTACGGCAACAAGGGCTCCACTGACCAGCACGCCTATGTGCAGCAGCTGCGCGATGGTATCAACAACTTCTTTGTGACCTTTATCGAGGTGCGCCAGGCTCCCACTGATACCGTGAAGGTGGAGGATAATTTCACCGCTGGTGACTACCTGCAGGGCTTCCTGCGCGGCACCCGCAAGGCTCTTTCCGAAAGCGGCCGCAAGAATATTACCATTTCCATTCCGGTGGTGAATGCGTATACGCTGGGTATGCTCATTGCTCTCTTTGAGCGCACGGTGAGCTTCTATGCCAGCCTCATTCACATCAACGCCTACCACCAGCCGGGCGTGCAGGCTGGCAAGCTGGCGGCCAATGTGTTCCTGAAGCTGCTGGCCGCGGCCGAGGGGGCTCTTACCTCCACTCCTGCCACGGCTGGCGATATTGCAGCCAAGCTGGGCACGGATGAGGAAGATACCTACCACGCGCTGGTGCATATTGCCGAAAGCGGTAAGGCTTCCTGGACGCTGGGCGAGTGCCCCTGCTGCGATGTTTTCGCTAAATAAGGGAGGCGGTTGTCTCTTGATATGATAAAGCTCCGGGCTGCGTGCAGTCCGGAGCTTTTTTTTGAGGAGGGGGAAGGGGATGTTAATTTTTTGCCCGGTGTTCCTGCAGGCGGAACCAGGCGCGTTCCGGGCGGGAGTAGCCGGTGTCATCCAGACCCAGAATGGATTTCGGGGCGACGCAGAATGCTTCTAAATCATTCTCCCTGGGGTTGTAGCGTAGAATGAAATCTTCTGTTGGCTTGGGGTCTCCCTCCCAGTCATCTATCAGAACGAAGAGGTCGGCCTGGTTGACCAGCATGAACAAGCGGCAGCTCCAGCATCCATCGCCGCCAATGTGCAGGTATTCCACGGTGTCGGTGCCTTCGGTTTCGCTCCAGTAGTCGCCCTGGTGCAGGCGTTCGATGAACTGGTCCTTGATTTCCTCGTAAACACAGCTGTCCGGCAGGTTGGCGATGCGTTGAATAAGCGCGTCTCTGGAACTTGCCACCGAGGGCGCAGCCGGGGCAGAGGAGGGTGGCGCTGCCGGAGTGCAGGCGCAGAGTGCGGTGAGTGACAGGGTGAACAGGGCGGCTGTGAGAAGGGGGTGGCTCATGATTTGTTGGTTATTATGCGCTTTGTATGCGGGGATTGCAAGTTTTTATTTGCGGGGGGTGAGTTTCGTGTATTAAAATGCCTGATGGAGAATTATTTGCTTGCGCTGCGGGTGGCGGAAGTGTAAAATGACCGCGGCTCGTTGTTGTTGATTTCCAACGGTGGCGGGCTCTGTGGGGCAGGAAGTACGTAATCCTGCTCTGCGAAACCAAAGGAGGCAGCGGCCGGTACCGGCCTCCGGCGGTGCAGATTGGAACCGGCATTCAGAAGAGAAAGAAAATAAAAAATGAGTATACATTCCGTTACTTGTGCCGTTGGCACAAACCCCATCACCATTGAAACGGGCAAGCTTGCCCTTCTGGCCGATGGTGCCGTTACTGTCCGTTGTGGTGATACTGTGGTGCTGGTCACCGTTGTGAGCGCTACCAAGAT
>JAZOTC010000063.1:0-57007 GCA_045657445.1 Akkermansia sp. | reverse complement strand
CCGACTTAAAAGAAACCCCAGCCCAAGGCCCCGGAAAAACCGGCTCCCCAGGCCGATAAACCCGCGGCGCCGGCCTCCCTGCGCCCCACCGAGGAGGAATTCTACCATGACCCGCTCGTGGAGCTCGCGCTCAAGGAATTCCACGCCACCCTCATCAAATAATTTTCAAAAAACCATACACATTCATATGAACCTGCAGAAACTCATGAAGCAAGCCCAGGCAATGCAGGCCAACATGGCCCAGGCCCAGGCACGTCTTGCCGCCAAGGAATTCACCGCCGAAGCCGCCGGTGGCAAAATCAAAGCCACTGCCGATGGCTCCGGCATGATCAAGGCCATCACCATCGACCCCGCTGTGGTGGACCCCGATGATGCCGAATTCCTCCAGTCCCTGGTGCTCAAAGCCGTGCAGGACGCCCTGAACGGCGCCAAGAACATGGCCGAAGCCGAAATGCGCAAAGTGACCGGCGGCCTCGGTTTCCCCATGTAAGCCCCAGCCCCAAATCTTCAATCCACAGGCAACCCGCACACTCCGCGGGTTGCTTTTTTTTCATTCCGCGCCCATACCGGCGGCACGCAGGGCATCCCAGCCGCCGTGCAAGGTGTAGATGGGAGCCTCAATCAGCCCGAGCTCGCGGAGCTCAGCAGCAATCTCCTCGGAAGCGGTACACTCCGCCGTGCAGAACACCACAATGCATTCATTCCGCGTGGCAGCCTCCAGCATACGCTCAATAGCCGCATCAATCTGCTGCTGCATCTCAGCCCCCTTGCGAATGGGGAACATGCGGTTATCCGGCAGCATGAGGTGGTTGAGCTCAAAATCCCCCTGGCTGCGGGCATCCACCCACACCACACGCTCGCCATACTGCGCGGCCAGCGTCTCCGGGCAGATACGCCCCGCCGGCAACTTCTCCTGCACGCAGGCCGGCTGGCGCCGCGGCGCAAAGAATGCCACCTCGGCCCACCCCAGCACCAGCGCCAGAATAAGCATGTAGATACCGAGCCGTATCGCCTGTGTGAATGTGTCCTTCATGGCCTGTGTCCGACAAAAAAGCTCACAACCGGAAGTTGTGAGCTTTTTGAGTAGGGCTACAGGGACTCGAACCCCGAATAGCGGTGCCAGAAACCGATGTGTTGCCAATTACACCATAGCCCTGTGTTCTTGGAACGGCGGGAGTATATACTCTTTCCCCCGCCCCGTCAAGCCAAATCCTGAAAAAATTTCATTTTTTCCTCCGATTTGTGCTGAAATGGACTTGGGTGAGCAGAAACGAGAGCTTCGAAGGCAGCTTAACGACCTGGAAAGTGGTATCGTATAATACCGATGGGGTAAGAGAGATGAAAACAAAATCATTGCCGGCATTCTATTTTCAGGACGACTCGGCTATAGCGAAGAACACGTATGACCGCTTCTTCCGCAATATGTAAAATATCATCTCCTGTGGAAAGGCCCTCAGTGCTTCTGAATCCAGACGAGCAGCAGGGCAATATCTGCCGGTGTGATGCCGGGGATGCGGGCGGCCTGGCCGATGGTGCCGGGGCGCACGCGGTTGAGACGCTGGCGGGCTTCGGTCTTCATGGCCGGGATGGCGTCGTAATCCACCCAGGCGGGGATTTTCTTGTCTTCCTGGCGCTGGAGGCGCTCTGCCGAGGTACGCATGCGGTTGATGTGGCCGGCGTAGGCAATTTCGGTGGCAATGGGTTCCCAGAGTTCATCCGGGTATTGGGAGCGGAGGGGCTCGGGGAGATTGCGCCAGTCGTTATCCGGGCGGCGCAGCCAGATTTCGAGTGTGGTACCCTCCACGCGCTGGAAGCGGGCGCGCTCAATGCCCTGCTCGATGTCGGATAAGCGTTTTTCGGCGGCTGCCCCCTGCTCTTCCGAAACGAGGCCGAGCCTGGCTGCCAGCGGGGTGAGGCGCAAATCGGCATTGTCCTGGCGGAGCAGCAGGCGCATTTCTGCGCGGCTGGTGAACATGCGGTAGGGTTCATCGGTGCCGCGGGTCACGAGGTCATCCACCATGACACCAAGGTAGGCCTGGTCGCGGCGGAGGATGAGGGGGTCTTCCCCGCGCAGGGCGAGCATGGCATTCGCCCCGGCCAGCAGGCCCTGCCCGGCGGCTTCCTCGTAGCCGCTGGTGCCGTTAATCTGCCCGGCAAAGTAGAGGCCGCGCACGCGCTTGGTCTCCAGGGTTGGGTTCAGCTCGGTGGGGGGCACAAAGTCATATTCCACGGCGTAGCCGGGGCGGATGAGCTGGGCGTGCTCCAGCCCGGGGATGGAGTGCACGATATCCAGCTGCACAAAGAAAGGCAGGCTGCTGGAAAGGCCGTTGAGGTAGTATTCATCGGTGCTGCGCCCCTCCGGTTCGATGAATATCTGGTGACGGTCCTTATCGGCAAAGCGCACCACCTTGTCCTCGATGCTGGGGCAATAGCGCGGGCCGGTGCCTTCAATCACGCCGCCGAAGAGCGGGCTGTGCTCCAGGTTGGCGCGGATGATGTCGTGCGTGCCCTGGTGGGTGTAGGTGATGGCGCAGGGAAGCTGCCGCAGTTCAAAATCAGCATCGGCAAAGTGGTTGAGCGTGCAGTGCGGCTCGGTCTCGCGGTGCAGCAGCTGGGTGGAGCGGTAGCTGAACAGCGGCGGCGGGGTATCGCCCGGCTGCATTTCCAGCGCGGCAAAGTCGATGCTGCTGCCCAGGATGCGCGGCGAGGTGCCGGTCTTGAAGCGCTGCAGCGGGAAGCCGAGTTTTTCCAGGCTGGCCGAAATGCCACTGGGAGCACCGCCCAGGCGCCCGCCCGGCAGGTGGTCCATGCCCACATGCAGCAGGCCGCGCATGAAAGTGCCGCTGCAAAGCACGACTGCCTTTGCCGCAAAGCGCTGGCCCCAGGTGGTGGTGACACCGGCCACACGTCCCGCGTCGACCACGATTTCATCCACATCGCCCTGGAAGAGCTGGAGACCGGGAGTGGTTTCGAGCACCCATTTCATGCGGGCGCGGTAGGCGCTCTTGTCGCACTGGGCGCGGGGGGCGCGCACGCTGGGGCCCTTGGAGGCGTTGAGCATGCGGAACTGCAAGGCGGTGGCATCGGTATTCAGCCCCATGGCACCGCCCAGGGCATCAATCTCGCGCACCATGTGGCCCTTGGCCAGACCGCCGATGGCGGGGTTGCAGCTCATCTGCCCCACGGTATCGAGGTCGTGCGTGAGCAGCGCCACCGTGCCGCCCATGCGGGTGGCAGCCAGGGCAGCCTCAATGCCAGCGTGGCCACCGCCAATCACCAGCACATCAAATACTGTGGGGACGAGATAACTCATGCTGTGGTAAGCGTTACGATGAGTTTGTGCAGAATGTCGCGCGCATCCAGACCGCTGGAAACCAGCGCTTTATCGGCCGCAGCGCAGGCCTGCAGATTGCGCCGGGCTTTGCGGAGGCTCAGCTTGCCCACGGTACGGGCAGCATTGAAAAGGCCGTAGGTATTCGGCGTGCCATCCTTTTTGAGGGGGAGGAGCTTTCGCCCCTCTGCCGGCAGGCGGTTCAGCGCGGCATCGAACGCGCGGTAGTTGCCGATATCGGGTTTGTAGGTATCGATGAGGAGGCGGGCGCAGAATCGCTGGCGCACGGTGGGTACAATGGCCGCACGCATGATGGAGACACCCTGCTCGCCGTGCTCCAGCTGCTCATTGACCAGGCGCACAGCCAGGCGCGAATTGCCATTCTCGATAGCGCGGGAAATCTCGAACACCACACTGTTGCGCGATACCGCCACCATGAGCTCCACATCCTCCGCGGTCACGGTGCGGCGCTCCGGCCCCAGGTATACATCCAGCTTGGACAGCTCGTTGGAAATCTGGCGCGTGCTCTCATTCACACGGTGGATAAACAAATCCAGCGCTGCATTATCAAAGCCCAGCCCCAGGGGCTTGGCCATGCGCAGCGTCATGGCAGAAAGCTCGCCCTCCCAGCCAGGCTTGGTGGTATCTATCTTGGAAAATTCCTTTACCTCGGCGGCAGAGCCCATCTTCTTGAAAAAAGAGCGGCGCTTGTCCACCTCGGCAGCAGAGAGAACGAAGAAAGTCTCTTCCGGCAGGTTGGCCATGACCTCCACCAGTTCCTCCAGCGCCTGCTGCACAGCCTCGCTGCGGGCACCCTGCGGGGTATCGGCCATGAAATTCGCCCCTTTAAGCCAGATAACCTTACGCCCGCCGAACATATTCATCATCTGCAGGCCGGAAATAGCGCGGCCTATGATATCCACCGCTTCATCCACGGTGGCGGCGGCTCCGTCAATGGTCTCGTTGCCCCAGCCATCGCTCCCTTCCTCCAGGCGGGCATAGGCAGCGGCGGCAGCAGCAGCGGCGGCTCCTTCATCGCTGCCGAAAAACACAAAACTGGCATTCTCTGCGGGCACGCGCCCATTAGAGCAGAAAAACCCGCGTAAGTCAATCTGATTCCGCGATATGTATTTTCCCGTCCGCTCCATTTTCGGCTTGATTTAGGATGCCCGGCTTGCTACTATCTTGGCAGCATTAGTGACCAAATCATACACCATGAAATTCTTCTCTATTCTGCTTATTGGCGCTGCCGCTGTTGCCGCCATCATGCCCGCTGAAGCCCAGAGCCGCCGCCGTGGGGCCTCCCGTCCTGCTCCCGCTGCCGCCGCCAAGGATGATTCCGAACCCAAGGAAGCCAAGACCGGCATTCGCTTCGTCATCTGCTCGGCAGATAAGGTAGCTCTGCCCTCGCCCCTGTTTGCACGCACAGGCAAAGTATACAGCGAGGTGCGCATCGGTGCCCGCAAGCCGAGCGTCCGCCTCAAGCCCTCGAACGGCGTGGTGAATTTCTGGGATAAGAACCCGAATCCGGCAGCAGACCTGGAAGCCAAGGCCCCGGGTAAGAAAAAGGAAACCGAACTGCCTGACCCCATCATGTCCATCAAGGTACCGGCTGGTATCGGTGGCAAGGCCATCTGCATTCTCTCACCGCACACCGACCCCAAGAAAACCCAGTCCGTTTTCCTGAACGAGCAGGATTTCCCCCGCAGCGGTATGCACATCATCAACCTCACCGCTTACCCGCTCACCCTCAGCACCTGGGAAAAGTCCGACTTCTCCGACAAGAAGGATACCAAGGTAGGCGTCTTCTTCCCGGATAAGGGCATCACTAAGGAAAACAGCTGGGTGTTCAGAGGCAAGCCCGGGCAGACGGTGAACTTCGCCCTTTCCTACACCGATAACAAAACGAAGAAACCCCGCCGCATCAAAGCCTCTGCCTTTGCCGTTGCGGACAACATGTCCACCATCAACATCGTGGTAAAAGGCGCCAACCAGGAGCGCCCCACGATTATCCCCATCCAATTCGTCGACAAGGGCGATAAGGAATAAAACCAGAAAAATCACTCTCTCCACCTCAACCCATCCTCTGCTATGCCTGAAAAACTGACCGAGGGACCTATTGCTGAGCGCATCGCGCGCATCGGGGACCACTTTGCCGTTAATGGTGATTTCCTGTACGGTGAAGAACTGCGCAACGGCCACATCAACACCACCTACCGCGCCTGCTACCGCAACGAAGACGGCCACGAGGACCGCTACATTCTCCAGCGCATCAACGATTACGTGTTCAAAGACCCGGCACAGGTGATGCGCAATGTGGAGAAAGTGACCCGCCACATCACCTGGAAACTGCTGCGCCGCCGCCGCGATGCCGCCGGCCAGACTCTCAACCTCTTCCCTGCCCGCGGCGGACGCAACTACATTGTGCTGCCGGAGGAAGGCGGCATGTGGCGCTGCTACAACAATATTGAAGGCACCCACACTTACGATGTGGTGGAAAACACCCGCCAGGCCTACCAGGCCGGCTATGCCTTCGGTTCCTTCCAGGACCTCATCTGCGATATGAACCCGGAGGATATCCGCGAATCCATACCGGATTTCCACAACACCCCGAAACGCTATGCCGATTTGCTCAAAAGCGTGGAGGCCGATGTGAAAGGCCGCGTGGCCAACTGCCAGGCCGAGCTGGAACTGCTCAAGAGCTGGGAGAACCGCTTCTCGCGCATCACGGATATGATGGCCACCGGCGAAATTCCCACCCGCATCACCCACAACGACACCAAAATCAACAACGTGATGCTGGACGAGGAAACCGATGACGCCGTGTGCGTGATTGACCTGGATACCGTGATGCCCGGCAGCGTGCTCTACGACTTTGGCGACATGGTGCGCACCGCCACCTGCATGGCACAGGAAGACGAGGAAGACCTCAGCAAAGTGAAGATGGAAATGCCCTTCTTCGAATCGCTGGCCGAGGGGTATCTGGACGCCGCCCACGGCTTCCTGACCCAGAAGGAAGTGGAGTTCATGCCCTTTGCCGGCTGGCTTATCACCACCGAAATCGGTATCCGTTTCCTGACCGACTACCTGGATGGTGACCTGTACTTCCGCACCTCCAAGCCCGAGCACAACCTCATCCGCGCGCGCAACCAGTTCAAGCTGGCGCAGAGCATCGACAGCCAGATTATCTCCATGGGCAAGTATGTGCGCCGCCTCATGAAATCGTACTCCAAATAAATGAATTTTCCGCGGTACAAGGTGTTGAAGACGCTGGCACTGGCAGCAGTCCTGCTGCTCTGCCCTGCTGTATCCACGGCGCAGGACGCCATGCCGCTCAATGAAATAGCAGAGCAGTTCTCCAACACCAATACCGGCGCCAACCACGTGTGTGTCTCCACGGATAACTGGAACATTGCCTTCCTCTCCCACAACAAGGTACAGGTAGGGGCGGTGCTCATCATTGAAACAGAACCTGGTGCCACCCACGAGCACGATGTATCCGATACCGCCAGCCGCGTTGCCGAGCTTATCAGCATGGCGTCTCCTGTGATGCAGCAGATTGAAAACGCTGAGCGGACATCTGCCATCATGATTGATACCGATATCATGGAGACTCTGGCAGATGAAGCCAGCCATGTATTCTGCGGCACACCGCTGGAGGGCATGGCCTACCTGCTGCAGGATGGTTATTTCTACATTGACGGCATACGCCCGGACGGCTGGCTGCACTGGAAGACCGTGAAGAAGAGCCAGGTGGAGCTGCTCATGCCCATGGCGCCGGCCAAACTCACCGCGCTGGAAATGATTGGCCGCCAGCAGATGAATGGCTTTGCCTCCGAAGTGCTCGCACGCAAACTGGGGCTGGGCAGCAACACGGCCTCGGAAAAAATCCGCGAGACCGTGCGGATGCAGATTGACTGCACCTCGGTGCCTTTCATGAACACCAAGCGCAACATCATCGGCGCTTACCACAACAAACGCTATGCCATTGGCAAGCGGAACTCCGTTGCTCATCTGCTCGGCAACCGCTACGGCAGCCTCATCCTGTTCCCCTCGATGCGCAGCAGATGGCCCGGCGAGGAGGATAAACAGGTGGAAGAAGAGGTGAAGGAAGTGAAGCCCCTCACGCCCCGCGAGGCTCGCGATGCCTACATTGATTACCTGCGTTCCCTGGCCAGCTGAGCCGGGAGTTCAGGAGCGGCAGGCAGCAGCACATATCACGCATCCAGGGCATACCTGGCAGCTGCAACGGCCAGGAACACGGCTGTTTCCACGCGCAGAATAATGGGACCCAGGCTGGCCGGAGCATAGCCGGCAGCTTCCCCTGCCGCATATTCAGCAGGGGAGAAATCGCCCTCGGGGCCGATGAGAATCACACATTCCTGCTGCCCGGCAGCGCGTGCGCCTTCCAACAGCTCGCGCAGCGGGCGGGCATGCGGCACAATGGCACACTGGATTTTCAGCGCCGGCAAATCGCTGCGTTTCAGGAAATCCGCATAGCGCTGCGGCGTTTCTACCACAGGCAGCGTATTCACTCCGCATTGCTTGCAGGCCTCCAGCACCGTGCGGCTCCATTTGGCCGTCTTGGCGGCCGCATCGCGGGCATCAAGACGCACAATCGTGCGCTCGGAAATAAGCGGAACAATGCGCTGCACCCCCATTTCCACCGCTTTCTGGACGATGAGGTCCATATTGGTGCCCTTGGGGATAGCCAGAGCCAGTGTAATGCCCGCCACCGGGGGCATGGGCGGCAGCGGGCGCAGCTCGGCCAGACTCATGGAGGAACTGCCACTGGTGGCAGCTATGCGCCCCACAGCAGCCTGACCGCAGCCATTGAATACCTCGCATTCCTCCCCCACGCGCAGGCGCATCACCTTGAGGGCATGTTTTGCCTCCTCGCCCTCGATTTCGAGGGCGGCGCCTGCTGCCAGCGCAGCTCCGGGGGCATAGCACCTGTGCATGGTGGTGAGGAACAATGAAGATTATTTCATGTAACGGGCCGCGCGCTTGCGGAAATCGGCCACCTCGGGCTGGTTGCTGTCCTTCAGCTCCTTGCAGAAGGCCTTGAGGGCCTTTTCCTGGGAGGAGGAAAGCCGGGTGGGGGTTTCCACCTGCACCTCGACCATGAGGTCGCCTCGGCCGCTGCCCTTCAGGCTGGGCATACCCTTGCCGCGCACGCGGAAAATCGTGCTGCTCTGGGTACCGGCGGGCAGCTTGAGCTTGGCAGGCCCATCCAGCGTGGGAATGGTCATTTCGCCACCCAGCACCGCATCGGCAAAGGGAACCGGCATGCTGCAGTGCAGATCCATGCCATCGCGGTTAAAGATATCGTGCGGCTTCACCTCGATAAAGACGTAGAGGTCGCCGGTTTCGCCGCCATTGGTGCCGGCATCGCCATTGCCGGTGGAGCGCAGCTTGGTGCCGGTGTTCACACCGGCAGGCACGCGCAGTGAAATCTTTACATCCTTGTGTACACGGCCCTCGCCGTGGCACTTGGAACAGGGGTTGCTGATTGTCTGGCCTGCGCCGCGGCAGGTGGGGCAGGTGCTCTGCTGCACAAAGAAGCCACTCTGGCGGGTGACCACACCAGTGCCGTGGCAGGTGGGGCAGGTCTGGAAGCCGGCCCGTCCATCCTTTGAACCAGTAGCGCCGCATTCCTCACAGGGCACCAGACGCTCGACTTCCAGCGTCTTGGTGCAGCCCTCGGCCGCTTCCTCCAGCGTGATTTCCAGATCGGTGCGCAAATCGGACCCGGGTCGGCGGGGGTCTGCCTTGCGGCGAGCGCCGCCACCCATGCCGCCCATGCCACCAAAGCCGCCAAATGCCCCGCCGAATATCTGCGAGAACAAATCGGCCGGGTCGGTAAAGCCACCAAAACCGCCGGGACCACCTGCGCCGCCCATGCCACCGTTCTTGAACGCCTCGTGGCCCATGCGGTCGTAAGCGGCGCGCTTATCGGCATCGCTCAGCACCTCGTAGGCCTCGCCCAGTTCCTTGAACTTTTCTTCCGCCTCCTTGTTATCCGGGTTGCGGTCGGGGTGGTACTTCATGGCCAGCTTGCGGTAGGCCTTCTTGATGGTGGCATCATCCGCATTGCGGTCAATGCCCAGTACCTCGTAATAATCCTGTGACATAGCGATATAGTAGTGCTGAAATTAGGCCTCGGGTGCGGCAGCTTCTTCCTTGGGGGCTGCTGTCACCACATTCACCGGGCGCAGCAGACGACCGCGCAGGTTGTAACCGCGGCGCAGAATGCGGATGATGGTGCCTTCCGGCTGGTCGCTCGGTTCGCTCATGATGGCTTCATGCACATTGTGGTCGAACTCCTGCCCGGGGGCGGCCTCGATGGCCTCCACGCCCTGCCCTGCCAGGAAATCAGCCAGCTGCTTCTGCACCATGCTCATGCCGATGTATATCATCGAATCGGTGCCCTGCTGGGCAGCCATCTGCATACCCATCTCAAAATTATCAATCACCGGCAGCAGCTCCTCCAGCAGGCTGCGGTTGGCATATTTGGTGAAATCCTCGCGGTCCTTCACGCAGCGCTTGCGGTAATTATCGTACTCTGCGGCCGTGCGCAGCGCCATTTCGCGCCATTTGGTCAGTTCATCCACCGGCTGCTGCTCCTCAGTGGTTTCCGTTTCCGGGGTTTCGGGAAGTTCTTCTTCGGGTGTTGGCTTGTTTTCTTCTTCGCTCATGCCGTATATCATACGCCATGTGTCAAGCCTGGTCAACCCCCTGCGTGTGACAGTACGCCCCCCCCTATGCTGAAACGCCGCCCGGATTGCTCCGGACGGCGCTCAGCGTCTCTATGCTATACCGTTACTCAACGGTAAAGGTTTTACTTCTGCTTGCATTTGCAACCGCAGGGGCGCTGACCGTGAGGACGACGGCCATGCTTGGCGCCGCAGCGGGGACCCTTCGGGCCGCGCTTCTGGAACTTGCGAGCGTGCTTCTGGAATTCGGCCTTCACGGCTTCCTTCTCGGCATCGGAGAGCTGGCCGTCCTTATCGGCGTCGAACTTCTCCATGAACTTGGCCTTCATCTCAGCCTTGCGAGCCTCGTGGGCAGCCTTGCGCTCATCGGCAGAGAGCTGGCCGTTCTTGTCGGCGTCAAACTTTTCGAGCATCTCGGCGCGGCGGGCCTCGAACTTAGCCTTCATCTCGGCCTTCTGCTCCTCGCTCAGCTGGGGACGGGGGCCATGAGGGCGACGGGGAGCCATCTTACCGCAGCAGCGGGGACCGTGGGGGCGACGGGGAGCCATCTTACCGCAACGGGGACCCTTCGGGCCGCGCTTCTGGAACTTGCGAGCGTGCTTCTGGAAGTCGGCCTTCACAGCTTCCTTCTCAGCGTCGGAGAGCTGACCGTCCTTGTCGGCGTCGAACTTCTCCATGATCTTAGCCTTCATCTCAGCCACACGAGCCTCGAACTTGGCCTTCATCTCAGCCTTCTGCTCTTCGCTCAGCTGAGGACGGGGACCCTGGGGCATAGCGCCGCAACGGGGACCGTGAGGACGACGAGCACGCTTGGCACCGCAGCGGGGGCCCTTGTGGCCACGCTTGTTGAACTTGGGAGCGCGCTTCTGGAATTCAGCCTTCACGGCTTCCTTCTCAGCGTCGGAGAGCTGACCGTCCTTATCGGCGTCGAACTTCTCCATGAACTTGGCCTTCATCTCAGCCTTGCGAGCCTCGTGGGCAGCCTTGCGCTCATCGGCAGAGAGCTGGCCGTCCTTGTCGGCGTCAAACTTTTCGAGCATCTCGGCGCGGCGGGCCTCGAACTTAGCCTTCATCTCGGCCTTCTGCTCCTCGCTCAGCTGGGGACGGGGACCGTGGGGGCGATGCATCTTGCCGAAGCAGGCGGGGTGCTTAGGACCGCAAGCGCGCATATCCGGGCATTCCTGAGCCATAACCGGCATGGCGGCGAACAGGGCAACTAAGAAGTATTTCTTCATGGTGATTATTTTCTATTTTCGGGGTTTAAGAGGGTGGAGGTGATGCAGGAAGCACCGCCCCACGCTATGTAGAACGGTGCTTCCGGAAATAATCTACAGCAAAATGTTAATTTTTTGCAAAAAAGTTTTTCAGGGAGTTAAAATCGTTCTCGCTGGGGGTATCGGCGCGGGCAATGGCAGCCTTCTGCGCGGCGGTAATGGTGGCAGCGCCTTTGGCCGCCAGCGCCAGCATCTGCGCCATTTCCTCGGCGGTGAACACGGCTTCCTCGCCGCTGCCCTGCACTTCCACATACTCGCCGCGCTCGGTCATGACCACGTTCATGTCCACCTCGGCATCGCGGTCTTCCACATAGCAGAGATCCAGCAGCGGAGTACCCTGCAGCTTGCCCACAGAGATGGCAGAGACGAGCTGCTTCATCGGGTTTTTCTCCAGCGCGCCGGTGGCCACCAGCTTGTTGAGCGCAATCTGAAGCGCGACGGCGGCGCCGGTAATGCTGGCGGTGCGGGTGCCGCCATCGGCCTGGAGCACATCGCAATCCACGCATATGGTGCGTGCGCCAAGTGCTTCCAGATCTACCACGGCGCGCAGACTACGGCCAATGAGGCGCTGAATTTCCACCGAGCGGCCATCCACCTTGCCGGCGGCACTGTCTCGCTTCTTGCGATCCAGCGTTGAATACGGCAGCATGGCATATTCTGCTGTGAGCCAGCCACCCGGCACATGCTGCAGCTTCATCCACCGCGGTACATCTTCCTCAATCGTCACGGCGCATATCACGCGCGTATTGCCGAAGCACGAGAGCACAGAAGCCGTGGCATGCGGCGCCACGCCCAACACAAATTCCAGCGGGCGCATTTCATCTACCCCGCGATTATCCTGGCGTTCCATGTGCTCAGTTGTACCACATCGCGCCCGCTTTCTCAATCCCAAAATCCGGTGTGGTAGAGATTCCGGGAACCGGCCACGGTTATTGGGTCATTTTGAGCTTCTCCACATATTTGGCAATCATGTCGACCTCGATATCGACGATGCTGCCGGGAGAGTAGCAATGCATGATGGTGCGTTCCCAGGTATGTGGGGTAATCCAGAATTCGAGTTCATCCGGGCCGGTGATATTAGCCACGGTGAGGGAGACACCATCGATGGCGATGCTGCCTTTATCGATGACATAGCGCATGTATTCCTCCGGGATGCGGATGCGCACCATGTGGTCCTGCCCCACGGGGGTGATGCTGGTGACGCTGCCGGTGGTATCGACATGCCCCATGACAAAATGCCCGCCGAAGCGGCCATTGCCGACCATGGCGCGCTCCAGGTTGCAGAGCGAGCCCCCCTGCAGCTGCCCCAGGCTGGTGACACGCAGGGTCTGGGTGAGCAAATCAAACTCTACCCGGTTTCCTTCAATTTTATCCACGGTGAGGCAGCAGCCATTCACCGCTACGGAATCCCCCAGCGCAAGTTCTGCCGCAAAGGGGATTTCCACCGCATAGCGCGCGCCTGCAGCTACAGGGGTGCGCTCCAGCACCTTGCCGGTGCATTCCACAAGTCCGGTAAACATAGATTTTTAATTGCCGAAGTAGATAAAGTTGTACAGGCAGAAGATGATGAAGGTGGGCAAGGCCGCCCAGAGGAAAAGCTGCAGTGCGCTGATGCCGTCCTTGAAATACTTGCCGAGAATGGCCTGACCTGCCGGGTTCGGGGCATTGGCAATGACGGTAAGACCACCACCGGTGACAGCACCAGCCACAATGGCGTAGCGAATCTGCTCGGGCAGGTTGGGTACGGTGCTGGAAAGGAAGGTCACGGAGGCGTTGTCGTTGAACGCGGTCAGGATGCTGGCAAGCCCCATGGTGGCGGTGGCGCCCAGCTCAGAAAGAGCCTGCAGCACCGGCTGCATCCACCAGCCCTGCACGCCGCCCAGAATGAGCAGCCCGGCCAGGAAGAAGGCAACCAGCAGCGGAACCTTGATGGAGAAGGCATTCTGGTACTGCGGGGTGGCCATGGTGAAGCCCAGGAAGAAAAGGAACCCGCCGATGAAGATGGCAGGGTGGTGGGCAAAATACACCGTCCACACCAGGAAGGTGATGGAAACGGCATACACCCAGACGGGGATGACGTCCTGGCGGTCTTCCCAGGAGGTAGGCACGGCGCTGTCGAACGCGCTGTTGGCACGCTGCACTTCAGCCAGGCGCTTGAATTCCTTGGTGAAGATGAAGAAGTAAATCACATTCGCAATAACGATGCCCACAATGGCTTTCCAACCAAAGTGGATGAACATGTGCCCCATGTCCCAGTTCCATTTGCCGGCCACCATGACGATGGGCGGCGCTGCAAAGTGCGTGAGAGTACCACCCACGGATACGTTCACAAAGAGCAGCGCCAGCGTGGCATAGCACAGCGAGGGTGCCGGCTTGAGGTGGTAGAACTTCTTGGCCAGCAGAATGGCAGCCAGGGTCATGGCGGCGGGTTCGGTGATGAATGAACCCAGCAGCGGCGCTATGCAAAGCACAGAAAGCCACCAGGCCGCCGGGGTGCTGCCGCCCATGCTGGCGGCAAATTTAAGGGTGTTTTCGGCCAGGCGGTAGATGGGGCGCGAGGAAGCAATCACCATGATGACGGCTACAAAGAGAGGCTCGGTGAAGCTGGTGTCGTGGTCAATGTAGCGCAGGAAGTCATCCATGCTGTAATAGTGCTGGCAGACAAAGGCAAAGGGAATTATCCACAGGCCAAAGACCACTTCCACTTCGCCCAGGAAATGGCAGAGGGTGCTGCCGAACGATACGGGCAGACGCTGCTCCGGGTGCAGAATGCGGAACTTTGCCTCGCGCAGCTTCTGCTTGTGGGCCTTTTCCATGTGGTGGGCCCATTTCTGGAACATGGGCGCCATGAAGGTATGCAGAATGGCCAGCAGGAAAATCAGGGTGGCGGCCAGGTTGAAATTGTCTACCTTGACGCGGTGAACCAGCTTATCCCACAGCCCCATGCCCTGCTCTGCCTTGGAATAAATCTGCAGCGGAATGGGGAATCGGCTGTACTGAAGCTTGCCGTTGGTGTAGTGGTGAGTCCAGGCAGCCAGCTGGCCATTCGGGTCTGCGTGGTACACTATCTTGCCGCATTCCGGGCAGGGCTTGTGCGCCATGGGCAGGCCGAATTTGGCTTTCTGGGCCGCATGCTCCAGCACGGTGTGCCCATCGTATGCATGGTGTTCCTGGGAAAGGTAGTGCTGCAACGCACGCAGGCTCATGGATTCTGCGGCAATCATGAGCGCATTGGCCGTGTGGTCGCACACGTTGAGGCTCTTGATAAGCTGTTCCTTGGCCTGGGCTTCGGCACGAATTTCCTCCACTGTGAGTACCGCATGATTGCCATGCGACTCACACGCAGGAGATGCATGCATATGTTCAATAGGCGCCTGTTCCTCCTGTGCCTTTGCACTTCCTGCCAGGGCCATACAAAACCCTATGATGATTGCAGTAATCCACGTACGCATAATATCCAGAAAACGTTCTGAACCATACTAGCACACCCACGCCCGCGTTGGCGAGCAAAAAGTGCGACTCACCGCCGCTGCCGGGCTAAATTCAGCAATTTATATTTCACGGTATCATGACTGCCATGATTTTCTTTTAAGCCCACACAGTGGGCTTGAGGTAATCACCGCCGCTGCCGGGCTAAATTCAGCAATTTATCGTAGGCGCGGGATTCGCCACGGGCGGCGGCTTTGCGGTACCAGTAGGCAGCCAGTTCGGAACTGGCAGGAGCACCGATGCCTTTTTCAAAACATTCGCCCAGTTTCAAAGCAGCAGAGGCGTGGCCTTGCAGGGCGGCGCGTTCCAGGCAACTGCACCCGCCGCTGGTGTCGCGCGGGCAACCCAGGCCCTTGAGGTAGCATTTGCCCAGCCAGTAGAGCGCATCTGCGCAGCCACCGCGGGCAGCGAGGTCAAACCACTCCACCGCTTCTTCAAAATTGCGCCCTTCCCCACGCCCGCGAATCAATTTCTTGGCCAGGTGAAGGCAGGCTTCCATATCGCCAGCGGCGGCTTGTGTGCGCAAGGCTTCCAACATGGCTTCAGAATTCTTTTTTGCTGAATATCCAGGTGGCGGTGAGCAGGTGCAGCAGCATGTAGCCCAGGGCTATGAGTGCCAGCCACCCCAGCAGCCCCCAGCTCAGCTCAGCTCCGGCGCTGGCGGTATCGCCCACGGCAAAAAGGCCGAAATCCGGCAGCAGCACTGCGCACACCTGCTCTGCAATCCGCATGGCAGCGGTGGTGCCCTGCCCGGCGCTGAGCCCGGCAAAGAGTGTCCCCTGGAACAGACCGATAAAATAGGCACCAAGCCCGAATATGATGCTCACGATGGTGCCGCTGGTAAAACAGGATATCAGCAGGGTGAAACTGGTGAGAACGCCGTACCCCAGCAGGGTGGCCAGGATGCCGCGCTGGGTATTCCAGGTGTTGCCCGCGGCCTGCACCTGCTCCAGATAGGGTGCCATGTCTGCCGCTGTGTAGCCATTGGCCGCCAGGGCAGTGCTCAGTTCGGCGCAGATGCCGGCTGTGCGCTGCGCCAGCAGCAGGCTCATCATACCATCCAGCAATCCTACCATGAGCAGCAGCAGCAGCAGCACTCCCGCTGCCTTGCCGGCCAGATAATCAAAGCGTGGTACGGGTTTGCAAAGAATGGTGTAGAGGATGCGGTCCTCGGTATCCCGCGGCAGAAGCAGCGCCGTGGCGGCCACGCAGAATATCAACCCGAAGAGCTGCATGCACCCCAGGCTTACATCCTTGATGAATTGCAGCTGCTCAACTCCCTGGTACTCAACACTTATTCTCTCCTGGTAGGGTATGAATTGCAGCGCCAGTATCAACACGGCCAGCACCCCGGGAACCAGAAACAAGCGCATGCGCACCAGCTGGGTGAGGGTTACCCCCGCCACTGCTGCCACGCGCCCGGGCATGCTTACCAGGTATTGTATGGGCCCTGCCATGCTGCCCTGTTGTTCTGCTCTGCCTTATTTCTTGCGGGCAGATTTCTCGCCTTCCTCGATGAGCTTCCAGAAGGTGCGGGACTTACCCAGCTTGTGGTCTTCGGTATCAGAACCCAGACCGCTGCGGAAGAAGAAATCCTTGAGTGAATCGGCATGCAGCACGCGCTGTACCACAACCACGTTGTCGCCGTCCTCATTCTGTTCCACGGTGAAGTAGATGCGGTAGTCATCATCATCGGAACGGAAACGGAAAATACGGCGCCCATCGCGCTCCAATACGCCGAACCGAGGGTCGCTCGGAGTGCCCTTCAGGCAATCCTCATCCACCTTGAATGCGAAAAACAGCTTCAGCTGCTTCATGGCGGGAATGGCAGATACCTCTGCCGCACTGATTTCATTAAAAGCGATCTGTTGCACGCCACCAGTTTAGGGGAACTGTTCCTCAATGGCAAGAAAAATGTTTATCATCCGCCTATTTAACTACCTAATATATATTCATTAGGATTTCTTAATAATCAACAGCTTTACCCTTGCGGCGCTGCAGGCCCTGCTTCATCTGCTCCTGCATGTAGAGCCACTGGGGGGTGTCTTTGGCTTCCGGAGTAAAGCTGTAAACATAGTCATTATAGCGGGTGCTGCGGCGAATAACCGCCCAGTGCTCCAGCGGCAGTTTGTGGCCGGCGGGATAAATCTTGTTGAGCTTCGAGACGGTGCCTCCATCATTGGTCCACTCGTCGGGGTCGCATTCGTATTCGACATCCAGGCGACCATTGGACCACCAGGCATCGAGCATAATGACGCGCGGCCACTGCACCTGGCGCCCGGTGATATAGACGATGTGATGCTCTCCGCCGGTGCCGATATCGCGCGCACAGCACCCCAGGCGGAAATACTTGAGCGGGCGGCGGCGCAGCTCGCGGTACATATCGTGCTGGTAATGCCAGCAGAGCCCGCGGTGGCGGAAATGGTGGCGCGTGTTCACTGCGCGATTATTCAGCCAGTTCACAAAAACAGGGTCATTGTAACGGGCAATGGCTGCTGCCGCCTTGAATGCGGTATCGGCCAGCCAGGTGGCTTCCTCTGCGGCGGCTTTCCGCTGTTTTTCCGGCAGGAGTTCCAGCAGTTTCTGCTGTAGCCTGGCGCGCTGCTGCACCACTTTCGGCGTTTCAGTATACTGCGGGGGCGGCGCCTGCTGGCAGCTCAGCATCCCCAGCAGCATCCCCAGCAGCAATAAAACGGTGCGTTGGCTCGGCATCTCAATAGTTGGTCAGCAGCCCGGGGTGTTTCAATTTCCCCTTCTCCACATTCTGGTACATGCGCTTGTACTGCGGCGAATACCGCATCTCCGGCAGCCAGTACCCATCGTAATCTCCCTCGGGGTTGCGCAGCACGCTCCAATGCTCAATAGGCCACATGTGTCCCTCCCGGTAATAGACAGCCTGCACGCGGGTGATGCTCGGCAAATCCGCCCAGCGCTTCTGGTTGAGCTCGCGGGCATCGTCCACCTTCAGACGGCCATTCCACATCCACGCATCCAGCACCCAGGCATGCGGCCAGGCTGCCCCCTTAGGCGCCACGTAAATGCAGTTGTGCTCCGAGGCTCTTCCACCATCGCGCACGCAGCACCCCAGGCGGAAATACTTGAGCGGGCGGCGGCGCAGCTCGCGGTACATATCGTGCTGGTAGTGCCAGCAGAGCCCGCGGTCCTGAAGCCGGGCATTGATGAGCGCATTGCCTGCCCAGCCGGGGAACATGGAACCATTCACACGCGCAATGCCGGCGGCTGCCTTGTAGGCCGTATCAGCCAGCCAGGTGGCTTCCTGCCGGGCTGCCGCCTGGCGCTGCTGCTCCATGGGCAACAGGGCTATCAGGTGATCCCGCAGCTGCATGCGCCGGTTGGTCACCATTTCGGTATACGGGTACTGAATCTGCGGCGGATAACAGGAGCTGACTCCCACCGCGGTCAATATGCACAGGATGATTTGTCGTATCGTTGAACCCATGTTCTGAAAAATCTGGCGCGCATTCTACAGCATCAGCCGCTTATCCGCAAGCCTTATTACATTCATATTTGTTCCATGTGGAACATTTATAATGCCTTATAGCGATATTTCGTTATCCGAGACGCCCACGCAGGATGATATCGCGCTCGCACTCGATGATTTCCTCGCGCTGGAAGATGAATTCCTGCGGCAGAAATTCCCCCGGCACCACATAATCCGGGCCGGCACCCACCATGGGCGAAATACTCTGCATCCATTCATTCACGAGCCCTTCCTCCAGGAACCGCCGCAGCAGACGCCCGCCGCATTCCAGCATCAGGTTCACGATACCATAGCGCGTGTAAAGTTCATTGAGCAGACCACGCAAATCCCTCACGTTTTCCCACACCAGGGTGCGCTTGTGGTACTCATCGGAAAACAACTTGGCCATGGGCGGCAGTGAAAGCATGTTATTGGTGAGCACAATGCGCCAGGGCTGCTTCTTGCGCGGTGAAGGTATACTCAGCGGATTCCGGATGGTCAGCTGCGGGTCATCGGTGCGCAGGGTGTTGCCGCCTATCAGGATGGCATCGCTCTCCAGTCGTAGCTGGTGCGCATACCGCAGAGTGTCTACCCCGCTCAGCCAGAATTTCTGGCGCCGGGTCATGCGGCCATCCAGCGTGGTGGCTACCTTGGCCGTTACCCAGGGTCGCCCGGTCATCACTGCATGCACCCAGGAACGCAGAAAACGGTCGCAGGCTTCCTTGCACACCCCGGAGGTAACAGATATCCCTGCGGCCTCCAGAATCGCATCTGCGCGCCCCTGGTGGCGCATATCCGGGTCTGTGGAGCCATAGACCACGCGTGCCATTCCGGTGGCGATGATGGCATCGGTGCAGGCGCCGGTGCGGCCGATGCTGGAGCAAGGCTCCAGTGTCACATATATGGTAGAACCTTTCAGCAGGTGCCCGTGACCACGGCTTTCGGCATCGGCCATGGCGCGGCGTTCAGCATGTGCCTCCCCTGCCACTTCGTGATACCCCTCACCCAATACGATGCCATCTCGCACGATGACTGCACCAACAGGTGGATTCGGACTGGTAAGGCCCAGACCTCTGCGTGCCAGTTCCAGCGCACGCTGCATCCATTTGATATCTTCCTGCTGTTGCATGCGGGGTATTGTAGCAGGCAATGTGCATCTGTCAAGGCGAGCCCTGGGGTACTGACTTTTTTTCTATTCCATGAATGCTATTTCAGTATATATAGAAATTCATCATCATCTACCCTGTGAATAAGTTTATAACATTACGACATCGCTTATAATGAACAGATAACACTATCCTCACCCGGTAAATAAACCGGTTGAGAACCATGTCCCAACCGGTGAAGAATACTTATTACCACCATTATCAACGGCTTATTCACCGATTTATTCACATATATTGTGAATAAGTATGATAAGGGGTTGATTGACTATGAGTTAAAGCTCCTCGGATTCGGCTTTCTGCACAGGTGTGGTGGGCGGCCCCAGTAGGATGCTGCCCGGTGCATCAATCAGGATGGCACTCAACCCAGCCAGGGGATACATGTAGATGGAGCTGAAATCAGCCGTCATCTCGCCTACGCGAGCGAGCAGATAGCTGTTCTTCTGCGTCTGCATCATGCGGTGGGAGGAGATATTGCGGAAGTAAGCCGGTGCCACAGCCGAGGTCTTCCAGCGCTTGGCTTCCCCCTGGGGCAGATTCAGCGTCCATTTGCTGTTGATGAAGCTGATGGCATCTGAATGGGTGTATTCATTCTTCATCATTCGCTCGGCCATTTCCTGGGGCATGGGGGCAAAGATGGGAGTGAAGTCGATATCGTCTTCATCGTCGACCAGGTAATAGCGCTCGGGATGCTTCTTCTTCTCCTGCCCTTTCTCCTTGTAGAGGCACGGACGCCCGCGACGCTCCACCAGGGTTTTCATGCCCTGCATGTACCACTCATCCCCAATCTGGCAGAGTACCGGATTTTCCAGCGGTACCAGAATAGCATAGCCACTGCGAGCCTTGTCGGCTATCACTTCATGTGTGCGCACACTGCAGGAAACGCTGGCAAGGGCACAAATAAAACTCAGAATCAGTACCGGGAGCTTTCTCATATCTGATAAAATGTCTTCTATATGCTGGAGTATACCATGCCTGCCTGTTTTTGTAAAGAAAACGATAAAAAAAAGGATGTTCCACGTGGAACATCCTGATGAAACTTATTTCTGGAGGGAATGGGGTAGAATGGGTGGCAGAAGTCTGGGCTCCGGCGTGTGGAGAATCTTGTCGAGATAAGGTTGCCAGATATCAGCGCTATCCTTGTAGAGAGCCACCTTGGCACGGTAGAGCGCACCGGAGCAGGCCTGCAGGGCGCGCTGGTAGCACACGCGGGTGATGCCGCCTGCCTGCATATAGTCCTCCCCTGCCCTCTGGAGGTCCACGAGGTGCTTTTCAGCCTTGGTAAATGTTTCTGTGGCCGTGGTGATACGGCCTGTTTCGGCAAGGGAGCGGGCGCGTATGGCCTCCACCAGGCAGTTCTGCACGGTGCGCAGCGGATGCCCCTCGGGAGCGTTGCAGGATTTGGCTGCCATATTGATGGCAGGTCCTCCCGGGGGTGTCTTCTGGAGCACCAGCATGCGCAGGAGCATGGTTTTGCCTTCCCAGTAGAGAAGGATATCCCCCTCGCACTCCGGAGAGGTTTTTGGGGCCTTCTGGCTCAATTCGCGGGCGGTTTTGAGAGCGTTTGTCCAGCTTTTCTTATCACCCTGCGCGATATCGATGGCGGGCTGGTAGAGCATGGCAGCCACGGCGGCCTCAGAGTTGGGAGAAGCGGCTTTCCGCAGCGCGGAAACATGCGTCCGGGCGGATTTAAGCTCCCCTGCCCTGAAGGCAAGATGCCCCGCCAGCTGGCAGATCATCGGATTAGGGGCTTTGCTGGTCAGCTGTACCGCTTTGGAAGCAGAATCGAGGGCTGTCTGGGAGGGTTTTTCCTCGTATTGCTCCAGAATGGCCCGGCAGAAGTGGGCCAGCGGTGCTTCCGGCAGGCGCTCCACCAGCTTGTCTGCACGCGGAATCAGCGTCTCTGCCTTTTCACCGGCATAGAGGTTCAGGATGATATCCCAGCAGGCAGCCATGGCATCGCGGCGGTATTGGGCAGCACGCTCGCGAAATGCCTGCGCAGCACCGGGTAAATCGCCGTTCAGGTACTGGATAAAGGTAGCCACGTACCATTCCTCGACAGGGGTAAGCAGAGCTGCTTCCAGGCATTCATTGAGCTTCTGGAGGTGGTGGCGGTAGATTTCGCTGCGTATGGGGTGTACCATCAGCATGCCGATATGGGCCAGCACGCAGTGTTCGTCTGCCCTCAGCGCTTCGTCGAAATGAACCTGTGCAGCAGCATTGTTTCCATACAGGCATTCTTTCAGGCCCAGATTCACAAATTGCGCCACCTCATCCTGTTCGCTGCTGACTGCAATCTGGATGCCCGGGTTTTCGTGAGTGAAAAATCCGGGGTTGGAAGAAGAGTTATCCTCTGCCCAGCAGTGTGTTGCAACTGCCAGACAGAGGATGCTTTGAATTGTTTTCATAAGGGGTGTCATTACATGCGCTCAGGCATGGTGATGCCGAAGAGCCCCATACCCTTCTTGAGAACGCTGGCGGTCAATTCACAGAGTGCCAGTCGTGTCTCGCGGGTATTGCCTTCGCTCTTAAGTACCGGGCAAGCCTCGTAGAAGCTGTGGAATGCCTTGGCCAGCTCGTAGAGATAGGCGGCCAGCAGGTTCGGGCGGCAGTCATCGAGCGTGGCGGGTACCACCTCACCAAAGCGCACCAGAAGGCGTGCAAGGTTGATTTCAGCCGGCTCAGTGAGATTAAGCACGGCAGGAGCCTTGAACTCACCCTCAATCTTGCGGAAGATGGAGCGCACGCGCACATAGGAGTTCTGCAGATAGGGTGCCGTATCGCCGGTAAGTGCCAGCATCTTTTCCCAGTCGAAGATATAATCGCTCATGCGGTTCTGGGAAAGCTCGGCAAACTTGATGGCGCCGATACCCACGGCCTTGGCCACGGCTGCTTTCTCTTCTGCCGGCATATCCGGGCTCTTGGCCTCTACCACGGCAGTGGCGCGAGTGACAGCTTCATCGATGACGTCCTGCAGGCTCACGGTATCGCCGGAGCGGGTCTTGAACGGACGGCGATCCTTGCCCAGAATTGAACCAAAGGCCACGTGGCGGAAATCGCCCGTGACACCGCGCATGCGTTCAATATCGAAAATCTGCTTGAAATGCTTGTCCTGGGGAGCGCCTACCACGTACCAGATGGCGTCTGCCTTGAAGTTTTCAATGCGGTAATCCAGCGTGGCCAAATCGGTGGTTGCATAGAGGAAACCGCCGTCTGCCTTGCGGATAATCGCCGGCACAGCGCACCATTCGCCATCCTTCTGCACCAGGAAGGGGTCATTCTGCGGCTTGTGGAAACCATCGGAGAACACGCAGATAGCTCCATCGCTCTCGCGGGCAATCCCCTTCCCTACCAGGTCGTCCACCAGCGGTGCCAAAGCATCGTTGTAGGCGCTTTCACCCAGCCAGTAATCGAAGGTAATATCCAGCTGGGAGTATATCTTCTCCAGACCAATCTTGGTAACGGCGATGCACTTCTGCCAGATTTCCAGATTCTCGGCATCACCCCCCTGCAGTTTTACGAGCTCTTCCTTGCACAGCGGAAGCAGTGCTTCATCTTCCTTACAGCGCGTGTTTACTTCCTTATATACATTAAGGAGTGCTTCAATGGGGTCTTTTTCCAGCTCTGCCTGGTCCAAAATGTTCTTCCATCCCCACAGAATCATGCCAAACTGGGTGCCCCAGTCGCCAATGTGGTTATCGGTGATTACTTTGTGCCCCAGGAAACGTGCCAGTCGCCCCAGTGTATCGCCGATGATAGTGGAGCGGATGTGCCCCACGTGCATGGGTTTGGCTACATTCGGTGCGGAGAAGTCGATGACGATGCTCTTGGGCTCGTCTACCAGCGATACTCCCAGGCGTTCATCCCCCAGCATCGCGTGCGCGCGCGCAGCAAAATATTCAGGCTTCACGCGGAAATTGATGAATCCAGGACCGGCTATCTCAAGCGTGGCTACCTCAGATTCACCAAACTTCTCAATCACCTCGGTCGCCAGCGCACGCGGGTTCATCCGCGCCTGCTTCGCCAGCATCATAGCTGCGTTGCTCTGGTAATCTCCAAATCGTAAATCCTGCGACGGCGTCACCGTCGAGCTGAATCCCTCTGGCAGTGCATCGCCTAATACAGCGCTCAGCGCCTTTGTCAGTTGTTCTGAAAGTATCTTGGGTATCGTCATATTGCTGCGCAGGATTCTACACGTTTTGCCCCTTTTTGTCAATGAAATGTCTCCTCCCGAATGTTCCATGTGGAACAATTTTGTTGGTTAAATTCCTTGCAAATCTGACCAGCTTGTGGTATATACATAATCAGCTGCTGTGCTCGTGACGCGTGGTTTCACAGGCCCGGACCGTTATAGATACACTAGGGGCATCAAGCTTATTTGGGTATTATGTTCCGTCCATTGGATACCTCAGACGACCCAGGCTCCGCACCCACCTGATTACAGGGAACGTGGCTCTTTTACCACTGACGGCATGGCGGTAATTCTATTATCGAAGTCCTGATTTTCTCCTCTGAAAATCAGGACTTTCTGTTTGTACCTATCCACCTGGAAATACAGAAAAATAAGGTGTCATTACATCAAAATGATGAAAGTTACAAAAGAATAAAGCTGAATAAATTACAATTATTTAACATATCTTAAATAATTGTAAAAAAGTAGCATTTTGGGCTTGATTTTGAGCATTGAACAATGTAGAATTTGCCTAGCCATGAAGTACTATTATTTAAATAGCGAGAAGAAGCCGGTAGGTCCGCATACCCTCAGTGAAATACAGAATTTGATGCAGGCTGGAGTCATCAATGAAAAAACGCTTGCAGCTGTAGCAGGGGATAGCAAGTGGAAACCTCTTTCGGAATTGGTAGAAAATTGTTCCACATGGAACAATGGTACGTCTGTTGAATCCACTGTGCCGGTTGCAGTGCAGGAAGTGAAAGAAGAATTGAGTCTGTGGGGATGTTTCACGCGAGCCTTCAAGTTGTATGCTACCTTTAAGGGGCGTGCAAGTCGTAAGGAATTCTGGGGATTTTACTTATTTTATGTTATTATCAGCTATGCGCTTAATATATTAACGGATCTGTTTACAAAGACGTTCATGCCGGCGACACTTGAAGCGGCGATGGATGGTGCGATGGGAGAGGAGGAAAATTTGGGACTTGGCGTGAAGGTTTGCATGGAATATTTTACGAATCCGTTATTCTTAACTCTGACGATTATTTCTACGTTAATCGCCTTATTCATGTTCATTCCGTTTGTTTCTGTGAGTGTGAGAAGATTGCACGATACCGGTAGCAATGCAACGGGTGTCGTACTGGGATGTGCAGCTTTAGCCTGGATGTATGGAAGCCTTGGCTATATTATAATGGTCTTAGTTGGTTCTCCGGATCTGGCGGATGACTTTTCTGTGTTCGTACCCTTTATTCTCTCTCTTCTGTTCTTGCTTATGGTGAGTTTGTACCTGTTCATCATGATGCTGATTCCGGGAAATGCTGGTGAGAATAAATATGGACCTCAGCCTAAGAACTGATATGGATTCTATTTCAGAAAATGAAGCAGGGCAGGGGGTATTACCCCCTGTTCCTGTATTTGAGATTCCTTGCGAAAAATGCGCTTGCGTCGTCCCGCTGGATGAAGGGAAAATTCCGGTGCGGTGTCCCCACTGTGGATATTATCTCCGCCCGGAAAATGATTCGATGTGGAGTCATTTCTGTTTTGTACTTCGTCACCGTTACGTAAGCTGGAAGGGTAGATGTACACGAAAGGAAATCTGGAGTTTTATTCTTTTTTCTCACCTGATACTTTTGCTGCCGGCGCTTTTGAGTTACTTTATTCTTGATTCGCGGGTTCCTAGTTATTCGTGTGCTGCGGGGCATGCCGGTCCTTTTTACTTTGCAATTCTGATCGCAACAATTATTTACATTCCTTTTATTGGAATCCCTCAGCTTTTCCTTTTCGCCCGTCGTTTGCATGATATTGGAATGTCGGGCATTCCGGTTCTTGTGCATATTGTTTTGCTTGGTTTACTTATTTGTAGTTCCTCATATCTTGCATATTATTCGTGTTTTGCATACGAGGATTTTCAGAGTGTCAATGTTCACCAGTTTGATACTTGTTGGATAATTTCCCTGGTGCTTACCTATGTCCTCAGCACTGGATTAGAAGGCTTGAAGTTATTCTTCTTCATTATCAGTTTCCTTGACAGCAAGCGGGGTACGAATAAGTACGGCCCTAGTCGCAAATATCCTCTTGGTGTATGATGAACAATAATCAGCTTCCGCCTGTTCCACGTGGAACATTGTTGTCAGAAGCGTGGCGTCATTTCATGTCCTGTCTTGCAAAGGAAAATTATGCTCGTTTGCAGGGCAGGGCAGGGCGCATGGAATATTGGTCTGCTACAATCATCGGATATATACTCACTCCTTTACCACTTATTCTTTGTGTAATTCCTTCAGCTATAACATTTTGTATAGGAATTCTTCTCTTCCTTGTGCTCGTATTTTACTTGGCCATGCCTATGCTGGCGGTCTACGTGCGCCGTGTGCATGATGTCGGCTGGAGTGCCAAGTGGATTGCTCTTTCTTACGCAATCTATTGTATACCATTTGCTTATGTAACTTTTTTCTCATCTTCGACTATTGCAAACGATATCACAATCCTTGAAGAACCACTTGAGTTATACTATCTTCTGCGCGAGGAATGCAATCACCTCTGGTTCTTTTGTGTTCTACATTTAGCTGAAATTCTTAATCTGATTCTGTTTGTTGTTACCTTAAACCCTGGTACTAAAGGACTTAATAAATATGACCTGTGATAATCATTCAAATGTTCCATGTGGAACAAAACCAATCTTTATTCTGGGCCCTACAGGAAGCGGAAAAAGTGCCGTAGCGGTGGAGCTTGCGGAGATAATGGGGAATGCTGAGATTATCAGTACAGATGCATATCAGGTCTACAAATGCATGCCCATTATCACGGCGGCGCCAACTTTGGAGGAGCAAAAGCGGGTAAAACACCATTTAGTAGGGTTTATGGAGCCCACAGAGAACAATGATGCGGCAGAACATGCCAGGCGCGCAGGGCGAATTTCAGCAGATTTGAAAAGGGGTGGCATGCTACCCATACACACAGGAGGTTCAGGGCTTTACGTAAAGTTCATTACCCATGGAATTTCCCCTGCACCCCCCAGCGATGCAGGGCTTCGGGCGGAGTTGGAGACGCTTTCGCTGGATGAATTAGTCACCCGTTTTCGTGAATTAGATGCGGAGGGGGCAGCGAGTACGGATTTAAAGAACAAGCGCTATGTGGTGCGCAACCTGGAGATTGTGATACTGGGGGGGAAGCCGCTTTCCTGCTGGCGGAACAACTGGGTGGAGCCGGCAGGGCCCGGATTCTGCATTGTGCGCGATACAGATGAGCTGGATGCCCGCATAGCGCGCCGAGCCGGGCAGATGCTGCGCGAGGGTGCTATTGAGGAGGTGGCCGCTCTGGAGGACCTGACGCTGTCTGCAACGGCCTCAAAGACGCTTGGGCTTACCCAGGTGCAGGATTACCTGCAAGGCCGCCTGACGCGCTCTGAGCTGGCTTCTGCGATAGCTCTGGCAACCCGCCAGTATGCGAAGCGCCAGCGCACCTGGCTTAGGCGTGAGAAATGGCTCACCCCCATTCCGGCCGGGGCAGGGGATACGCCGCGAAGCCTGGCAGAGAAGATAGCTGCAATGTTGTAAGGGGGGGACCACCAGTTCTGTCTTGGACAAATAGGGCACTGTTCTGATAAGTTGCAGCTGTTTTGCGTGCCGGAATCGTGCGAAAGATAACTATTTTGTTTCTCGTGTACCAGGAATACAAGTGGAACACGAGTTGCACTGTAAGCGATTTGAATTGACGCAGAAATCATACATGGTATACTCTTATACAAGGTAGAAATGCAGGTTATGATGAAGAAACGGACACTGTTCATCGGTATAGGAGGAGTAGGCGGGCAGGTGCTTATGGCGCTTCGGCGGGCCAGGGCAGCTGGTTGTGTGCCGGAGCACGGGGAGGATGTAAAATACGTGTATCTGGATGCCGCGGATGATGTGGCTGGTAGTGCCGAGTGGAAGGAATGCGCGGCGGACATACCTTTCCTCAGTATCAAGGAGGAGGCGCGTTCGTTCAATGAGATGGAGCAGAATCCGGAGCTGAAGGATTGCGTGAGCGGCATGCGCTGGCAGCTGGCAGAGCGTTTGCAGGTGCCGGTGTATGAGGTGGAGCAGGCGCTGGCGCAGTTGAATGGTGCAGGGGGGCTTCGCCGCTATGGGCGCGCGCTCCTGTTGCAGAGCTGGCCCGCGTTCCTGCGCCTGCTGAAGCCGATGACGGAGGGTGCGGAGCAGCTGGAGGTTCATGTTTTCTTCTCCGCAGCAGGGGGAACGGGCAGCGGCTGCGCCATGGATATCCTGGGGTGGCTGGAGAAAATCTGTCTGCGTCAATATGGCAGCATTCTGCTTCCTTATGCGTTCTTTGCCGGTATGGCAACGCAGGAGCAGAGCCTGGCAGCTGAGCTGACCGATTGGCTGGACCTGGCCAATGAGGAATTGGTGCCGCATTGCTACCTGAGTAGCCCGGTGGTGGATTTGCCCACGCAGGTGGAGACGCTGGCCTGTGCGCTGGCTTGCGGGCAGCAGTATTTCTACATGGGTGGGGAGTATTATGACCACTTGTATGATGCGATTCTCCCGCGGGGGGCAGCTCCGGGGGACCGCTTTGCCTCTGTGGGCTTTGCCAAGGGCTCACCGGTGGATTTGGCGTGGGTTTCGCAGTTGCGCAGCCTTATTGAGGTGCAGGGCACGGGCAAGGGCCCGCGGCATACTCTGCTGGTGGCATTGCCGCGCGATACAGGTGACCCTCACCGCGCCGAAATGGTGTGGGAAATGGCCCTGGAGGATGAGCTGCTGCCCTACACGGTGAACGAGACGGGGTTCTGCTGTATGGCGCCGGGCGAGGATGCCTGGGTGCTCCTGCTGCAGACGGCGGTAGCGGCACCGCGCGTGGCGGTGTTTGCGCAGCTGCCGGCGGCAGAGGATTACTTCGCCGTCCGCGATGACAGGTGATTTCTCCTAAAAGCTCATGTGGTAGCCCAGGGTGCCGTACACGTGGGTGTAGTCGCTGCGAAGCTCCACAGCGGCATCCAGAAACATGCTGCCTGCCTCCTCGCCCAGGGGAATCGTGAGCCCGGCTCCGGCTTCCAGACCAAAGGCGCCGGCCTTGGCGCTGTCGACTTCGGCGCTCATGCCGGCAAGAGTCGTTGTGGCGGAATTGCGGCGGTCGCCCATATCGAGCCTGGCGAGGACGCGGCATTCCAGAAGGCTGGCCCGGTTGTACAGGTTCTCGCCCACCACGGCCTGCATGCGGGTGCCCAGCCCCAGGGAAACGGTGTTGAGGCTCTGGTGCTCCACATCCAGTGCCAGGTTGGAGCCATGCTCAGTGTAGTTGTGCAGGTGGGTGTGGCGCCAGGAGATGTTGAAGACCGGTTGCAGGCAGAGGGCGGCATTGTCATCCAGGGTGAACATGCGCCCCACTTCATACATGAGGCCGAAACTCATGCCGGAGGTATCGCCTTCCATTTCCTCGCCCATGAGGGTGCGTTTCAGGGAAATATCGGCAAGCCCGGCGGCGGCAATCAGAGTATGGGTCCAGGCGCTGGGGGCGTACCGGGCAAAGAAGCTCATGTAATAGGTGTTGAATTCGCCGCTGGCTCTGCTGCTTCCCGTGGCGTCCAGCTCGCCATACATGGCAGTAACGGCAGAGCCGGCAGTCATGGCAGGAGTGATATCGATATCGACCCCCAGGGTGCCGCCCCAGCTGCTGAGCCGGTAGCCGCTTTCTGTGCCATGGCTGCCGAGCCTGTCGTAGTTTCCCTCGGCGTTGGCCCAGATGTTGTAGCAGGGCAGGTCATTGTTGACCACGCTTGGGTCCGCCCCCATGCTGGTGGTGCGGGTGCGTATGGATTGAAGCTGGCGGTTCAGGTCGTTATGGGCCGCCATTCCCAGCACTGCCGTGGCAGCGCCGGCTACTGCTGCGGCCCCTGCATCGCTGAGCTTGCCGGCATCTACGGCATCCAGCACCCTGGCCAGCCCACTGCCGGGGGCCGTGACCTGCGGGTTCCGGGTTTCCAGGGCATGCTGCAGCTGGGTGACGCCGGCGCGGCCGTTGCGCGTGGTCGGGTTCACGCAGTTTTCCACATAGGTGGCATAGGGAATGTAGGAAAGTGTAATTGCCGAGACGCTGCCGCTGCCGCCGCCACCGGGAGGATTAGAGTTCCAGATGACGATGAGATGCGTGGCATCACCCACTCGGCCCTGGTGTATCTGGCTGGTGCTTTCGCCGGCGCTCAGGGTTCCAAAGGGGATGAGTTCTGTGGCGGTGCTGGTGGTGGCATCGTAGCTCCAGAGCGAGTAGCCGATGCTGCCGGTGGGGGTGCTTTGCCCGGCGGGTATGGTGCCTGCGTAATCAAAGCTCAGGGTGATGCGGTTGGCTGCTGCCCCCAGCTCGACCCCGGCGGCCACATATTCACCGGACAGCCTGGGGCGGCTCAGGAAGCGGAATGATGAGTCGGAGAGGATGGCGATGTCGCTGCCGTAATCGCCGGCGCTGTGCCCCTGACCCGTGCCGCCGAACCAGCCGTTCAGGTCTGTACTGCGGGTGATGGCAGCTGCCAAATTCTGCACGAGGGTTGCCGTTGTGGCCGAATTGCCGATGCCGCTGGCATTACTGCCGGGAACCCAGGTGAAATCCGAACTGTCGGGAAGGGGGATTGGGGCTGCGTCGGTCTGCATGGTGCAGATGGAAAGCGCCGAGACGCACAGAAGGAGGGTTTTCTTCATGGCTGGTGGGTGGGGTGTTGGGTGAAGGGGCAGAATGCTCTGCACGATACCTGCGACCGTAGCAGAAAAATTCACATAGAGCAAGTACGAATGGTTGAACATACGGAAACAGTTATCTATCAACAATGAAGCGCTTGCGCTGCCACGGAATGCCGGGGGCGTGCTTCTGGCAACCCGTGGCTATTGAATGCGCTGCGGGAGGATATGGGTGGAAAAATGTTTACAATTCCGGCTTTGGGGTGTTTTTAACTTTGCAATCTGCGGGGTTATGTGGTAAGCTCCACGCGCATGCCCGGTATAATATATAAGAAATGGCTGGCAGTGATGCTGGCGTTTGTGGCTCTTTTCCTGACCGCCTGTGGTGAGAAGGAGGCCGAACGCAGCAAGCTGATAATGGTGACCAACGCCACCTTCCCCCCATATGAATTTTACCAGGGGGAACGCATCGTGGGTATTGATGCCGATATGGTGCGCGAGATTGCAGAGCGCAATGGCCTGGAGCTCGTGATTGAGGATATGGCGTTTGATTCCGTCATTGCTGCGGTGCAGACCGGCAAGGCCGATGTGGCGGCCTCGGGCATCACGGTGACGGAGGACCGCCGGAAACAGATTGATTTCACGACCAGCTATGTGAAGGCCGACCAGGTCATCATTGTGCGCTCTGGTAGCCCGATCAGCGGCCCGGCAGATTTAAAGGGAAAGCGCGTGGGTGTGCAGCATGGCACCACGGGCGATATGTACATGACCGAAAACATCCAGGAACCGGAGCGTTTCCAGGATGGCGCGCTGGCTGTGGCCTCGCTGGTCACGGGCAAGATTGATGCCGTGGTGCTGGACAGTGCCCCCTCGGAGGAGCATGTGGCGCGCAACAAGGGGCTCGTGATTCTGCCTGAATCCCTGGTTTCCGAGGAATATGCCATGGCTATCAGCAAGAACCGCCCGGAGCTGCTGGCCATGTTCAACAAGACCATGGCCGAAATGAAGGCCGATGGCACCATGGCCGAAATCTGGGCCCGCTATCTGGACAAGGATGGCAAGCCGCTGGCTGTACCCGCCGTGCCGACTGAGGAGAAGGGCCTCTGGGAGCGCATGCAGGAGTCGTTCAAGACCAATTTCGTGAAGGATAACCGCTGGAAATACCTGGTCAATGGTTTCCTTATCACCATTGAGATTTCCGCCTGCGCCGTGCTCATGGGCCTGTGCATCGGTTTCCTGGTGGCGGTGATTCGCAGCGCCCACGACCAGACCGGCCGCTACAAGGTACTGAATTTCCTGTGCCATATATACCTGACGGTGGTGCGTGGTACGCCGGTGGTGGTGCAGCTGCTCATTATTTACTTTGTGATTTTCGGCTCGGTGGATGTGAGCAAGGTGCTGGTGGCCATTGTAGCATTTGGTGTGAACTCCGGCGCCTATGTGGCAGAGATTATCCGCTCCGGTATCATGGCGGTAGACAGCGGCCAGATGGAGGCCGGCCGCAGCCTGGGTCTGAGCTATGGCACCACCATGCGCTCGGTGATTCTGCCGCAGGCGTTCAAGAATGTGCTGCCGGCACTGGGCAACGAGTTCATTGTGCTGCTCAAGGAAACCTCTGTGTGTGGTTACATTGCCCTGCAGGATCTGACCAAGGGTGGCGATATCATCCGCAGTCAGACCTATGATGCTTTCCTGCCGCTCATTGCGGTGGCTCTCACCTACCTGGTGGTGGTGGTGTTCCTGAGCCAGCTGATGAAGAAACTTGAAAACTCTCTGAAGAAGAATGAACGCTGATAATATTTTGGAGGTGCGCGAGCTGGTCAAGGAATTCGGCGACCACCGCGTGATAGACGGCGTGTCCGTAGGCGTGACCAAGGGCGAAGTGGTATTCCTGCTGGGGCCCTCCGGCGCGGGTAAGAGCACGGTGATGCGCTGCATGAATTTCCTGGAATCGCCCACTGGTGGCGAGGTGCTTTTCCACGGCAAACCGGTGGACCGCAGCGAGAGCGGCCTGAACCACTACCGCGCCAAGGTGGGCATGGTGTTCCAGCATTTCAACCTTTTTGCCAATCTCACCATCCTGGACAATATCACCCTGGCTCCGGTGAAATGCGGTCTCATGAGCCGTACCGAGGCCGAAACCCAGGCGCTTCACCTGCTGCACCGCATTGGTCTGCGCGATAAGGCGAAGGCCTACCCCTCCCAGCTTTCCGGCGGCCAGAAGCAACGAGTGGCCATTGTGCGTGCGCTGGCCATGAACCCCGAGGTCCTCCTCTTCGATGAACCCACCTCTGCCCTGGACCCCGAAATGGTGGGCGAGGTGGAAAACCTCATGCGCGAACTCGCCCAGGACGGCATGACCATGCTGGTGGTTTCTCACGATACCGATTTCGCCATGGAACTGGCTGACCGCATCGTCTTCCTGGCGGATGGTAAGGTGGTTGTCGATGCTCCGCCCAGCGTCATCGCGGCCAGCGATAACCCCCGCATCCGCGATTTCTTCTCCCTGCGATAAGAAAAACGCCTGCCAACAATTTATAACAGGAAGCGACACTCATCTGAGTGTCGCTTCCTGCTTTGAAAACGGGCATGATGAGAGCAAAGCTCCCACGAAAATTGCGCTAGTTCTCCTGGGGAACAACGCGTTTGTACGGGCCATCGCCCACGGAGACGGTTTCAACCGAAACCTGGTGCACTCCGCGGCGGTGGAAACCAAGCGCACGCGCGGTGGCGGGGCTGAGGTCGATGATGCGCTTGCGGTGGAATGGCCCGCGGTCGTTCACACGCACCACGCAGCTTTTGCCGGTGGAGATGCTGGTGACGCGCACCATGCTGGGCAGGGGCAGGGTGCGGTGCGCTACATACATGCCGCCATAGGGCAGTTTCTCGCCCATGGCGCCAATGCTGTCGGCTCCTTCGTAGATGGAGGCCTCGCCGGTTTCGCGGTATTGCAGCGCCTCCGCTATGCTCATGGGTTTATACCGCACACCGTTGACGGTGTAGGAAGATTTCTTCACCCTGGGCTCCGGGCGGGTATCAACCGCGGGGGCAGGGGCGGGCTTTTTGCGCCAGGTGCAGCCAGTGCCGGGCAGCAGTATGGCCGCTGCCAGCATGATGAGCAGATATCGCATAGTCGTCCTCACGCTGGTTATTCTATCATTTTTGCTGCGGAATGGCAATAGCCCAGATGAAATTACTCACATGTGGCCCAAAGATTTTGTAAAGGATAGCAGGAAGGCAAAAATAGGGTCAAGGAAAATGGAAGATTGTCGAGTTTACCCGCAAAGAGGCTTTTTCACAGCCAGACGACTGGGAACAGGAAATCCTGGTAGGCGAGGACAAGGTGCAATCTCCTCCGGATTTCGCTCAGACTTGATTACAGGAGGGGCTCGAAAAAACTATTTCCCGGAAAGTCCAGGATCTAGCGGTACTTGTGTCTCCCAGAAAAAACTTTGGGATAAGTGTGGAAATTACTTGACTTTATGTAATACGAGGAGCAAACTCTGTAACATGAGCATGCGAGTTTGTTCATGGATGTTAGGGCTGCTGCTGCTGGGAATTTGTCCGGCGACACCGGCATATGCTGTGGAGTGCCAACTGGCTCTTGCTCCGGTGAAATCGGGCAAGTTGCCGGCAGCCGTGCAGGAAGCGCTGGAGAAAGGTAATTATGCCGATGTTCAGGCCGCCTTGGTGGAGGCCCTGAAAAAACTGGAAATTTCACATAAGGAAGAATCGACGGTGCATCTGGCCATGATGCACGAGGTCATTCGCGTAACCGGTGCAGAGGTGCTTACGCAACTGGCGGGGGAATCAAAGCAGAAGGCTAAGTTCCTCCGGCAGTTCATGAAGGACACCGAATGGCTGGAGCTGTACCTGAGCTGCGGTCTGGTACCGTATCAGAAGGCTACGGGCATGGATGTGCTCTACCGAATCTGGACCGAAGAACAGGGCAAAGTGCAGAACAAGGCGCTGGCCGTGGCACTGGCTTCCTGCTGGGGTGGCGGCGAAACCTGGCAGGCACCCGCTCTGGAAAAAGCCCTGCCCAACAAGCACAACCCGGTGCGCCGGTACAAATTCTTCCAGAAGCAGGAAAAGAAAGGGCTTCTGCACCCCAATTACAAGAACCTGAGAGCGTGGGAGTTGCGTTTCGTGGTGGCTATCCCCGGCCAGGACTGGGACGATGCTTCCTATGAGTTTGCGGCCAAGGCCATTAACATGCCATGGGATAAATACGGCCTCGCCTGCTGGTCTGCAACGTACACCGACCCCTCCCGGTTCGGCGATTCCGTGCAGGGCGGCGCCTATAATCTGCCTTATGCTCAAGTGAGTTGGGCAGAGGCTACGCTCCGCAATGGTGGCGTGTGTGGCGCTATGTCTCACCTGGGAGCCGTAGCAGCCATGGCACACGGCATCCCGGCCTACACCTGCGGCCAGCCGGGACACTGCGCCTACGCGGTGCGTCCGGAACGCGGCAAGTGGACCGGCGGTTTCGGCGGCCCCGATGGCGGCATGCACAACATGATTTTCGGCCACCAGGCCCCGACCTCCTACAACCTGATGGAGGCAGTATTCGGCGATGACAAGAAGGTAGCGCGAGCCTACCGCAAGAGCTTCTGTGCCCGGGCACTGGAGGCGCTTGACCAGCCGGAGGAAGCCGAGAAAATGTGGAAGTCGGCCTTGAAGGATTCCCCCATGCACCCGTTTTTCCGGGCAGCGCTGCATAAGCAGATGAAGCAGCGCAATATTTCTCCGGATGAATGTTATGATTACCTGTCCAAGGACATGCTCTCCTGGTACGAAGGGCACGGCATAGCCGTCATGGAAGCGACAGCCGACCTGGCAGAAATCATGGACCAGATGCCGGAAAAGAAACTGCTGGCTATCTACAAGAAAGAGCAGCAGGCACTGGCAGCTACCCCCTCCAGCTGGGCAATCAAGCTCGACCAGCTGGTGGAGAAGCAGATCAACACGCTCAAGACAGACAACGCACGCCAGAAGTATCTGGAGGATATGTTCACCGTACACATGTCCAAGGGCGATGGCGCGGCATTCGGACAGCTTCTGGAATGGGCTGTGAAAACCTACGTGGCCACAGAGGAAGGCAGCAAGATATTCAACAAGGCCTTTGCCAAGGCTGCTGAAGCTGCCGGTGATAGTGATGCTTCTGCCAGCACCGAATCGCAGGAAGAGCGCAACAAGAAGATGGCTGCGGCCTACGGCAAGGCTATTGTGGCGGCAGAGCAGGCACGCTCGGCTCCTGCGTTCCAGGCGCTGACTCAGGGCGCACTCGCTCTGGCCAAGTCGGATTATAAGGACGCTTCACTCCAGAAGATGAATGAGCTGACAGGCAAACCGGCCAAGGGAGCTCTTATGCGCATTTCCACCACCAGCAACTACGATACGCCCATGCTGCACGCGGGAATGATGACACCAGAGGGAGGCAAGAGCCACACTGCCAAGGAGGCAAAGCCCACCTTCATTGTTGAGCTGCAGAAACACGGCCACACCACCGGCTGCATCATTCGCAAGACGAATGGCAACGAATGGCGCATGAAAAAGGCGGTAGTCTCTACCAGTGAAGACGGCGCCACCTGGTTCGAGCGTGCCAGAGTAGACGATATGCCCAAGGAGTGGGTGGCGAAATTCCCGGATGGCACCCGTGCCAAATGGGTAAAGGTAGAGTTCGAAAACCAGAGTCCGGACTTTGCCCATCTTTCTCACTTCGTTGTGTTTACCCGCTAACTATAGTTTATCATCATGAAAAAATTTCTCATTATTCTTATTCTGCTGGGCGTGATAGGCGGTGGCGTCTACTACTGCGACCCTGGACTGCTCGGACTGGACAGCCCCCAAAAGATCAGCAAGAAAACCAAAAAGAAGAAGAAGGCAGCCAAGAAAGCGAAAGTGGAAAAACAGGCTGCACCTGTTGCCGAGCTCGCTGAAACCGAAGCCACCCCGCCAGAAGCCCCCGCAGATGAGCCGGAGCCCGAGGAGGAGGACGACGAAGAGTCTGCCGCCGCCGTTGCACCTGCTAGTCAGCCCCTGGCATTCCTCGATAACAAGGAAGCCCGCGCCAAGGCCAAGGCAGAGGGACGCCCCTCTCTCATTCTCTGGTATGGCTCGGACTGGCTGCCCCAAGCTGGCACCATAGTCAAGGAATGGAACAAGCTGGAAAAGAAAAACCTGCCGGTGGTTCTGGGGCAGATTGATGAACGGGTGGGAGCAATCCCGACTCTGGATGAGCGTAAGAACCTGCTGCCAGCAGGCGAATTCCACGATCTGCCCATCGCGGTACTACTGGCACCCGATGAAACGCTGCTGGATATCTACACCGGCAAGAAGGTACTCAAGGCTGCCGCCATGGAGAAAGCAGTGAAGCGCTCCCTGGAACGCATGCCGAAGTTCATGGAACTGGTGAAAAAGGCTGAGGACACGGAAGGCGTCGAAGGTGCCAAAGCGGCAGCAGATGCCCTGGCTATGCAATCGTACGAGGTTGCATGCCGCAACCGCAAACTTCAGAATATCCTGAACAAGAAGGACCCGGAACACGAAACCCTTTGCCGCTACCTGTACTGCATGGACCATATCGGCATGTATGGTGAAATCAACGCAGTACTCCGCGGCGGCAAGGGTGCCGATGCCCAGTTCAATGGCGCTGAGCGCAAGTTTGACGAAGGCATCGCCTTTGTTCAGAAGGTGCTTAAAGCTCGCAAAATCAATACCTGGCTCCAGCAGCAGTGGACCTCCGGTCTGGCTTATGTATACCGCGAAAAATACAGAGCCACCAAGGAACCTGCGCTGCGCCAGAAGATGGTGGACACGTACCGCAAGGTAGTCAAGATGGACCCGGACAGCCAATACGGCAAGGGTGCAGCCCGATGGGCGGATTATTGGGATGAATCGACCCCCTATGTGTTCGAGGAGCCCTATTATGACAGCGGCGATATGACCACCGACTTTGAGAAGGAGTGGCGTGTCAACGTGAGCAAGCAGATGGATGGCCCGGGAACTTATTCCTTTACCCTGGAACCATACAAGACCGGCCGAATGACCTCCAAAGGATTCCAGCTCTTTGCCAACGGCAAGCATGTCTGCGATGCCGAAGAGCCCGCAGACAAGGACACCAAGAGCGTAACCTTCAATGTGCCCCGCGCCCTGAAAGGCAAGGTCGAGGTACGCTTCAAGGCTCAGTGCTTCGATGGCTGGTTCGGCTGCGGCGGTGTCATGCATATGCAGAAGAAGTAACAGTTGGCGCTCCCCCAGACGCCACAAATGCGTCAGCGCTGATATGGCAGCTTGCAATTTAGCGTGTCGGGGTATAGTATGTGGGCACCATGTTTGATGCGGAAGAACTGAGCAACGAGACGCTTGTGTGGGTACGCGACGAAGAGCTGCCCGCCGGTGCTAATCATGCGGAGATGGTGCGTCTGCTGGCGGGAGAGCTGGCGGGGCTGACTGGCTGGCGCAAGCGCACGCTGGTGAACACGGCTCTGGATCGCGAGGCGCAGGACAGCACCTATCTGGGATATGGGCTGGCCATTCCGCATGCCCGTGTTTTTGATATTCCGCAGCCGGCCGTGTATCTGGCGCGCAGTACGCCTGGTGTGGACTGGCAGGGTAGCCTGGCCCGCCTGGTGTTTCTGGTGGTGGTGCCGGAGGAATGCCCGGAGTGGCACCTCCAGATACTCAGCCGCCTGGTGCGCTGGCGCCAGAAGAGCGGCCTGAGCGAGGCGGAGATGCTGAGCATGCCAGCAGACCAGCTGGCCGCTCAGCTGCGCGAGCTGCTGGTGCTCTGAGAATTTGAGCTTCCTCTCCTGGTGAGAGGGCAGAACAAATCGGGGTAGTTTCAGATTTGCTGATACCATTGGAAAGCAAATGCTGATTTGATGTTTATCTTGCTGAACCCAGCAACGCTGGGTTCAATTTCGACCGCCACAGGCGGATTTCGATACTCCGCAGGAGTAATTTCGATTGCCGAAGGCAAATTTCACTGCCTGCCTTTAGGCAGGCAATTTATTTGCGTTCACATTACAGCTCTGAAGGAGCTGTATCGAAATCTGCCGCAAGCGGCAGTCGAAATTACCCCTGTGTCAGGGGTATCGAAATCTTCGCTCCGCTCAGTCGAAATTGAATACCGCTGACGCGGTATTCAGCAAGATAAACAACAATTTATTGCGTAATGAGCAAATTGGCATCAGACAAAAAAAATCCCCTGTTCGTGTGGAACAGGGGATTTTTTGTATCTTAGCGGAAGATGGCTTCGTACACCTTGGTGCCGTATTGCCTGTTGGCGCGCAGCTGCAGCTGCTTCACGCCGGGGTTAAGCCGGTAGGTGTGAATCATGCCATTGCTGCCCACGTGGATGGCGCCGCCCTCCACCTCGCAGCGGGCAGAGCCCACCACGGTGAGAGTGCGGGCGTTCTCCGGCACGGTAAGCTCGGTATTGAGCGCATATTCACCGGTATTGTAGGCGGTGGATAAGTCGCAGTCTGTGAGGCTGGAGGCCAGCGCTGCGGTATCTACCGTGGGGATGGTGAGCTGGAAGGAGTTGAGGCGCAGTTCCTGCTCCTGCTGGCTGGCGTTGGTGAAGGTGATGGTGCGGATGGGTTTCTTGGGCATGTATTTCTTCTGTACCACGAATTCAGAGCCATAGTACTGCTGGAGATAGGCTTTTTCCGAGCTGCCATCGGCAAAGGTGAAGGTGACCTCACCCCAGGAGAGCAGATCTTCCTTGTCCAGGTCTACCGAAAGGCCGATGCCGGTGGTCGGTGTGGGCAGGGAGATGCTGAATCCCTGGCCGGGGGCTGCTTTGGCGGTTTCCATGACGCGCACCAGGGCGATGTGGTTCTCATCGTTATAGGCCGAAAGGCGCTTGAGGCCCTGCACCGTGTTGCTCAGGCGGGCGGGCAGGGGCTTGTTGACCACAAACTCGCTCAGGCCCAGGCGGCGTTTTTCCTGCGGCTGGGTAATGCGGAAGCGCAGCATGCTGGCGGTGACGGGGGCCTGGCTGTAGTCCTCCAGCACCACACCACTGGTGCGTTCCTCGCCCAGCGGGGACCAGTTCTGGCCATCGGTGGAGTATTCCAGCTGGCCGAAAGCGGGCTTGCGGGTAGCATTGCCGCGGTCAGAGAGTACCAGCTTGAGGGTCTTCACCTGCATGGGGGCGCCGAAGTTCAGGCAGACCCAGTCGCCGGCCTGCTGGGCGTTCTTGGAATACCAATGGGTGCCGAAATCGTTATCGGCAATATTGGCTGCGTTGAGGGTTTCGTTGCCCATGTTGGTGGAGAAGGTGGGCATGAGCGCGCGGAAATCACCGCCGGAAAGCTCTGTGTAGATGCTGGCGTTGAGGTAGTTGTATGTAGCCAGAACCGAGGGGGTGATGGCATAGGCCCCCACCTGTACATCCTCTACCTGCTCCACCTTGCCGTCTACCCAGGCATCGCGGCGGAGCTGTTTGAGGGAGTTGAGCTTATCCACCATGCGGAAGAAGATATCCATGCGCTCCGGCAGGCTGTGGCTCTGCAGGGCGCGCACACCGTCGATACCGGCCATGCCCATGGTGTAGAATGCGTTAATCCAGGGCGAGATTTCGCGCTGCAGCGAGCCCAGGTCTCTTGTGTCGCGCAGTTTTTCACCAGCGCTGGCCACCTGGCTGAACACCACGAGCATGCGGTTGCTCAGCTCGGTATCGGGCTGGCCGTGCACAATGCTTTCGCGGTACTGGTCGGGCAGGTTGCCCAGCGATACGGATTCCTCGCGCATGTAGCCGTGCCCATTGGGCAGCAGGTAGGAATTGTGGTCGCAGAAGGTCTGCATGGCGCTGGCGCAGCGGGGGTACATGCGCGAAATGCCGTCCCTCCAGGTCTTTTCGGACTCAAAGCCTTCGATATTCCAGGTGTAGTTAGCCACGCCGAAAAGCCCCACCTTGCTGGCTTCTGCGCGCTCCATGGGGTTGGCCACAAAACCGCTCATCTGGGTTTTCATTTCGGGGCTCTTATCCAGGCCATAAGTGCGGCCCATGGAAAGGCGGGAGGGTTTGAAATCATTGCACGGCCAGTTCCACCAGATGAAGGTGGGGCGCTTCACCAGCGGGTTGACCCACTGCTGGCCTTCCAGGGTGATGTCGTGCACCACGGTATTGCCGGTCCACATCACGTGGATATCCTTGTGCAGACCTTCGCCGAGGGTGGTGAGAAACCCTTCATTTGTCCAGCTCCTGTTGTAGCCGGTGGGGCACATGATAAGCTCCTGGTTCACATCCGGGTGCTTGCGGATGAAGTTTTCCAGAATGTAGTTGCAGAGCTGCACCTGGCGCTCCGGCTTGCCGATTTCGCCAAAGGAATCATCCACCAGCACACCGAAATCGCGGATGCCGATGTTGTACATGAGCTCCAGCTTGGCGCAAAGGGCGTCCAGCTGAGTCTTACCCTCGTTTTCCTCCCACACCACCGTGTTGGCGGGGTGAATGGCCCACACGAAGCGCACGCGGTTCTCGCGGGCGCAGCGCACCAGGGCGGCCAGCTCATATGCCTTGCCTTCGGGGTAGGGCTCGTAGCAACCCTGGCCGTGGTGCAGGGGGTCATCCTTGGGGGCGTAGATGTAGAGATTCATCTTGTTGCGTCCGTAGAAGCGGAACTGGCTCTGGCGGGCTTCAAAGGACCAAGGAATGCCGTAGTAGCCCTCCACAGTGCCGCGGTAGCGCATATCCGGCCAGTCAATCACCGTACCCACGGTGATATCGCCCAGCTGCAGCATGCTGCGGATGTTGCGACCCGGGAAGGGGTCCTTGTGGGCATCACTGGCGCCGGCCACGTTCACCAGCATCTGGCTGAGAGTCTGCTTCGCATAGAACCAGCCGGTATCATCGTTGTGAATCACGGTCACGTGGCCATCCGGCGTCACCTCGATGGCGTAGCCGCCGGAAACATTCGGCAGCTGGTTCCACAGATAACCCTTGCTCTGCGGGGTACGGTGCTCAACAGTGAGCTTGCGCACCGGGGTGTGCTGCTCCAGCAGAGCAGCTCTCTGCGGGGTGGGGTAAATGGTGCACATGGAGTCTGCGTATGTGGTGCTGATAAGCGCGGTAAGTGCCACCAGGGCACTCAGGAATCGTGTTTTCATAAGCTTTGAATCAGGGGAAGTAGATCGTTAAAATGGTGCAGGCGGTATTCCGGCTTCCGCTCCAGGCAGGCGGCCTCATCCGCCGGGGCAGTGCTGGCCCACGCTGCATTGATGATGCGTACTCCCACACTGTGGCACAGGTCAATATCGCTGGGGGCATCGCCCACGTAGATGATTTCCTCCGGCTGCAGCCCCCAGAGCTGCATAACCTCCTGCAGGCGCTCAGCCTTGCAGTTGTGAGTGGGTTTGCCCAGGCCATACCACTCAAAAAGACCATCCATGCCGTAATAACTCACGGTAGGCAGGGCGGTGTAGTGTTCCTTGCCGGAAATAAGCCCCACGCGCAGCCCGGCGGCCTTTACCGCGCGCAGCATCTCCACCGCACCGGGGAAGGGGGCCGGCGCCAGTTCACCATGCAAGCGCTCATATGCTGCCACAAAGCGGTCTATCGGCAGCGCGGGGTCATCGCAGTGCATGCCCAGCAGTCCCGCCAGCACGCCGCGGTCGCTCAAGCCGAAGTAGGAAACCACCTCTTCCTGGGTGGGGGTGTTCCCGGTTTGTTCGGCAACGCATTGGCGGTACGCCTCTACGCACAGCGGGAGGGTATCCCCCAGCGTGCCGTCCATATCGAATAATACTGCCTTGAGCATGATTGTTTCTGGAAATGTTGAGCGGGCAGTATAACACGGCGCGCCCGCCTGGGCAAGCATGCAATGATACTGCGTACCTAGTAGTACGCAGATTCTTCCCTTTATCTATCAGTGGAAGTGTGTCGCTCAGCGCGGCTGGGGGAGCAGAATGATGTCCTGACCAAAGATATCGGAGAACAGGGCACCCTTGGTGCGCAGAGCCAGGTTCTCGAGCGTTAAATCGGCGACATCGGGCACCAGCAGCTCCAGTTTGCGCCCATTCTGCCGCACGCTGAAGCTGCGGATGCGGCGCGAGTGCGCGCGCTCCATGGCCTCGGCCACGCGCAGCAGGGCAGCCAGTTTCTGCACGCGCAGACGGTCGCTCTGGCTGAGCAGGGCATAGGTGGGTTCTGCCGGGGTGGGGGCACCGTGGCGGTGGTAGCGGGCCAGCAGGCCCACCACCTCCACATCTGCCCGGGAGAGGCCGAAGATTTCGGAATTGAGGATGATGTACTGGCTGTGGTGGTGGTGCTTTTTGGGGTTGATATAGCTGCCGACCTCGTGCAGAATGGCTGCCACCTTGAGCAGCAGGCGGTCGTGGCGGGTGAGGCCGTGCAGCTCCTGCAGCTGGTCAAAGAGCTGCATGGTGAGGCGGCGGATCTGCTGCCCGTGGGCTTTATCCACGCGGTAGTGATTCGCCAGCAGCACGGAGAAGTGCACCACTTCGTCCTCCAGCGCCAGGTCATCGTGCCGCCCGGGCATGAGGTTGCGCAGGAAGGCGTGCGAAAATTCCTCTGCCGGGCACATGATGCTGCGCGGTTCCAGATCCCGCGCTATGGCCAGGTAGATGAGCACCGTCGGCAGCAGGGCGCACACACTGGCGTAGTCTTCCTTGTAGCGGGTGGAACGCTGCGCGGGAGGCGTGGCGGCGATTTCGTGCGCGAGCTGGGCCAGGCTTTCCTCGGTTACGGTGTCTCCCTGTGCCAGCGGCGAGGAGATAAGGTGGAAATCCGGGCCGAAAATGACCAGGGCATCCGGCGGTTCGGGCAGGTCATCCTCGATATCGTACACCACCTGTTCCATGATGCCGCGTATATGCTCGCGAATGAGGGCTCCTTCGCTTTCGGTGCCGGCCATTTCGGTGGCATCGCCTATGGCAATACCAGTGCGGTGTGCCCCCATGCGGTAGCTGGCGTAGTAGGTGATACGCCCCTTGTCGAAAAGCAGCAGGCGCGTGTTGCCGGGGCCTACATGCAGCACCAGCACCCGCTTGCCCGAGAGTTCATCGTGGCGGTTGAGCACCGCGCGGGTGTTCAGGTAGAGCAGGCGGGTCATCTCGCCATCGTCCATCACCTCCAGCTGCAGACCGCAGGTTATCTGCAGGCGGTTCACCAGGGTATCCATGTTGCGCACATCCAGCAGGATATTGGTGGCCAGCAGGCGCACCTCCACCTTGCCTGCCAGGCGGTATTCTGCCAGCAGTTCGTTGTAGCCCTGGGCAATCTGCACGCAGCGGTCCATGGTGTCGCGCGTGATGCAGCTGCCGTTGAACACATCGTGCGCCAGCTCCACCGGCTGCGAGAGCACATCCAGCACCCGGGTCTCGCTGCCGCTCTGCTCTGCCACCATCATGGAAACAGCATCTGCCCCCAGGAATATAACGGCTTTCACCACCGGGGTGGTGCGGGCGGAACTGCTGCGGCGTGTTCGGGATGGCATACCCTGTATTCTATACCAGACTGCCCGCCAATTCAAGCCCACAGTTCTTTTTTGCTTTGAAGTTATGTCTTGTTGCAGTACCTGAAAAGTGCAAAATTTGCACTTTATTGTTCTTTTTTGCTCATGACAGATGAAAATATTTGACAATGAAAAGTTGTTTATGTTATTTTTAGCGCATGACAACAGGAAACAAAAAATGGAATTTGAAAGAATTCGCGACCGTTCGGAGCGGGTTAGTGTTGTCTCGAAAAAAATCACAAGGAGATCAAGGTGAAATGTATGCCTTGCTGACTCTTCGCGCTGTGAAAGAGGATGGGGTGCTGGACATGTCGGAGCTTGATATGTATGTGTCTGTCGGAGTACTGCCGGATGCATATCAGACCGATATTGGAGATGTGGTCGTGAGACTTACATGGCCATATTCAGCGATATTGGTTGACGAGCAAAGTGCTGGGTTGCTTGTTTCATCTCATTTTGTCATTATTCGACCGAACAAGGAAAGACTGGAACCAGGTTATTTGCATTGGATGTTGAACCGGCAGAGTACCCGACGCCGAATATACGAAAACACCTCAGCAAACATGCTGAATGCTGTCCGCCCACAGTTTTTTTCGGAATTGAAAATTTCACTGCCGCCTATGGCTGAACAAAGAAGGATTGCAAAATTGCAGGCTTTGCACCATCGTGAGCAAGTGATGATGAAGATGCTGATAAAGGAACGTGCCCAACTGGCTCAGCTTCTTACTGAAAATATTTACAACACAACAAAATAATCATGACAACAAAAAACGATATAGAGCAGGTGCTCTGGAAAGCCTGCGACAGCTTCCGCGGAAAAATAGATAGCTCTCGTTACAAGGATTACATTCTCTCGATGCTTTTCGTCAAGTATCTCAGTGATGTGACGGCTGAAAAGCGGGAGATGTATGCGGTTCGCTATGACGGTAATGAGGAGCGCATTAACCGGGCCATGAGCCGTGAGAGCTTTTTCGTGGACGATGAATCCACATTCGATTACCTCTATGACAACCGCCATGACCCGGAAATCGGTCAGAAAATCAACGTAGCGCTGGCCAGAATAGAAGACCAGAACAGCAGTAAACTCCGCAACGTATTCCGCGCCATTGACTTTAATTCGCAAGTGGATTTTGGCGATGCAAAGACAAAGAATGCTGTGCTTCGCAATTTGCTGGAGGATTTCAGCAAGCTGAACCTTCGGCCATCTGTACTGGATAATGCAGACATCATCGGCGATGCGTATGAATACATGATAGCCAACTTCGCCTCGGATGCCGGAAAGAAAGGCGGTGAATTCTTCACCCCCAAGGAAGTTTCCGAACTGGTTGCCACGCTGGTCTCGCCCCGTGAAAATGACCGTATTTACGACCCGACCTGCGGTAGTGGTGGCCTTCTCCTTAAGGCATACAAAAAGGTCCCCGGGGGAAAGGCTGCGGTATATGGGCAGGAATTGAATGCCCAGACTTGGGCTCTCTGCACCATGAACATGTTTCTGCATGGCGTGAAAGATGCCAGTATCTGGCAGGGGGATACGATTGCTAATCCCCAGAATATCAAGGATGATAATCTCATGTCCTTCCAGGTAGTCGTAGCAAATCCTCCTTTCTCACTGGATAAATGGGACAGCCCTTTCCTCACTGGCGATGTGGTAGACGAAAAAGGTAAACCCATCAAAAAGATGATACCTTCACTGGATGTGTGGAATCGATTCTCTGATGGGGTGCCTCCATCATCCAAGGGTGATTATGCCTTTGTGCTGCATATGCTCAAATGTCTGGACGCGGATTCCGGTCGTATGGCTGTGGTGTTGCCGCATGGTGTGTTGTTCCGCGGTGCCGGCGAGGGCAGGATTCGCAAGGCCCTCGTCGAGCACGATTGGCTCGACGCCGTAATCGGGCTGCCCGCCAATTTATTCTACGGCACCGGCATTCCCGCCTGTATTCTGGTGTTCCGCAAGTCCCGCCCCTCCACAGATATTCTGTTTATCGATGCTTCCGGTGAGGATTGTTTCGAAAAAGGCAAGAATCAAAATCGTTTACGCGATAGCGATATCGCCCGCATTGTGGATACCTACACCGCCCGCAAGACAATCGATAAATTCAGTTACCTTGCCACCAAAAAGGAGGTACAGGAAAATGATTACAACCTTAACATTCCCCGCTATGTCGATACCTTTGAGGAAGAAGAGGAAATCGACATTGCAGAGGTAAAGCGTAATATCGCCAAGCTGGAAGAAGAACTTGCCATTGTGCAGGCGCAGATGAACAAGTACCTGGAGGAGCTGGGATTATGAGTTCAAGCGATATGCCAATTTTGATGTACCAGACCGAGGACGGGCAGACCCGGCTGGATGTCCACCTCGATGGTGATACCGTGTGGCTCACCATTGCCCAGATGGCCGAGCTTTTTCAGAAAGACCGTACCGGTATCAATCGCCACATTAACAACATTTTTGAAGAAGGAGAGCTCGCCCCCTCAGGGAATTTGCAAACCTTACAGGCGGACTCTGCCGGTAGGCCATTGCAGCTTTTCAGCCTGGATGTGGTGATTGCTGTCGGTTACCGCGTAAAATCCCTGCGTGGCACCCAGTTCCGCGTGTGGGCTAACCGCGTGTTGAAGGAATACCTGCAGAAAGGCTTTGCCATGAATGACCACTTGTTGAAGTCAGCTGGTGGCGGCAATTATTTCCGCGAGCTGCTGGAGCGTATTCGCGACATTCGCTCCTCCGAAAAAGTGTTCTGGCGTCAGGTGCTGGATATTTATGCCACCAGCATGGATTATTCCGCCCATGCAGAGGAAACCCGGCTTTTCTTCAAGGTAGTACAGAATAAGATGATTTATGCAGCCACCGGACAAACTGCTGCTGAACTTGTGGCCGGTCGGGCTGATGCCGCTCTCCCGCTCATGGGCATGACTTCGTTCAAGGGGGCTCGCCCCACGTTACAGGAGGCTCAGACCGCCAAGAATTATCTTCAGGAAAAGGAGCTTTCAACCCTCAACTATCTTGTTTCCGCGTTTCTGGACCTTGCAGAACTCCAGGCCCTGCGCGGTACCCCCATGTACATGAAGGACTGGATTACCCATGTGGATGACTTCCTGCGCATGTCCCGCAGCGATGTGCTCGACAACGCCGGGCGCATCTCCCGCGAACTGGCAGACCGCCGCGCCGCCGAGGAATTCTCTAAATACAAACAACGCCTCACCGCTGAACTCTCCCCCGTCGAATTTGCCTTCGTGGAATCTCTCCGCTCCGCTGAAAAACAGATTAAGAAATTGCCTGAAAAATAAAGATTATGGGAAACGCTATCATAATAATTTTATCGGCTTTATTGTCTGGACTTATTGCTACTGGAATTACCTTGTTTTGGCAATACCGCAATGGACAAAGAAGCGAAAGAAATAAGATTTTTAAGACGCTTATGGCATACAGATTTCATGTGTCAAATATTGAGAATGTCAAAGCGTTGAATATGGTCGAAGTCGTTTTTCACGACGTTAAAGAAGTTTCTGAAGCTTATAGGAATTTTATTACTGAGTCTCGAAAAAAAGAAGGAAATGAAACATTTGATATGTACATTACTTTGTTGGAGAAAATAGCAAAGTCACTCAAATACAAGAATATCGACTGGACTGCGATAAAGAACAGGAATTACTGCCCTGATGCTTTATCGAACAAAATCAATGAAGAAGAGACCCTCCGAAAATTGATGTTGGAAACTGCGAAAATTAATCTGGAGAGAACAGAGCAATCTGTTGGTATTGATCCAAATCAAGCAATGGGAATGCAATTACTGACAACTTTGTTACAAAATCCTACATCGTTGGAATCTATCTTAAAATTTGCAGATAAAGCACAAGGTCAACAAAAATAAACTAATGAAAATTCAAACTGATAACTGGAAAAGTTTTAGGTTGAAAGATATTGCTGTTATCTCTACCGGATCAACCCCACCTACAAAAAATAGAGAAAACTTCGGGGATGAATATGGTTTTGCTACACCGGGAGATATTTGTGGTACGCGATTTATAAAAAAAACGGCTATTAAACTCTCTAATAAAGGAATAATTAAAACAAGGCTGGCTAGAGAGGGAAGCGTATTATTTGTCTGTATCGGTTCAACAATTGGAAAAGTTGCACAAATTGCTGAGGCTATGGCATACAATCAGCAAATTAATGCATGCACTGCTAAAGAGGGAGTAGACCAAAGCTTTTTCTATTATGCTTTGTTAAATTGTTCTTCCATGGTGAGAAGAATGGCTGGTACGCAGGCTGTCCCCATTGTTAATAAAAGTACATTCCAGCACATACAGATTAACCTACCCCCCATTGCTGAGCAGCGCAAAATTGCTGCGATTCTTTCAGCTCAGGATAGGGTGATTGAACTTAAAACGAGGTTATTGGAAGAGAAAAAACAGTTAAAGAAGTATTTATGCCATGTGTTGTTAAGTGGGAGAAAGAGATTTCCTGAGTACAATAAACCATGGGTGAAAAAAAGGCTTGGGTCCATATTGCAGGGAAGATCGGAAACTTGTGGTGATAGACTTTTGAGTGTATATTCTGTCTCGGTTGATTGCGGGGTTGTTGATCAGATTAAGCATCTTGGACGGAGTTATGCAGCAAAGGACATTTCGAAATATACAGTAGTTGAAGAGGGTGACGTAGTATATACAAAAAGCCCGACGGGGATGTTTCCATTTGGTATAATCAAACAGAGTCAAATGGTTAATCCCGGTGTGGTATCCCCTTTATACGCTGTATATAAGCCATCATCTGTAGGTGCCGGATATTTGTTGCATACATATTTTAGTTATCCCATCAACACGAAAAATTATCTTAGGTCCTTAATTCAGAGAGGTCCGAAAAATACTATGAGTATATCTAATGAGGATTTCATAAAGAAATCTATGATTTTTCCTGTCGATTTGGACGAGGTCGCTCGTTTGGCCGACTTATTCAAACAGATAGACAGAGAAATTCGCACTATGTCCGACACTATAGAACAAGAAAAGCTCAAGAAGAAGGCCTTGATGCAGCAATTGCTGACGGGTAAAGTGAGGGTGAGTGTGTAAGGAGATTATATAATGAACGCAGAGCAATATTTAGAAAAGAATGCAACCAAGCGCACGGCGCTGGAGGTATTGCAGGGGCTTGGGTATGAGTATCTGAGCCCGGAGGATTGTCGCAAGCAGCGGGGCAGCAGCTACCATGTGTTGCTGAAGGATGTGCTGCGCGGGCAGTTGCGTAGGTTGAACCGCTATGAGTATGGCGGGGTGGAAAATGAATTTTCTGCAAGCAATATCGAGCGCGCCATGGATGAGCTGGATGCTCCCATTGTGAGCGGGCTGGTTCGTGCCAGCGAGCAGGTATATGATATGCTGATGCTGGGCAGCAGTTATCCTGAGCATGTGGGCGAGGGGCACGTGCAGAACTTTAATCTGAAATTCATAGACTGGGAATGCCTGCAGAACAACCGCTTCCATGTGACGGAGGAATTTGCTGTAGAGAGCGTGGATAAGCAGCACAATGCACAGCCGGATCTGGTGCTATTTATCAACGGCATCCCCTTTGCTGTGATAGAGTGCAAGGCTCCGGTTAACAAAGTGGAAGAAGCCGTAGCGCAGCACCTGCGCAATCAGGGGCGTGAGTGGATTCCCCACCTGTACAAGTATGCCCATATGGTGGTGGCAACGAACAGAAATGATGTGCGATATGCCACAACCGATACGCCACGCAAATTCTGGGGTAAATGGAAGGAAGAAGAGGAGCGCTATCTTACGGTCTTGCCCGGCGAATTAGTCTCCGGGCGCAAGCCCACGGAGCAGGACCGGGTATTCTGTTCGCTGTTCTGCCCGGAGCGAGTCATGGAGCTGATACGATATTTTGTGGTGTATGATGCCAAGGTGAAGAAAATAGCCCGGTACCAGCAGTTCTTTGCTATACAGCGCATCGTGCAGACCGTGCAGAAACGCCGGGATGACGGGCGCAGACAAGGTGGTGTGATATGGCACACTCAAGGAAGTGGTAAGAGCCTGACCATGGCTATGCTGGCAAGATATCTGCTGATGAACCGCAACGGCGCTAATCCGCGTGTGGTGGTGGTGACGGATAGAAAGGAATTAGACCGCCAGATAAGCAATACCTTTGCACACACACGTATGAGGCCGACTCAGGCAGCCAGCGGTGGGCACTTGTCCCGCCTGCTGAAGGATAATGATGTCGACATCATTACAACGCTGATAAATAAATTTGAGACTCCGGCCAATCAGAAGTTGCGTTTCGAGTCAGAAGACATATACGTGCTGGTGGATGAAGGCCACCGCACACAATATGAGAAACTGGCTGCGAAGATGCGAGATGTACTGTCGCGAGCTTGTTTCCTGGCATTTACCGGCACTCCTCTGATGAAAAGCGAACGACGCAATACCAGCGAGCGTTTCGGGCAGCTGCTGCACCGATATACAATTCTGGATGGTGTACATGACGGAGCAATCGTGCCGCTGTTGTACGAGGGCCGCTATGTGGAACAGAATGTAGATGAGAAGAATATCGACCTCTGGTTCGAACAGACAACGAAGCGCCTGACACCCTCACAGCGGGATGATTTGAGCCGTAAGTGGAGCACCCTGCGTCGTGTGAGTTCCACCATTGCGCGCATACGCCGTATCTCTCTGGATGTCAACCTGCATTTCTGCACGGCAATAAAGAAGACTAATTTCAAGGCCATGCTGGCGTGTAATTACAAGCGCGATGCTGTGCGGTATCTAGAATGTTTTGAAAAGCTGGGAGACTTGAAATGCGCGACATTGATATCTGCGCCGGACATGCGGGAAGCCCCGGATGGCGAGGACGAATCCGGCGATGCCAAAGTGGTGGCATTCTGGAATAAGATGATGGAACGCTACGGCGATGCAGAAACCTATGAGGAAACGGTTAAGGAACTGTACCGCAATGGAGAGATAGACATCATCATCGTGTGCAGCAAGCTTCTGACAGGGTTTGATGCGCCGGTGTGCCAGGTACTGTATATAGACAAGGAACTTCGGGAGCATAATTTGTTGCAGGCGATTGCCAGAACAAACCGCCTTGCTGAAGGCAAAGATTACGGACTGGTGATTGATTACCGATGCCAGGTAAAAGAGCTGAATGAAGCCATGGAAATGTATAGTGGGGCTGGATTGGAAAAATATGTTTTTGCTGATTTGCGCGGTAGCTTTACAGACATTGTGGAAGAAATCGCAAAATTAAAGGAGGCTTACACGCATTTGCTGGATGTATTTGACAGCAAGGTTAACATGTCTGACCCGGAGTCAATAGAAGAATCTCTGGCAGATGATAAGAAGCGGGAAAACTTTTACAAGAAACTATCCCTGTACGGGCGCGCTTTGAACACTGTTCTTAATTCTGAGTTGGCATACCGGAAATTGACCGAATCGGAAATCGAGCGATATAAGAACACCTTTGCCTTTTTCTGCAAGGTGCGTTGCAGTGTGAGAATCCGCTATTGCGATGTGCTGGATGATAGTGAATACGGCCCCTTGATGCAGAACCTGCTGGATGAACATTTGCATGTGGGTGAGTTGCAGTATCTGACCGCACCCATTGATATCCAGAACCAGGAGGAAATGGATAAGGCTCTGGATAAATTGGGTTCATCCAGGGCCAGGGCAGAGGCTATCCGGAATTTGTTAACTCGTAGCATCAGTGAAAAACGTGAGGAAAACCCCGCTTATTACGATAACTTTTCACAGCGGATACAGGAGACCTTGAATCTTTTCCGCGATAAGGTCATAACTGAGTCAGAATACCTGAAACGCATGCGTGAAGTAATGAACGATTTTCTGGGCGGAAAGAGCGAATTACTGTATCCTCAGATTATCCGAGCAAATGCCCATGCCCAGGCATTCTATGGTGTGTTGCTGGGTATATTAGGTGAATGCAGGTTACCGGATGAGCAAGTTGCGGAAATGTCATTGCAGATTACGGAAATTATCGAGGCATGCAGTAAGGTTGATTGGACTCACAATAAATCAGTGCATGATGAGATCGCACAGCAGATTGATGATTTGTTTTACGTGTACGAAAAGGAGAAGGGATTTAATCTTTCCCTTGATGTAGTAGATAAAATCATCGAAAATGTGAAAACTGTGGCATTACGACGGTTTAACATATGAGTACCTGTGTTTCCCAGCGCTATATTGAGTTAGATGAAGTAACCATTGCCTATGAGTGGTTGCAGAAACCTGTCAGGAATCTTAATCTGAGAATCCGGGCTGATGGAACGGTTACTGTATCTTCTCCGGAAACTGTTGAGTTGAAGGAGGTGGAAGATTTTTTGAGAAGGCGAAAAGTATTTGTTCTTAATGCCCTGAAAAAATCTGTCGTAGCAAGGAAGGGCTGCATGCGTGGAAAACAGTTTATTAACGGAGAGAGTTACACACTGTTAGGAAAGGCTCTGCGTTTGAAGCTGGTGCGAGATGTCCGGGCTCATGTGGTATCAGACGGCGTATATTTGTATGTATATTCACCAGATGTTTCAGACTCAATTATCAATGGTGGTATAATAGAAAAATACATGGAACAGAAGAGAGAGCAGGTGTACCATGAGATATTGGAGAACTTGTATCCTTCATTTCGGAATTATGGCATTCCTATGCCAGAGTTGCGCATAGAGGCTATGCCCAAACGTTGGGGAAGTTGTAGTGCATCGAGGGGTATCATCCGCCTTCATAATCAGCTTATAGAAATGCCGCGTCCCTGCGTGGAGTATGTGGTGATGCATGAGTTATGCCATTTAGTATACCCAGATCATTCTAAAGAATTTTACACGCTGCTAACAGTGAAGATGCCAGACTGGAAACAGCGGCAGAAAATGCTGGTTACACATTCCGAACTCCTTACATGAGGATGGGAAGCGGAACGTCGGGCGATAGCAGGGACTTATTCAGCGGACAAAAAGACAGCAGTGGGTGACAGGTGAGGAGTCGTGGGCATGATGCAATTGAAAATTGCATTTGCAGGGAGCTTTTGCTACAATGCCTGCGCATGGCATATCTGGAGCTTGAGCATGTGAGCGTGCATTTCCCTGTGCGCAATACCTGGGGTACCACTGGCGAGGTGGTGCGCGCGGTGGACGATATCTCGCTTTCTATCCCCCGTGGCAGCATTCTGGGCCTCGTGGGGGAAAGCGGTTGTGGTAAGTCGACTCTCTCCCGCGCCATCATGCAGCTGCAGCCTGTGACCGCCGGGCGCATTGTGCTGGATGGCACCGACCTGACCGCCCTGCCGCCGCGCGAGGTGCGCCGCCGCCGGCTGGATTTCCAGATGGTGTTCCAGGACCCCTACGCCTCGCTCAACCCGCGTTTCAGCATTTTTTCCACCCTGGCAGAGGCGCTGAGCCAGCGCGAGCCGCTGCCCCGCCGCGGGCGCGAGGAAGCCGTGGCGGCGCTCATGGAGCGCGTGGGGCTCAGCCCCGAGCACATGTACAAGTACCCGCATGAATTTTCTGGTGGCCAGCGCCAGCGCATTGCCATAGCCCGCGCCATAGCGCCGCAGCCCGCCCTGCTGCTGGCAGATGAGCCGGTCTCTGCGCTGGATGTCTCGATTCAGAGCCAGATTCTCAACCTGCTCACCGACCTGGTGCAGGAAATGGGCATCACCATGATATTCATTTCGCACGACCTGGGCGTGGTTCACTACCTGGCAGATGATATTGCGGTGATGCGCCGCGGCCGCCTGGTGGAATACGGCACGGCCGATGCGGTCTTCCACCACCCACAGGCGGAATACACCCGCGCTCTGCTGGATGCGGTGCCTTCTTTGTAGTCTTTCCCAATCCCATGAATGCCGAACTTCAATTTCTTTTATATGATACGCCTGATACTAAGGCGCGTGTACAGGTCTATGTAAAAGATGAAACATTATTTGCCACCCAGAAGGCAATAGCTGATTTGTTTGAAATTGGAGTGCCTGCTGTCAGTAAGCATTTAAAGAACATTTTTGAAGATGGCGAATTGGATGAAGAAGTGGTTGTTTCCAAAATGGAAATAACCACAGAACATGGAGCTATCAAAGGCAAAACGCAAACTAAGGCCGTTCATTTCTACAACCTCGATGCCATTATTTCTGTGGGCTATCGAGTCAACTCGCGCAAGGCCACGCGTTTTCGCCAGTGGGCGACCAGAACACTCAATGAATACATCCGCAAGGGATTTGTGATGGATGATGAGCGCCTGAAACAGGGGCAGACGGCCTTCGGTAAGGATTATTTCCGCGAGCTGCTGGAGCGTGTGCGCTCCATCCGCGCCAGCGAGCGCCGTATCTGGCAGCAGATTACCGATATTTTCGCCGAATGCAGCATCGATTACGACCGCGATTCCGATACCTGCCGCAGCTTCTATGCCATGGTGCAGAATCGCTTCCATTTTGCCATCACCGGCAAGACGGCTGCGGAAATTGTGTATGATTCTGCTGACCATACCAAGGAAAACATGGGGCTGCTCACGTGGAAGCGTGCCCCGGAGGGTCGTATCCTGAAATCGGATGTAACCGTGGCCAAGAACTATCTGGATGAAAAGCAGATTCGGCGTCTGGAACGCGCCGTGACCGGCTTTTTCGACTATATCGAAGATCTGGTGGAGCGCGAAAACACTTTTAACATGGCGCAGTTTGCCGAGAGTGTGAATGAATTTCTGGCTTTCCGCCGCTATGAGCTGCTGCCGGACAAAGGGAGCATCTCCCACGCACAGGCAGAGACCAAGGCACACGCAGAGTACGATATTTTCAACAAGACCCAGCTCATCGATTCCGATTTCGATAAACTGGTGCGCCGCATGAAAGAGTCATGACTCCTTTGCCCCCGTGTGTGCGCCCCCGGCGGCGCTTTGTGCTGTGGTTTCTGGCGGTGTGCATGCTGGTGCTGCTCTGCGGTCTGGCGGTGGGGTGTATCCGTTACGAGGTGAAAGGCGAATTTCTGGTAGAGGCACCTGTGCTGCTTTTGTTGCCTTATGCCATGCTGGCACTGCCCTGCCGCTCATCCAGCGGTACGCTGATACAGCTGGTCGGTCTGGTGTTTCCGCTGTTCAGCGCCTTGGCTGCCATAACCTTCTGCTGGCTTCCCCTGCAGGCACCCAACCCCGCCCAGTCATATCATAACCAGGCTCTTTCCTACATGATGCTGGTGGGCTGGTGGTCTATGCTGGGTATGTATCTGTACCCCCTGGCATTTGGCGTGGGGCTGCTGGTGCACTGGTGCTACCGCAGGGTCAAAAGCCAGAATTAAATTAATACCGGTGCCAATTTTCCAAAAATCAGGAATCGTGCTTCCGAATTTTGGCTTTTGGGGTAAGATGCAGAAATATCTGGTGCATGCGAGGGATTTGTGGTAGATTGGCAGCATGATGCGTTTTCTTAGCTGTTTTGCCGTAGTGGCCATGTTGGTGCTGGTGGGTTGCCAGCAGATGCTGCACCCGAGCTGGCCGGAATACAAGGGCTACAAGAAAGCCCCCTACACGGTGAAGGGTACCCGCTTTGTGCCCATGAGCGTGGAAGCTGCGCTGCATTACAAGGCCACGGGCATCGCCTCGCACTACGAGGCCGACGGTGAGATTGGCGCCATTGGGCAGCATCTTTACCCGCACCAGCTTTATGCGGCGCACCGTACCCTGCCGCTGCCCTGCACGGTGCGTGTCACCTGCCACCGCACAGGGAAGAGCTGCATTGTCCGCGTGGCTGACCGCGGGCCCTATATCCGCGGGCGCCTCATCGATGTGGGCACCAAGGTGGCCAAGGAACTGGGGTTCTACGAGCGCGGGCTTGATACGGTGACGGTGGAGGTTATTTCTGTGGGGGATGGTAAGTGGCGCCGCTATCCCTAAGTCCGCCGCAGGCGGATATCGTCGCGGCAGCGCCGCGATATCGTCTGCGAAGCAGATATCGTCCTGCCGGAACGGCAGGATATCGTTACCTCTTGCAGTGGATCTTTATATTTTCCCAATGATTGGGAAATGACTTACTTCTGGTTTATCGGGAAACGATATCCGGCTGCGCCGGACGATATCTCCCCTGGAGGGGAGACGATATCCTCACTTCGTTCGGACGGGAGGCAGGATATCGTTACCTCTTGCAGCGGATCTTTATATTTTCCCAATCATTGGGAAATGACTTACCTTTGGTTTATCAGGAAACGATATCCGGCTGCGCCGGACGATATCCCTTCGGGACGATATCTCCCCTGAGGGGGAGACGATATCCTCACTTCGTTCGGACGGGAGGCAGGATATCGTTACCTCTTGCATCAGGGCTTTATATTTTCCCAATGATTGGGAAACGACTTACCTTTGGTTTATCAGGAAACGATATCCGGCTGCGCCGGACGATATCCCTTCGGGACGATATCTCCCCTGGAGGGGAGACGATATCCTCACTTCGTTCGGACGAAAAAAAATCCCCATTCCTTGCGGAATGGAGATTTTTTGTAATCTTGGGAAACCCAGGAGGCTTAGGCGCCGAGCTGGAAGCGCTCGAAGGCCTTCACGGTGATGGTGTCGCCCAGGGTCTTGCCGGTGGCGGCCACGAGGGCTTCCACAGACATGGAGGGGTCCTTCACGAATTCCTGGCTCATGAGGCAGCTCTGCTTGTAGAGGGCCTTGAGCTTGCCGGGGAGAATCTTCTCCAGCAGGTGCTCGGGCTTGCCTTCAGCGATGAGCTGAGCCTTGGCAATCTCCTGTTCCTCGGCCACGAAAGCGGGGTCAAGGGAGGAGGAGTCCACGCTCTTGGGAGCGCAGGCGGCGATGTGCAGGGTGATGTCCTTGCAGAGGGTCTGGTAAGCCTCGGCAGAGGCGGTTTCGGCCTTGCCGGTTTCCACCTGCAGGAGCACGCCCACCTTGCCACCCATGTGGATGTAGGAGGTCACGGAGCCCTCGCCGGCCAGCGTGTAGCGGCCGAACTTGCGGAGCTTCATGTTCTCACCGATGGCAGCGCACTGCTCGGCGATGTACTTCTCTACGGTGGTGCCTTCCATGGCCACTTCCAGAGCCTCAGCCAGCGTAGCGGCGGTGGAGGCCTTCAGCGTGGCGGCAACCTTGGCCACCAGAGACTGGAACTTCTCGCCCTTGGAGCAGAAGTCGGTCTCGCAGTTGATTTCGAGGATGATGCCATCCTTGCCCTCAACCACGGTGGTCACGATACCCTCCTTGGCTTCGCGGTCGGCCTTCTTGGCGGCCTTGGCGATGCCC
>JAZOTC010000062.1:0-19187 GCA_045657445.1 Akkermansia sp. | reverse complement strand
GTATGCCTTCCATGAGGTCACCTGCCGGGCGGCTTAACATGCCTGAGTTCGGCTGAGGAATGCTGAAAGCGTCTGCCGCTGCCTGGTTTTCTGCAGTAGAGAAGAGGCTGCGGGGAGGGGCTGCCGGTGCGCTGGGAGCCGGGGGGATTTCCTCTGCCGTGGCAGGTGCTGTGGAGGTGTCGTGAGTCATGCCTTTTGTCCATTGTAGCGGCAATGGAGCTCTGTGTCGAGCATAAAGGCAGGGGAGCCATAGCTTTAGGCTTGCCAAAGTAGTGAAAATAAGTTAATCTCTGGGCATGTTCGTAGATAATATCCGAATTTTTGCCAAAGCGGGTAAGGGGGGCAATGGCCTCGCCTCGTTCCGTCGCGAGAAGTTTGTACCGCGCGGTGGCCCCGATGGTGGTGACGGTGGAGATGGTGGCAGTGTGATTCTGGAGGTAAGCACGGGGACGAATGATTTGCGTAATTATTTTTATGATCCGAAGCTGGTGGCGACGGATGGTATGCCCGGTATGCACGCCCGCAAGCACGGCAGGGATGGCCGCACGGTGATTGGCAAGGTGCCGCCGGGTACGATTGTTTACCGCAGCAATGCCGCTACTATGCAGGAGGCTACCTGGCTGGAGCGCGAGGGTGATGGTATTGAGCTGGAGCAGATTGCTGACCTGACCGAGCCGGGCGAGCGTTTTGTGCTGTGCCAGGGTGGCAAGGGCGGCCGTGGCAACTGGCATTTCCGCACGGCGACAGACCAGGCTCCGCTGAAGTTTGAGTACGGCACGGAGGCCGAGAGCGGTGTGTTTTTCTTTGAGTTGCGCCGCATTGCCGATGCGGGGCTTGTGGGCTACCCGAATGCGGGTAAGAGCACGCTCCTGACGGCGATTTCGAATGCAACGCCGAAGGTGGCGAGCTATCCGTTCACCACGCTGCAGCCGATTGTGGGTGTGGTGGAGTTTGAGGATTACCAGCGCTGTGTGGTGGCCGATATTCCGGGTATCATCGAGGGCGCTTCGAACAACCGCGGCCTGGGGCACGAGTTCCTGCGCCACATCATGCGCTGTCACCTGCTGCTCTTTGTGGTGGATCTGACCGGGCTGGAGCATGACCCGGTGGAGGCCATTCAGACGCTGCGCAAGGAAGTGAAGCTGTATTCGGATGAGCTGGCTGCCCGCCCGTGGGTGATTATTGCCAATAAGATGGATGAGCCTTGCGCGGTGGAGAATCTGGAGATTCTGCGCCAGCGTTTCCCCAAGGTGGAGATTATTCCGATTTCTGCCGCTATGGGGGATGGTATTCCCGCATTCAAGGAACGTTTGCAACAGTTGCTCAAGGAGGGTTGAGTAGGTGCTGGTAGCTGTTTTATCTGATATTCACGCGAATCTGGAAGCCTTGCAGGCTGTGCTGGACGATATGGAGTCCCGCGGTGCTGAGGGGATTCTGGGGCTGGGTGATTATATCGGGTTCAATGGCAATCCGGCGGAGTGTCTGGCGCTGGTGCAGCCGCGGCTTCTGGCTGCGGTGCAGGGGAATCACGAGGCTGCGCTGGTGGACCGCGCGGTGTTCGGGGTGCCGCTGTATATGGAGATGATGGACCGCACGCAGGCGCTGCTGAGCCCGGAGCAGGTGCAGTGGCTGCGGCGGTTGCCGCACCACATGGCGTGGCAGGATTGCATGCTGGGGCATGCTACGCCGGAGGCTCCGAAGCGCTGGGGGCGCATTGCGAATGTGAATGAGGCTCGCAAGGTGTTTGCTTCGGTGAAGAACCGGATTTCGTTCTATGGGCACACGCACCGCGCATCTATTTTCCGCCTGTATAAGGGGCAGGTGGAAAAGCTTGAGATTCGCTATGATGACCGGGGAAGTTTTGCTCTCCACATGCCTGCTGACTGCCGCTTTCTGATTAACCCGGGGTCGGTGGGGCAGCCGCGCGATATGGATTGGCGGGCGGCATATGCTTTGTACTGCCCGGAGACTTCGACCCTGCACCTGCGCCGCGTGGCGTATGATGTGCAGGAGGCTGGCAACAAGATAGCCCGCACCGGGTTGCCTGCTTCGTTTGCAGAGGCATTGCAGCGTGGCAGCTCGCCCACGGGGGATTGATTTCAACAATATAACCGGAAAACGGTCATAAGAGATATGAAGATTTACCGTTCAGTATCGGAGCTGGTGGGGCATACCCCGCTGCTGGAGGTGGCCAATTACAGCCGTGCGCATGGGCTTCAGGCCCGTTTGCTCCTGAAGTTGGAAATGCAGAACCCGGCGGGTTCGGTCAAGGACCGCGTGGCCATGAATATCATAGCCGAGGCCGAGGCTGCGGGGCGCCTGCAGCCAGGCGGCACCATCGTGGAGCCCACGAGCGGCAACACGGGCATTGGGCTGGCGGCCATGGGCTGCGCCCGAGGCTACCGCGTGATTCTTACCATGCCCGATACCATGAGTGTGGAGCGCCGCAATATCGTGAAAGCCTACGGTGCCGAGGTGGTGCTGACCCCCGGCGCGCTGGGAATGCAGGGCGCTGTGGATAAGGCAGAGGAACTGGCTGCTTCCATACCCGGGGCTATTGTGGCCGGGCAGTTTGCCAATCCGGCGAATCCTGCCGCGCATTATGCAACGACCGGCCCGGAAATCTGGGCCGATTGCGAGGGGCAGGTGGATGCCCTGGTGGCGGGTGTGGGCACGGGCGGCACGCTTACCGGCACCGGGCGGTATCTGAAAGAACAGAATCCGGCTGTGCGTGTGGTGGCGGTGCAGCCTGCGGCGTCGCCCTTGCTGACGGGTGGTGTGGCCGGGCCGCATGCCATTCAGGGCATCGGTGCCAATTTTATACCGGAGGCGCTGGATTGCAGCGTGTATGATGAGGTGATTTCGGTGGATAATGATGCCCCGCTGGAGACTGCCCGCGAACTGGGACGCCTGGAGGGTGTGCTGGTGGGGATTTCCGGCGGTGCGGCTCTGTGGGCCGCCACGCAGCTGGCGCTTCGCCCGGAGTGGGCGGGCAAGACGATTGTGGTCATCATGCCCGATGGCGCAGACCGCTATTATTCCACCAATTTGTTTGTATGAGCAAGGCTTTTGATTTGAATTTGTACCTGGTGACGGATTCGCCGGAGCGCTGCCGCCATGGTCTGCTGGAGACGGTGCGCCGCGCAGTGGCGGGCGGGGTGAGCATCGTGCAGTATCGCCGCGATCTGGATGACCACGCTGCCGTGCTGGCAGAGGTGCTGCCGCTGCGCGATTTTCTGCGCGGGGCGGGGGTGCCGCTTATCATCAATAATGATGTGGAGCTGGCTGTGGAAATAGGGGCAGATGGCATTCATATAGGCCAGAGCGATATGCCGGTGGCCGAGGCTCGCGCCCTGATTGGCCCGGATATGATACTGGGGCTCACGGTGGCGAATGATGCGGAAATGGATGCTGTGAACCCGGCCCTGGTGGATTATGTGGGCTGCGGCCCGGTGTTCCCGACTATTTCGAAGGATGATGCGCCGCCTGCGCTGGGGGTGGAGAAGTGGGGTGAGCTGGCAGCGCGGTGTCCGGTGCCGGTCTGCGCCATTGGCGGGCTGGATGCCGGGCGCGCCCGGGCGGTGCGTGCCACGGGCCATTGCGCTGGCATTGCGGTGGTTTCAGCCATCTGCGCGGCAGAGGATACGGAACAGGCAGCGCGTGCGTTTTTGTCATGAAAGAGAAACTTGCTCATGTGCTGGAGCGGTTGCGAGAGGAAAAGCCGCTCATTTTATCGCTTACCAACAGCGTGGTGCAGCCGATTACGGCCAATATGCTGCTGGCGGTGGGGGCGTCTCCGGTCATGCTGAATGATGCCGATGAGAGCGAGCAGCTTATCCATATCTGCGCAAATGGTCTGCTGGTGAATGTGGGTACGCTCTCGCACCCGCAGGCGGTGCAGATGCGCCGCGCGGTGGATGCCGCCCAGGTGGCGGGCGTTCCCTGGGTGCTCGACCCGGTGGCCGTGGGCCTGTTGGATTTCCGCACCGAGTTCTGCCGGGAGCTGCTGACCATGCACCCGGCCCTTATCCGTGGCAATGCTTCAGAGATTATGGCGCTGGCGGGCGAAGCTGCCGGTGGGCGCGGTACCGATACCACCGAGGAAAGCGCCGCTGCGGTGCAGGCTGCGCAGAAACTGGCGGTTCAGTGCGGGTGTCCGGTGCTGGTGACGGGGACGGTGGATTATGTGGCCGCTGGCGCTCGCGTGCTGGCGCTGAGCAATGGAGACCCGCTCATGACCCGCGTAACGGGCGTGGGCTGCGCCATGGGAGCGCTTGCGGCGGCTTGTGTGGCCTGTGCTCCGGATGCTTTTACCGGCGCAGCAGCCTGTGCGGCCATTCTGGGGCTGGCGGGAGAGCGTGCTGCGGCGCGGTGTCCGCGGCCCGGGAGCTTTGCAGCTGCCCTGCTGGATGAGCTGGATGCCCTCGCCCCTGCCGATGTGGTCAATTTTGTGCGCTTGGACGAAAAATCCTGCTTGCGGTGAGCCTGCCATTGTGGTAGAGTAACTAGTAATGCAAAACGAACAGCTTTCACTTGAATGGAAACGCCTGGCTGATTTGCCGGACGTGGAGGGATTCGCCGGCTCCTATGCTGGCGTGAGTAATGGTGCCCTTATCGTGTGCGGTGGGGCGAATTTCCCGGAAAAACCGCTCTGGGAGGGCGGTCCCAAGCGCTGGACCGACCGTGTTTATGTGCTTCCGGCGCATGAACCCGGCTGGCAGGATGCCAGCCCGCTGCCCAAGCCGCTGGGCTATGGTGCCACTGCGACTCTGCCGCAGGGCGTCATGCTGATTGGCGGCAGCAATGCCGAGGGTGCCGTGGCAGATTGCTACATGCTGACATGGGATGGCAGCGATGTAAGCTGCAAGGCGGTGGCGCCGCTGCCCACTACGCTGACCGGGCACGCTGCTGCCGTGATGGGTGGCAAGGTTTATGTGCAGGGCGGTTCCATTGCTCCCGGTGAGCAGGATGCCGAGGCCCGCATGTGGATTTACGACCCGGAAACAGACTGCTGGAGCGAGGGCGACCCCATGCCCTGCCGCGGCCGTTTCCTGCAGCAGATGGCCACTATCGGTCACACCATTTACGTGCTGGGTGGCATTGGCCTGCAGCCGGGCGAGGAGGGCCGCATGGCCCGTGAGATGCTGACGGATGCCTGGAGCTGGAGCGAGCAGACCGGCTGGCGCCGCCTGGCTCACCTGCCGCACTATTGCGGTGCCGCCCCCACGCCAGCCCCGGTGATTGGCGGGCGCATATACCTGCTGGGTGGCGATGATGCCACGGTGAAGGGCTTTACGCCGCAGAATCACCCTGGTTTCCACAACCAGAGCCTCTGCTACTGCCCCGGCAGTGATACCTGGTATGATGCCGGTGAGATTGCTGTGGCCCGCGCCGTGCTGCCCTGCGCGGTGTGGAATGGCATGGCCGTCATCGTGAACGGCGAGCAGCGCCCCGGCAAGCGCTCGAATCAGGTGTGGGGTGCTAAAATCTGAGAATAAGTTATGTTGAAGAATCTTTGCATTCTGGCAGCCGTGGCAGCGCTTCCTCTGGCAGCGCAGTGCTCGGGCTGCAAATGGCATTTCAACCGCCCGTACGAGGCTGCGGTAAAGCCGCTGGCGGAGAGTCCGCGTATCTCTGACCCTGTGGGGCGTGCCGGCATGGTGGCAAGCACCGTGCGCACGGCTGAGGGTGCGCGTATTCTTGCCATTGGCGGCGCTAATTTCCCGAATGCCAAGCCGGGCGCCAAGACCCCGGCAGAGCGCGGTGCCAAGGTGTTCTACGATGAAATTCTGAGCATCAATCCCATGGATGGCAGCTGCTCCGTGTTGGCTAAGCTGCCTTATCCCATTGGCTATGCTGCGCATACAACCAAGGGGGATGATATGGTGATTGCTGGTGGTTGCAACATGGACGGTCATGTGGCAACCGTGACCCGCATCAAGGCGGATGGCTCCTGCGAGGCTCTGCCCCCGCTGCCGGTCACCACGGCATACCCTGCCTTTGTGCAGCGTTACAGCCAGCTCTATGTGTTCGGCGGGCAGGAAAAGGCAGATTCTGTTACCTGTCTGAACCGTTGCTTTGTGCTGGACCTGACAAATCCCGCCGCCGGTTGGAAGGAGCTTGCTCCCATGCCTGGCGAGGGTCGTATGCTGGCGGCTGCCGGCACCTTTGCCGGTTCCTGGGATGATGGCCGTATCTATGTGGCAGGTGGCTGCTCTCTGCACCCGGACGCCAAGGGCGCGGCTGAGCGTACCTACCTGAAGAGCACGCTGTGCTACAACCCGTCCACCAACACCTGGAGCACGGCCCCCGATATGCCCGAAACAATCGTGGCACCGGCTACGCCCATGCCCTCCCACAAGGGAGAATTGCTGCTGCTCTGCGGCGATCCCGGCAACTACTACCGTGCGAGTCTTGCCGGTAAGGCGCCGGAGGTGCACCCCGGCCAGAATACCACCATCTACAGCTTCTGCCCCCATACCGGGACGTGGCGCGTGGTCGGTCAGAACAGTATCGGTATTGCCACGGCACCGGCTGTCAAGGTCATGAACACGGTATTTATCATCTCCGGCGAAACGCATCCTGGTGTGCGCACCCCCATCATCTCTACAATCAACAACAAATAATACACTACTATGCCTGAACCTAATCCCATCCTGTCGTTCCTGGCCGATCTCACCCCCTGGGTGGCCATCGCCATTGCAGTGCTTGCTATCATGGCAACTTGCAAGAAAGGACTCGCTAAACCCGCCATCTCTCCGAATGCACCTGTGACCAAACCCGGCAAATGGGCCTGGATTGCCGTGGCTGTGCTCTGGGTCGTGGTGATGCTTAACTACTTCGACCGCCAGCTGCTGGCTGTGCTCAACAAGTCCATGACCGAAGGGCCGGGCTGCATTGAGATGACGCAGGCTCAGTTCGGTATCGTGACTTCCGCCTTCCTCATTGTGTATGCTGCCCTTTCCCCTGTGGGTGGTTACCTGGCGGACCGCTTCAGCCGTTCGTTCATCATCATGTGCTCACTGGTCGTGTGGTCCATTGTGACCTGGATGACCGGTAAGTCCGAATCTTATGAGGAACTTGTCTTCTGGCGTGCCATGATGGGCGTGAGCGAGGCATTCTACATTCCCGCCGCACTGGCTCTTATTACCGATTATCACCGTGGCAGCACCCGCTCTCTGGCAACGGGCCTGCACATGAGCGGTATCTACGCTGGTCAGGTGATGGCTGGTTATGGTGCCATGATGGCTGGTGACCCCTGCCAGATGGGCTGGCGCCTTACTTTCGAGGTGTTTGGTTTCATCGGCGTGGCATACGGCCTTATCGTACTCTTCTTCCTGCGTGACCCGAAGGCTGCGGACGCTCCTGCCGGGGCCGCTGTCGAGGAAGAGGCTGCTGCACCTGCTGCTCCTCAGTTTACGCTGGGCCAGATGCTCAAGAGCATCTTCACTGGCCGTGGCATGTACCTGCTGCTGCTCATGATTTCTTTTGCCGGTTTCGCAAACTGGTTCCTGCTGGGCTGGTATCCGCGTCTGTTGCAGGATATGTTCAACATTTCTGAGGCCGATGCCGGCCCCGCTGCCACCCAGTGGATTAACATTGCCAAGTACATCTCTGTGCTGGCCTGCGCTGTGATTGCCGACCGCTGGTATCTGCGCAACAAGAATGCCCGTGCCTATGTGCCCGGTATCGCTTTCTGCGTGGCGGGTCCCTGTGTGCTTCTGGCCATGATGTTTGGTGCAGAGGTAGGATTAGTGGCGGTGCTGGCGCTGGTGTCGATGCAGGGCGTGGCTCAGGGCGCTATGGATGCCACACTCATGCCTGTGCTGCGCAACACGATCGACGAGCGCTTTGCCGCTACTGGTTACGGTCTGCTCAACCTGACCTCCGTGGGCGCTGGTGCTCTCGTTTCCTGGCTGGGTGGCAGTCTCAAGGATTCCGGCACTCCGCTTTCCACGGTGCTGAGCCTTGCTGGTATTCTCATGATGCTCTGTGGTATCATCCTCTTCATGCTTCCCAAGAAGAAAAATGCCTGAGGCGATGAAGATTTCATCACTTATACTGTGTGTCGCCGCCATCCTGGTGGCGGCACCTGTTTCTTTTACGCCGGCCTTCGCAGAGGATGATTCCGCCCAGGAACAGCCCGCCAGTAAGAAAGGAAAGAAGGGGAAGAAGAAAAAGAAGGATAAGGGTGCGCCTTCTGCATTGCCGGGTAAGCCTGCTTCCAAAGCTGAGCTTGCCGAGCTGGACAGCGAACCGTATTCGCGTGCGGTTGATGTCTTTGTGGCGGGTAAGGGAAATCCCTATGCCAGTATCCGCATTCCGGACATCATCAACGCCGGTAGCATGCTCGTAGCCATGGCAGAAGGTCGCTACCAGAATACCGACCAGGGGCAGAATGATCTGATTGTCTCAGTCAGCAAGGATGGCGGCAAGACCTGGAGCAAGCCAGAGGTGGCAGCTGCCTCCAAGGGTGCGACGTTCAATAACCCCTGCCTGATGTATGACCGCGAGAAGAAGCAGATAGTCTTGTTCTTCCAGCGCTACCCCGAGGGGGTGAAGGAGCGCACGCCCGATATCCCCACCGGGTGGGAAGATGACCGCTGCATCCGCAATTTTGTCTGTTTCTCCCGCAATGGGAAGAAGTGGACAGCGCCCAGAGATGTGACCAGGTTCACCAAGAACGAGGGAGTCACCATCACTTGCAGCGGCCCGAATCCTGGTGTGCAGCTTACACGCGGCAAGCACAAGGGACGCCTGGTGGTGCCGCTTAATGAGGGACCCTTTGGCAACTGGACGCTGGCTGCAGCCTACTCCGATAACGGCGGCAAGGATTGGACAATCGGCAGCAAATCCGATGCCGGGCGTGGTATCAACGAAGTGTCAGTGGTGGAAACCGAGACCGGCGGTTTGTTTGTGGTATCGCGTGCCTGGGGTGGCAACCTGCGCAAGGTAGCGTACTCCGAGGACGGTGGTGCCACCTGGGGCGCGGTATCTGACCACCCGGAGCTGCCCAGCCCGAACTGCCAGAATGGTCTGACCCGCTATTCCTACGCGGATGATGCCAAGCTGGGAAACAAGGGACGCATTCTGTTCTCTTCTCCCACCCAGGGACGCAGCAAAGGTGTCATCAAGATGAGCTATGATGATGGCAAGACCTGGCCCGTGTCCCGCTATGTGGGCGATGGACCCTATGCCTATTCCGTTCTCTGCCCGGTGAAGCCGGGTGTGGCGGGCGTGTTGTTCGAGGTCAATGGTGACCCCATTCGCCATATTCGCTTTGCTCCGGTCAGTATTTCCTGGCTGACCGGCGGTGAAGATTCCGGCATGGCAGAATAGTCATAGCTTTTACATTCAGAATTATCCACGCTCTCCATATACAGAGGCAGATTTCGCCAAAGCGTTAGAGAGCCTGCAAGAAAGAACGGGGGAAGCGCTGCTGCACTTCCCCCGTTCTGGTTCCATAGGTATGCTAAACAGGAAGAATTACCACTTGCCCTTGCGGATGGCGGCTATGCTGAGACCGCCCAGCAGCACCAGAATGCCAATGCCGGTAAATACCCATTCGGTGGGGGAAAGCAACTCGCCGCGGGCTTTCAGGAACTTGCGCTGGGCCTTGGCGGCCTGGGCTGCTGCCTGGGTGGGCAGGTTGGCCGTGTTGCGGTTGATATCCGGGGTTACAGAAATGATTTTCACCAGGTCGAGGTTGGCTTCAATGGCCGAAAAATCCTTGTTGTCGGCGGAGGCGAGCAGGGGGTAGGAGATGGCGAGTGAGCCGTTGACATCGTACCCCATGATGCCGCCGATGCCGTTCCACCCGGCACCCTGGCAGCCGGAGAATACAACGGTGAAGGTCATGTAGGTGGAACCATCGCGCGTGAAAGATGCGGGGTGGGTGCAAAGCTTGCCGTAGGGAATGGCCTCGCCCCAGGGCTTGCCATGCCAGTTGCCGGTAATGCCGTTCGGGGTGGCCATGAGCCCGAGCTCGTGAGTGCTCGCTACCGTCAGAATTTTAGTGGGCTGCTCGACCTTGGAAGCCGCCGTGAGGTCGATGGTGACAGCCACAGCTGCCGTGGCGGCGTTGGATTTGCGGAAATGCAGCACGTTATAAATGGGCAGGCGGGTGTAGAGCGTGCCGAATTCGCCGGTCAACCTGCCATTGGTGCAGGTCACGTTCTCGCGCACGGTCGTGCTGCCGGGGTCGGTGAAAAGTGCCGTTGCAGAAGTTGCTGGAATGGCGGTGATGAGCCCGAGAGCCAGCATGAACAGATTTTTTCTCATGGTGATAGCAGAATTGATTTTATTAAAATTAACGTATAGCGCGTGCCATTGCAAGCAAGATTTACGCTCTATGGCTGGAAATGCCGCATTTTGCGCGAGATTTACGGCTTCCTCCTTGACCTTTCAGGGGATAAAGGGTACACTCCCGCGCATGCAGGAATTGGAAATCATGTCCCCCGCGGGGTCATTTGAATCGCTGGCTGCGGCGCTGCGCGCCGGGGCCGATAGTGTGTATTTTGGTGTGGGTATGTATAACATGCGTGCCCGCTCCACGGTGAACTTCACGGTGGAGGATTTGCCGAAGGTGGCGCGCCTGTGCCATGCTTGCGGTGCCAAGGCGTATCTGACCTGCAATGTGATTATTTACGATGAGGAGCTGGAGGGCATGCAGCAGCTGCTCCGCCAGGCTAAGGATGCCGGGGTGGATGCTGTGATTGCCGCCGACCTGGCCGTGATTTCCTACGCTCACAGCATCGGGCTGGAGGTGCATATCTCGGTGCAGGCCAATGTGTGCAACATGGGGGCTGTGCGTTTCTTTGCCGCCTATGCCGATGTGATGGTGCTGGCGCGTGAGTTGAAGCTCAGCCAGATTCGCCATATCATCGAAGGGATTAAGAAAGAGAATATCACTGGCCCCTCCGGTAATCTGGTGCGCATCGAGGTGTTTGCTCATGGGGCGCTTTGCATCGGTATCTCCGGCAAATGCGGCATGAGTCTGGCGGCCTACAACGCCAGCGCCAATCGCGGGCAGTGCTACCAGCTTTGCCGCCGCAAATACCGCGTGACGGATACCGAAACCGGCTTCGAGATGGATATTGACAACCAGTACATCATGTCGCCCAAGGATATCTGCACCATCCGCGTGATTGACCAGCTGGTGGAGGCGGGCGTGTCGGTGTTCAAACTGGAGGGCCGCGGCCGCTCCGAGGCCTATGTCTCCACCGTCACCTCTGTTTACAAGGAAGCGGTGCAGTGCTGCGCCCGTGGTGAGTGGAGCCCGGAGAAGGTCGGCGCCTGGGAGGCGGAGCTGCTGCGCGTGTTCAACCGCCAGTTCTGGCACGGTGGTTACTACCTGGGCGAGGAGTGGGATACCTGGAGCGGTTGCTCGAATAGCCTGGCTCTGGAGCAGCGCCAGCACCTCGGCCGCGTGATGCGCTGGTACGCCAAGGCCGGAGTGGCCGAAATCCGCCTGGAGGCCGGCCCCGTTTCCCCGGGCGATAAGATTGAGATTACCGGCGTGACCACCGGTATTGTGCGCGTAACGGTGCCCGAGGTGCGCTGCGACGATGAAAATGGCGAAACCCAGGTGGTGCAGGTGGCGCCCAAGGGCGCGACTGCGCTCATTGCCGTGCCCGCCAAGGTGCGCCATGGCGATAAGGTGTACATGGTGACCCGCCGCAAGCTGAAGTAATGACGATTGAGCCCCTCTTTTCTGCGGACCAGATAGCCACCGCCGTGCGGCGCATGGCGGCAGAGCTGGAGGCGCACTATGGAGCCGAGCGCCCGGGCGTTATTCTTCTCTGCCGCCTTTGCCGCGGAGGGTCTGGCCGTTTTCGGGGGCAATGAATTGCCACTGGGGGATGCCGGCCTGGCGGAGGGCGGTGGTCAGGTCATCGAGGGTTTCCTGGTAGCCTTCGTTGGCGAGTTGCCAGGTGCCGAAGTGGCAGGCGATGGCCTGCCGGGGCTGGAGGTGCTGGAAGGCTTCCACGGCTTCAGCGGGTGAGATGTGGCCGTTGCGAATCCAGTCTGGTTTGTAGGCGCCGATGGGGATGAGGGCGACATCCGGCGCGCCGAGGCGCTGGTGAATCTGGCGGAAGCAGTCGGATTTGGCGGAATCGCCCGCAAAGTAGATGGCCGGGCCGGTGGTGGAGGCCAGGTAGAAGCCGCACCAGAGCGAGCGGTTGCGGGTGTAGGTGTAGCGGTAGCGGTTGCTCCAGTGTTTGGCGGGGGTGAGGGTGATGTTCAGTTCGCCGTGCTGCACGGTTTCCCACCAGTCTGCCTCGATGATGCGGGTGTGTGCTCCGCAGTGGTATTTCAGGAGGCTGCCCAGCCCCAGGGGGACGATGAAAAGCGGGTTGTGTTCCTTGGCCAGCTGGCGCAGGGTATCGGCGTCGTAATGGTCGTAGTGGTCGTGGGAGATGAGGCAGATATCGATTTTCGGCAGCTCATTCCAGGCGATGCCGGCGGGACGGCAGCGTTTGGGGCCGAAGCCTTGCACCGGGCTGGTGTAGTCGCTCCAGACCGGGTCGGTCAGGATGTTGAGCCCGGCGGTGCGGATGAGCATGGTGGAGTGGTTGACCATGGTGACCTCCCAGTCCTGGCAATCGACGCTGGGTGCAAGCTGGGGCTGGTGGGTGTTCTGCTGCACGGTGGGGTAGTCGCCTTTCTGGTGGCGCTCGCTGAGCCACTGCAGCAGGTTGCTGCTTTTATACAGGGTGCTGGGCTCGGCGTTGTAGAAGAAGAGGCCGTCGAAATGGTCTGTGACCGGGCCATCCCACTCGCCGCCGCGGCAGAGGCAGCGGGGCATCAGGAAATCGCCTGCCAGCAGGGTGGTGCCTGCAGCTGCCAGCAGCAGGGAGGCAAGGCTGAATTTGAGGCGGCGGGTCATGATTCGAAGCGGTGCTGGATGAGCACGTTGAAGTGGTCGCCGGCGCCGGGTACGGCGATGAGGTGGCGGTCTGCCGCGCTGGTGGGGTCGGCCAGGGGGGCGAGGTAGTCGTGCTGGCTCGTGTATTGCACGCGGTCGCCCACGCAGTTCTGCGCCAGTCGCAGCAGGTCGGAGAAGTTGACATCGGTGGTCACATCGCACCGGCCGGCGAGGGCGGGCAGTTCATCGGCGCTGACCAGCTGGTGGGCTTTGTAGCCGCGCAGGGTGCCGGCGGGGCGGCGGTGGTAGAGGGTATCGTTCAGCTCGCCGTAGTCAATGGTGACCAGGGTGCCGCATTTCCAGAGCGGCTGCCAGGCGGCATACCATTTGTGGTAGCTTTCCTGCACCTCGATAATCTGCCCTTCGTAGGCCCAGCGGCTGAAGGCGCAGGATTCCGGCAGCGGGCGTTCTTTCACGGCGCGCACAAACTGGCCGTGGTTCACGGAGTAGCCCAGCTCGAGCCATTTGCCGTCCTGGTACACAAACTGGCGGGTGGGGAAGGCATCCGGCAGCTCGTTGGAGAAGATGAAGGCGCGGCCACCGGCGTGCCTGAGCGCTTGTTCGATGGTTTCGTACACGCGCACGAAGTTGCCGCCTACCATGAGCTGCACATCGCGCAGGGCTTTGGAGCGGTCTACCATGTAGTATTTGACGCGCAGGCGGTTGAAGAAGCCCAGCGCGCGCGCCATGCTCACGGCCATATCGCCATTGCCGCCGCCGATTTCGATGATGGGGAGCCGGCGCCCGCAGGCCTGGCAGCTTTGTTTCCACTGCTGCACCAGGCGGCGGGCCAGGAGGTCGCTCATGGTCGCGGTGGTGGAGAAATCGCCGCGGTAGCCGATGTCGGCAATGTTGGTGCTGTAGTAGCCTGCTTCCGGGTCATAGAGCGCCATTTCCATGAATTCCTCCATGGAAACCCAGTTGCCGTGTGCCAGGATGTGCGGGGCGATGTTCATCAATTACTTGGAGAGTTCGAGCATGCGCTCCAGCGGGGCGGCGGCGCGCAGGCGCAGTTCCTCGGGCACGCGTACCTCGGGGGCCATGTCGCGCAGGCAGTTGCGCAGCTTTTCCAAGGTGTTGAGCTTCATGAACTCGCACTCGGCGCAGGAGCAGGTACCCATGTCCACCGGTATGAATTCCTTGCCCGGCACCAGCTTGCGCAGGCGGTGCAGAATGCCGGTTTCGGTCACGATGATGAATTGCCCGCACTCGCTTTCGCGGCAGTAGGGAATCATCTTCTCTGTGGAGCAGATGTGGTCTGCCAGCAGGCGGATGGCTTCCTGGCATTCCGGGTGGCACACAATCTGCGCCTGCGGGTATTTTGCCTTGGTGGCCAGCAGCTGGTCGCGGGTGAAGCGCTGGTGCACGTGGCAGGCGCCGTTCCACATGGTCATGGCGCGGCCGGTCTTGAGCGCGGTCCAGGCGCCCAGGTTCTGGTCGGGCACAAAGAGGATGGGGCGGTCTGCCGGGGCGGTTTCAATGATGCGCTGGGAGTTGCCGCTGGTCACGATGACATCCGCCAGGGCCTTCACGCCTATGGAGCAGTTCACATAGGCCACCACGTAGTAATTCTTCTCCTTGTTCGCCTCCAGGAAAGCGGCCAGTTCCTCTGCCGGGCAGGAGGATTCCAGCGAGCAGGCGGCGTTGGCATCCGGCAGCAGCACGGTGCGGCTGGGGTTCAGGATGCAGGCGGTTTCGGCCATGAAATGCACGCCGCAGAACACGATGACATCGCACTCGGCTTCCTGTGCCTTGCGGGCCAGGGCGAGGGAATCGCCCACAAAGTCGGCCAGGTCCTGGATTTCCGGGCGCTGGTAGCTGTGTGCCAGGATGATGGCGTTGCGCTCCCGCTTGAGACGCTTGATTTCCTCGATAAGGTTTTCGTTGCTCATAATGGGTAAGGGAAGGGGGTTAGTTTTTGTTGCGAGTCATGTATTTCATGAGGGCGTAGAGGGCTGCCAGCATCACAATGGCCAGCACCACGAGGTGCGATTCGTCCTTTACGGCGTGTACCAGGTCCTCCGGGCTGTTCATGATATCGGGGTGGGCGCTGCCCACTTTGTTGCCGAACCAGGCAAGCACCCAGCACCAGATGGCCGAGCCGGTGATGGTGGCAAGGCTGAACATGGTGAAGTTCATTTTCACGAGACCGGCGGGAATCGAGATGAGGTGGCGCACCACCGGCAGGAAACGCGCAAAGAAGATGCCCGCGGTGGAGTATTTGTTCATGAATACCTCTGCTTTCTCAATCTTGTGCGGCGGCATGAGGAAGTATTTACCGAAGCGGAACATGAACGGCCGACCCAGCAGAAGTGCTGTGAAATACATGACGCACGAACCCAGGTAGGAACCCACTGTGCCGGCTGCGACCACGCCCCAGAATGACATGCTGGCATTCGGGAAGGTGGCGGCAATGGCTGCCGGTGGCACTACGATTTCGCTCGGCACGGGAATGATGGAGCTTTCCATGGCCATAAGCACCACAACGCCCCAGTATCCCCACTGCTGGATGCAGTCCATACAATAGACAAGGAATTCGTGCATGCGGGGATTATGCACACATTTGCATGGAATAAAAGTCTTTTCTTGCATTTTTTTCGCGCGCGTGATAGAGTTTCAGTCATGAAGATGTTTGTGGTAGCCGGCGAGAAAAGCGGCGATAAACAGGGCGCATTGGTGATTCAGGAACTGCTGCGCCGCCGTCCCGATTTGGAAATTGTGGGCCTTGGCGGCAACAGGATGCATGCCCTGGCTCCTGGTGTGGAGGACTGGGCTGATGCCGCTGCGGTGATTGGCCTGGTGGAGGTGCTGCGCCATATCCGTTTCTTTGCCCGCAAGCTCAAGGAGATGACGGAGCGCATTGCTGCCGAGCAGCCGGATTGCCTGTTGCTTATCGACTACCCCGGATTCAACCAGCGCCTGGCCGAGCGGGTGCGCAAGGTGTCTCCCAAGACAAAGATTGCCTATTTCATAGCCCCCATGGTGTGGGCGTGGAAGAAGGGGCGCATTCCCAAGCTGGCCGCCGTGCTGGATTTGATGATGTGCACCTTCCCCTTTGAAAAGCCGCTGTTTGAGAAAGCCGGACTGCGCACTGAGTTTGTGGGCCACCCGCTGGTGGATGATATCCTGGCCGCCCGCCGCACCGATGTGCGTGAGAAGAACCTCATCGGTCTCTTCCCCGGCAGCCGCAACCGCGAAGTAGAGCGCCATTTCCCCGTGTTCCTGGATGTGGTGAAGGAACTCCGCACCCGCCACCCAGAGTGGCGATTTGAAACCTCTGCCAGCTCAGAGAAACTGGCTGCAGTCATGCGTCGTATGGCTGATGAAGCCGGCATGCCCGCCGAAATCATCAACATCTGCCCCGGCAGCTACCATGATCTGATGGATCGCTCCGAGGCTGCGCTGGTCACCTCTGGCACGGCCACTCTGGAGGCCGCGCTGCACGAGCTGCCCTTTGCCTTGGTGTATAAGGTGGCTTACGGTACATATCTTTTTGCCCGCATGGTACTCACCATCAAATACGTGGGTATGGTGAACATCCTGGTGGACAAGCCCGTGACCCGAGAGCTGCTGCAGGATGATTTCAACGTGGAGAACTGCATTGCCGAGCTCGAGCGCCTCACCCAGCCCGATTCCCGCGCCAGGGTGCTGGCCGAAATGCAGGAATCCATGGCCACCCTCGGCCACGGCGGCGCCGCTGCCAAGGCTGCCGAAGCCGTACTCTCGCTGTTTGAGTGATGCTGAGTATCTCGCTGAAACCTGTTGGCTGCGCGGATTGGCATGACGTGTGTTCCGATGAACCGCGGGGCGGTGCAGCTGGAAAGTTGCGCTATGCCTGCCGTGTGTTGAATCGGGCCAGAGACCGGGTCAAGGTTGAAAGCTTATATATCACGGAATCCGAGCGCAAGGTCAGCCCGCGCCGTCGGAATGTACGGCTGTCGCCCGAGTTGCTGACGGCGCTGGCAGCGCATCAGGCTGATTTCAGCTATGGCGTGTTCTCATCTGTGTATTCCTATTCAAGGTACGCGGTGGATTCTTTTTATGTGCTGCGATTCAGAAAGGATTACGCACAATTGTTCCGGGAGATTATTACCGGAATGAAGAATGAGTATGAGTTTAAGGTGGAAATGGCTGAGTACGGAAAAATGCCTTATCTGCTGTTCGATGCCCACGAAAATGGCTTGGAATACTTTATTGAGCAGGTAGCCTCAAAAGTGCAGAATCCCGGGAGAAAATCTTTGTTTCGGCTGGATTATCTTACGAACTCACCCTGGTGCTGGGTGGATTTAGACCCGGAAACAGTGAAAAATATCGTCCACCTGAAAGGGGTGCTGGATATTGAAATCCACCGGAAGATGCAGCGCCCGCTGCGGGGGAGAAACGGTGAATTCTGGAAGCATGCTTTGATGATGGCCCGGCGTTGGTTCCCTTCTGGCGGAGGGGAATAATAATCAAGTAGACGCTTCCTGCTGCATGCAGTTCAGGATAACGGAGATGATGGTTTCCATCTCATCCGGCCTGGATTCGGCGATGAGGATAACCAGAGCCACGAGGGTGGCGTCTGCCAGTCGTTTGCAGCCGTTGATGAAGAGGGCGTTGTTGCGGTCGAGAAAATACAGGAACACGGCGGCGGCAATGCGTTTGTTGCCGTCGAAGAAGGCGTGGTTCTTGACTGTGAAGTAGAGCAGCCGCGCCGCTTTTTCCTCCATGGTGGGGTAGATATCAGTCCCTCCGAAGCTCTGGTAGATATTGCCCAAGGCCCCGCGGAATGAATCGTCTTTTTCCCGGCCGAAGAGATCAGATTCAGCGCCATAGCTCATGCTGTCGATGAGTCTGCGGCATTCATCGTACTCCAGCACATAGCACTGGGTGGAGCCTGCCGGGCGGGTAAGACACTGGTGGTCGTAGTCATCCAGCAGGTTCAATCCCGTGCTGTAGTGTTCGATGACATCCAGCACCTGGCGGGCATCCAGCCGGTTTTCCACCCGGCGCATCAGCTTTACCACCTGCCCGAGTTGCTGCAGGCGCTTTTCGTGCACCACGTAGCCGCGTACCAGGTACTCGCGCAGACGCTGCGTGGCCCAGATGCGGAACTGTGTACCCCGCCGCGTATTGACGCGGTAACCCACGGAAAGAATCATGTCCAGATTGTAGAAATTGACCGGACGCCGCACGGAACGAGAGCCTTCTTTTCGAACTTGTAAGAAATCCTTACAAGTTCCCTCTCGTTGAAGCTCAGCTTCTTTGTATATATTACCAACGTGCATGATGATATTCTGCACCGTTGTCTGGAACAACTCGGCCATCATCTGCTGGGTCATCCACAGGGTGTCCTCCTGCAACCGGACATCGAGCTGCACCTGTCCATCGGGGGAGGTGTAGAGCAGAATCTCGCTGTCGGGAATAGTAGAGGGTGTTTGATTCATAGAGGGGTTAAGTAAGATATAGATGGGGAGCCCGCAGTCCGAGCCTTGCCGGGCGTTAAATTAATCACTAATCATTAATTATTAATCATTCCACCAGGGTGACGGTGCGGGTGTTTTCGCCGGTGTGGCGGAGGACGAGCCAGCGCGTGTCGGCGGGCATGAGGGCTCCATCGAAGCGGTCAGCCCATTCCACCAGCAGGATGCGGCCGCTTTCCAGATATTCATCCCAGCCGATGCCGATGGCCTCTTGCGGGCTCTTCATGCGGTAGAAATCGAAATGCGCCACGGGCAGGGCACCGTCATCGTGCTCATGCACCAGGGAGAAGGTGGGGCTGGCGGCGGGGTTGCCGGCGCCCAGTCCTTCCAGTATACCCTGCACCAGGTGTGTTTTGCCGGCGCCCAGGTCACCCACCAGCCCGAATACCTGGCCGGGTTCCAGTTCGGCGGACATGGACCGGCCAAGTGCCACCATTTCGGCTTCGGATGTAACCTCAATAGGAGAATTTTTAAAAATTTTCTGCAAATTTTTCATTTTTGTGTGAAATTTTTCTTTACAAATGCGCCGGTGTGCCTATAATGTGCCAGCCCGCATGAGCGGGTGCAACATCAAAATTCTGAAAATTATGGCATACGCAGTTTTCACTTCCGGCAGCAAGCAGTACCGTGTGACGGTCGGTGATATCCTCACCGTTGACCGCCTCGCTGGTCTGGAGAAGGATGGCGAGACCACGTTCGACCAGGTGCTCCTGGTGGAGAACGAAGGTGAGACGAAGGTGGGTGCTCCCACGGTAGCAGGTGCTACGGTGACGGCCAAGGTGCTGGATCCGGAGGCT
>JAZOTC010000061.1:0-14377 GCA_045657445.1 Akkermansia sp. | reverse complement strand
ATACACGCTGACGCGTGTGAGAAATACCGCAGTTCCTGCGGTATGAATTGCGGCGAGACCGCATGAAATACCCGCCTGCGGCGAGTATGAAATACGCCGCTGACGCGGCGTATGATTTATCGGCATTGCATGCCGATAAATCATAAGTTAGCATTTGCTTTCTATCCTTATTCTCCTGGCACGTTAGCATGTTTCGCCGAATATATCTACCAGCATATCTGAACCAGCACCATAATGCCTGAAAAAAACACCCGGTTGCCTGTGACAACCGGGTGTTTGCTCAAATCAGCACTTGTGGAGCTTTAGTACTTGTAGTCCACGTAGAACTGGAACTGGGGACTGTCGTCCGCGCAGTTGTCGCTGCGCAGCGGGATGGCGTAGTCCACAGCCAGCGGGCCCATGGGCAGCTGGATGCGCAGGCCGATACCGTAGTTGGCAGCCAGTTCATTGGGAATGAAGTCGAAGCTGTCCGCATGCACAAAACCAGCATCAACAAACATGGCGAAGCGAACCGATTCCACCACCGGGAAGGTTACCTCAAACTGAGCATAAGCAGAGGACTTGCCACCCATGGTTTCATCGCCAGCCAGATCCCGATCAACCATACCCACATCGCGGTAGCGGAAGCCGCGCAGGTTGTTCGGGCCACCCAGATAGCAGCGTTCGAAAATCGGCACATTGCCACCGGAAACGGCATCCACAGTCTCCATACCGAAGTTCACGCTCCAGATGGAATCCCAGAAGGAATTGTAGTAGTACGAACCACTCATACCCACAGTGTAGGTTTCCTCGGTGCTGCCGGGGCCGCTGTAGCCCAGGTGTACCTCCCAGTTACCGCCAGAGCGGGGAGTCACGATAGCATCGCGGGAATCGTACTCGTAGCTCACGCGGAAGTGGCTGCGCACATAGTCGCCTTCCTGTTCCTTGAAGAAAATCGGGGCATCATTATCGGGATCAATACCGTAGTGCTCCAGGCGGTACTCAAACTTCACGGAAGTGAGGTCACTGAGAGCCTTGCGCAAGGAGATAGCCCAGCCGAAGTTCTGCTGCTCGTAGTAATCGCTCAGGTAAGTGGAGTTAGAGAAGAACAGCTCGTTACCCAGAGCCAGCTGGCGATCCATGAACCAGGGTTCCAACAGGTATACGGATGCGCTCGTGTACTCCGTACCCAGCTTACCGCTGATAGTCAGGCGCTGACCGCCACCCACAAAGGTACCACCGTTGACAAAGCCGCGGATATCGAAGTTCGACTGGGTAATCGTGGTGTACAGGTAGACATTTTCCACGGTGGAGAAAGCCACACCCAGCGTCAGGTTACCGGTCATCTTCTCGTGAACATTCACGTTCACATCGCGGTAGCCACTGGTGGTGGAAAGCCCCTGGGATACCTCAACCTGGTCAAAGTAGTTCAGGTTTTCGAGACGCTTCTTAGCCGTCTCCAGGTCCACGGAGTTCAGGTTTTCACCGGGTTTGAGGGGAAGTTCGCGGAGAATGACGTGCTGGCGGGTCTTGGTGTTGCCACGCACATTGATGCGGCCCACCTTGTAGCAGTCACCTTCCGTTACGTTATAACGGATATCAACCAGACGGGTGCCGTCCTCAGCCACACCGGCTTCATCAATATCCGGGCGCACATCGGCATCGGAGTACCCCTTGGCGCCATAGTAACGGCGAATCATCGTCACGTCATCCGACACCTTCTGCAGGGAGTAGATATCGCCATCGAGCATGCTCAGACCCGGCTCCAGTTCCTGCTGGGTATAGGCCTTCAGCGGACCAAAGCTGACCTTGCGCACCTTGTAGCGCGGGCCTTCCTCAATGGTCACCTTCAGGTTAAGCTTCTTGCGGCCGGTTTCGTTCGGGCTGGCGGTGTATTCCACATTGGCCAGACGAGCGCGAAGGTAACCATAGTTGCGGTAGTGCTTCACCACAGCCTCCAGGTCATCCTCCACCTGTTCGCGGTCTACGCGGCCAGATTTGGTGAACCAGGTAAAGAGGCCACGCTCCTTCGTCTTCATGAGCTGGCGCAGCTGCTCATCATCGAAAGCGGTGTTGCCCTCGAAATCGATATTGCTCATGGTCACCTCGCGGCCTTCGATAATCTCGAACACCACATCCTTGTAGGCGCCGTTCTCGGTTGTCGTGGCTTTCCAGTTCACCTTGGTATCGGGATACCCGGCTTCCTGATAGGCCTTGATAATGTTGGCACGAGCTGCGGCCAGCGCGGCATCGCTCAGCACAGTACCGGGCTGCAGCTTAGCCGTCTCGCGCAGGTCGTCATCGTCAAACTCCTGATTACCGGTGAAGCCCACACCGGCCATCACGCTGCTGGCGCGCACATTGAAAATCACCTTAACCGACTTGCCGGAAGGCTGCACGGAAACCGTGGCGTTCGGGTCAATCAGGCTGCGCTCGATAAGGCGCTCAAGGTCTGCGTTCACACGGGCGGAGGAATACTCGCTGCCAGCGCGGGTCTGCACCACGTCCAGCAGGCGGCTGTCGGGCAGCACCTTCTTGCCGGTGTACTTAAACTCAACGCCAGATACGCGCTTGCCATCATAGGAAGCACCGTCCTGGAACAGACCTGTGGCGGGCCCCAGTTCGCGAGTCACAGCTGCGTCATCCAGCAAATCGGTATCGGATGCAGCAGAAACGAGCTTGGTCTCCACAGGCTTACCAGCCTCAGCAGCTGCTTTCTTTGCAGCGGCCTGTTTGCGGGCCACAGCCTCGTCAAACGCGCTGGCCTGGGTCTTGGCCGCAGTTGTCGTATTTTCCTGAGCGGCCTGCTGGTCCATCATCATGGCATCCAGGAAGGGGTCACCCGTGGATTCCTGACCAAAAGCCGGCGCCGTCAATGTCAGAGCCAACGCCGTAAGCGTAGCACTCCAATGCTTAGTGGGCTTGTTCATGCGGCCAATCCTATACCTACTCCAGCTTTTCGTCAAGAATTTATTATCGAAACACAAATAATAACGCGCGCGATTATAGCATTTTTGACAATCCGTTGCCAAATTTGGCTTGCGTTTCACCCGAAATGCGGTATGCTAGTGCGAGCGGGGCGGCGCTACACCCCCGCACGTATCATTATGGCCAGCGATAACCTTCAGGAACTCGAGACAAATTTCATGTGCGACCCGGATGCCGACGGCGGTTTCGTCTACACCACGGTCGAAGCAGCAATCAACTGGATGCACAAGTACTCCATGTGGCCTATGCCCATGGGCACCTCCTGCTGTGCCATTGAATACATGGCGGCTTCCTGCTCCCGCTACGACATTTCGCGTTTCGGTGCAGAAGTGAACCGCTACGCCCCCCGCCAGGCAGACTTCATGTTCATCTGCGGCACCATCACCTACAAGATGGCCGCGCTGGTGCGCCGCATCTGGGACCAGATGCCCGCGCCGAAGTGGTGCATTGCCTGCGGCGCCTGCGCCTGCACCGGCGGTATGTTCCGCAGCTATTCCGTGCTGCAGGGTGTCGATAAGATTGTACCGGTGGATGTGTACATCTCCGGTTGTCCTCCCCGCCCGGAGGCTCTGCTGCAGGGTCTTATCACGCTGCAGGACAAGATTATGGCCACAGACCACCCGCTCAAGGGCTTCTTCAAGGAACACGACCTGCGCCAGGCCCAGAACGCCCACACCATCCCCGCCGGCATCATCACGCAGGACTAACCCCACACACTGCCACACGACCATGTCCGCACCCACCCTTTCCGAACTTCAGAAAGCCGCTGCTGAGAAAATCTGCGCACGTTTCCCGCAAATCACCTGCAAGGAATTCCGTGGTGATATCACCCTGACCATCGCCCCGGAGATTCTGGAACAGGCCATGAACTACGCCAAGAACTCCTGCGGGTTTGACATGCTGGTCTGCGTTTCCTCCGTTGACCACCTGGGCGAGGAGCCCCGCTTCGAGGTCAACTACACCATCACCCAGGCCGAAACCGGCGCCAATCTGCTGGTGCGCACCCCGGTGAGCGAAGCCGAGAATGCCGTGCCCAGCATGGTACCGGTGTGGCGCTCCGCCAACTGGCTGGAACGCGAGCAGTATGACCTCATGGGCATTGAATTCACCGGGCATCCGGATTTGCGCCGCATCATGATGTGGGAAGGCTACCCCTACCACCCGCTGCGCAAGGATTTCCCGGTAGCTGGTAAAGATTTCGAACAGGCCGGAGTGGCCTTCACCCAGAAAGCCCCCACGGGTGGCGCGCCGTTCATCACGACGCCGGGTGTGAAGACCGCCGGTGAACGAGAGCCGCGCTCCCGCGGTTGATAGCGCACCGCTCACATGCGCCGCATTTCGAGCATTCTACTGAGTCTGGCTGCAGTTCTGCCCCTGATGGTGGCAAGCTGCAGCCATTCTGACCCTCGCACCCAGGCGCTCATGGAACTGCGCGAGGAGGTAGAAGCCGAGCTGACCACCCTCACCCCGGGAGACTGGATTATCATCGGCTCCTCGCAAGTGCTGGAAAGCGCCGCCACCGTGCAGGACATACGGCATCTGAACGTGATGGCCACCAATGTGAGCACCCTGCGCGAAACGCTCGACCTCATGGAGAGCGGCGCAAAACTCAGCCCGCGACTCTGGGTATGCCGCGAGCTGGAGCAAAGCAGCACCGCCCGAACCCCGGGGGCGGCCCGCCTGCGCACCCACCTCAAGGATCTCCTGATGGGGCGCACCCACTTCTCCGTGGATGAGCGGGTCATTGCCATGCAGCTCAAGCTGCTGGAACCGCACCGCAAGATTCTCATCATCCACACCGATACCACCCTGCCCCACAGCAGCGTAGGAATCGAGCTCGACTACGCCGACAGCGCCAGCGTGCCGAACCAGGCACCTGCCACCAGCAAACCCACATACCTCCATGCCGACTTTAAGCCCTGACCAAGACCCCGTAGCACGCGCCCAGGCCTGGGTGGGTGATGCCGTGCTTGCGCTCTATGTGCGCGAGTGGATTCTCTCCTTCAAGGGAGAAATCGATGGCGCGCTCTTCATCGAGTTCACCAGCAACAACTTCCTGCGCCTCACCGGCAATGCCACCGGCGTCGAAGCCCAGATTGGCCGCATCTACAAAGCCGAGGGCCTGGCCGCCGCCAATGCCTGGATTGAGGAAAACCTGCGCTCCCGCATGGAACAGCGCCTGCACAAGCTGCGCTCCATCCACCCACACCACCGCAAATAACACGCCATGAAACTTGTCAGCTGGAATGTAAACGGCATCCGCGCCACCCTGGGCAAGGGGCTTGCCGAGCAGATGGACACCCTGCAGCCGGATATCCTCTGCCTGCAGGAAGTCAAAGCCCGCCCTGAGCAGGTGAGCGACCTGTGGCTGGCCTCCTGGCCGTACAGCCTGTGGAACCCGGCTCAGAAGCCCGGCTACTCCGGCGTGCTGATACTTTCCCGTGTGGAACCGCTTTCCACAAGCCTGGGCATCGGCTGCCCGGAGCACGATACCGAAGGCCGCGTAGCCACCATGGAATTTGAAGATTTCTACCTGGTGAACTGCTACACCCCGAACTCGCAGAACGAACTGGCCCGCCTGCCCTACCGCCAGGAATGGGATGCCGCCTTCCGCGCCTATGTAGCCGGGCTGGCAGAAAAGAAACCGGTCGTCTTCTGCGGTGATCTGAACGTGGCGCACGAGGAGATAGACCTGGCACGCCCCGCCAGCAACCATTTCTCAGCCGGCTTCTCCGATGAGGAGCGCGCCGGCTTCACCCAACTGCTCCAGGCCGGCTTTGCCGATACCTTCCGCACGCTGCACCCGGATGCGCGGGAGGCCTACTCGTGGTGGAGTTTCCGCGGTGGTGCGCGCGCCCGGAACGTGGGCTGGCGCATCGACTACTTCTGCATCTCCACCCCGCTGCTGCCGCGCGTGCAAAGTGCCGAGATTCACGCCGATATCACCGGCTCCGACCACTGCCCTGTTTCCCTCACCTTGAACTGATACTGAACACAATATGAAGCCGCTGAACAAATTAGGAGAAAAGGCCCTCGAAAACGGTTCCGTCTGGGAACTCTGGGAGCGCGATGGCGTGCTCACCCTCCAGCTCGACGGCATGCCCTGTGCCAATTCCTTCACCTACGGCAGCGAGGAAGCCATGGCAGAACTCGCCACCTCCCCCATCACCCGCGCCGGCCAGCCCTGCATCATGATTGCCGGCCTGGGCCTGGGCTATGGCCTGGCCAAAGCCATGGAATGCCTGCCCAAGGAAAAAGCCCGCTTCATCGTGGCGGAACCCGTGCCGGAAATCGTGAAATGGAACCGCGAATTCGGCGAAAACAAGGCCCTTTTCGAGGATAAGCGCGTGAGCACCGAACCCGCCAGCGCGGCCGAGCTGTGCCGCAAGCGCACCGGCTCGCTGCATGCTATCCTGCTGCGCAGCGCCCACACCCGCTGCGAGATGACGCTGGGCGATGCCCAGGCCTATTTCAACGCCCTGAAAGGCGGCAGTCTGCTGGCCATCAACCTGTCCAAGGCAGACAAGCGCCTGGAGGCCACCCTGCGCCGCGCCGGCTTCGAGGTAAGCACCACAGCCGTACCCGCCTCCTCCAAGGGCAAGCAGCTGCGCCTGCACACCCTGGTACTGGCCCGCCGTGGTCGTTTCGTCCCCTTTGCTGAACGCTGATACGCTGCCCCCCGCCATGTTCCTGCCCTTTTTCAAGAACCGCATACCCACACTGGAAGAGATTGAGGAGCAACGCCTCCGTCGCGACCGTGGTATTCGCGGCATGCTCAAGGTGGCAGGCATCATCTTCCTGGTGCTGGTGGCCTTTCTGGCGTCCATGACCCTGCTCACCCCGCTGCTGGAGCTGCACACCCTGGAGCAGGAACGCGAGCGTGCCCAGGCCCAGCTGGAGCGTGCCAGGCAGAAAGAAACCGAGGCCTACAACCGTTTTCTCTGGATGTCTGACCCGGAATACTTTGAACAAGTGGCCCGTGACCGCGCCAACCAGGCCAAAACCGGCGAACACATCATCCGCCGCCCCACGGCCGAACAACTCCGCGAAATGCAGAAGGCCGAGCAGCAGAAACGCCCGCAGCAGCGCCCCCGCCGCCGCGATTAAGCTCTAACCCCATTTACCAATTTCCCGACCATGACCACCTACAAGGCCCCGGCAAAAATCAACCTTTCCCTGCGCGTGCAGAACAAAGTGCGCGAGGATGGCTACCACAATGTGGATATCCTGATGGCGCCGCTCGATTTATACGACACGCTGGATTTCCACAACTCCCGCACCACCACCCTGCTGTGCGACACCCCCGGCGTGCCGACCGATGAAAGCAACCTGGTGTTCAAGGCCATACGCGAATTTGAAAAAGCCTATGGCCGCAAGGCCAAGCAGCGCATCACCCTCACCAAGAATGTGCCCCACGGTGCGGGACTCGGCGGCGGCAGCAGCGATGCCGCCACCACCCTGCTCGCGGTCAACGAGATTCTGGGCACCAACTACGACCTGGCCGAACTCAGCGCCATGGCGGCCAACCTGGGCAGCGATGTTCCCTATTTCCTGACCCCCACCATCTGCCGCTGCCAGGGCCGCGGCGAAATCGTCACCCCCGTGCCCGAACTCGCCGGGTGGAGCAGCCCCATCGTCCTGCTCAAACCTGCCTTTGGCGTCAGCACCCCCAGCGCCTATAAGGCCCTCACCTGCAGCCGCCGCCTCAAGGGCGTTTCCTACGGCCCGCAGAAGGTGGACGGCATCACCCTGGTGAACGACCTGGAGCGCCCGGTATTCGCCAAATTCCCCGTGCTGGCACGCATGAAGCACTGGCTGCTGGAGCAGCCCGGCACCCGCGCCGCCCTCATGAGCGGCAGCGGTTCCACCATGTTCGCCCTCACCGAAACCCCGGAGCAGGCTCGCGAAATAGCCGCCCGCGCCCTCCAGGAACTCGACCCCACCCTCTTCACCCACTGCGGCACCGTCAACCCCCAGCCCAGCGCCGAATGAGTTACCCTGCCAGCGCAGCTGACCCGGTGAACCACCGCCTCCTCTGCGTGGCAGAAGACGCCGTGCAAGGCTTCCACCGCACCCCGTTCCGCACCATTGCTACGCGCTGCGGGCTCGATGAAGCCGAGGTCATCGGCCGTCTGCTGGCCATGCTGGCAGCCGGCACCATACGCCGCGTGCGCCAGACCCTCCTTTCCACCAGCCTGGCAGAGGGTGCCCTCATTGCCTGGCAAGTGCCGCAGGAACGCCTTGAAAGCGCCTATGCCTGGCTCTGCGCCAATGACCCCTTCACCGGCCACGTGGTCATCCGCGAATGCAGCGATGCCGCCACCCCCGGCGCCGATTACCGCCTCTGGACCACCCTCAAGGTACCCACCGGCTACGGCAGCGTGGCAGAGCACAACAAGCTGCTCATGCAGCACATCGGCGCCACAGACTGGGTAGCCCTGCCCGTGGTGGGCATGTTTGCCCTGGGTGTGGGGCACGCCCGCCGCGCCGGGCTCAACCCCGGCGATAAACTGCCCACCCTGCCGGTTATGCAGCGCCCCTCCACCCCGCAGCTCAGCGAGCAGGAATGGGCTGTGCTGCTCAGCCTCAAGGAAAGCCTTTCCCCTGCTGAATTCACCCCCTGCCCCTGGGAGCCGCGCGCCGCTGCGCTGGGCATGAGCACAGAGGATTACTGCCGCATTGCCGAGGCACTCGATGCCAAAAAAGTCATCGGCCGCTTTGCCACATTCCTGGACCACCAGCGCCACAGTGCCAACCGCAGCACCGGCACCGGTGCCGCCGGGCTCTTCCACTGGGCCGTACCCGCCGGCATGGAAGAACGCGCCGGCGCCGAATGCGGCCGCCATACCTGCATGACCCACTGTTACTGGCGCAGCGGTGGCGCAGCATTCGGCGGAGCTCAGATTATGGGCGTGGTACACGCCACCACCCGCGAGGAAGTGCTGGCGCACAAGGCCGCCATTGATACGCACCTCGCTGCCTGCGGCATCCCCCTGCTCCACACTGCCGTGTTCTGGAGTCTCCGCGCCGAAATCCGCCCCAGCGAAATCTCCCCCCTGGCCTACCAGCGCTGGCTGCAACAATACGCATAAAAACCACGCCGGGCAGGAACAAGTCCCACCCGGCGCATTCGCTCAAAAACGAGGTTGAAGCGTTTTTATATCTGGGCCAGAGCCTGCTTGAGGTCATCGATGATGTCCTCGGCGTCCTCAATACCCACAGAGAAGCGGATAAGGTCGGGCTTCACGCCGGCTTCCTCCAGCTGCTTATCGGTGAGCTGGCGGTGCGTGTGGCTGGCGGGATGCAGCACGCAGGTGCGGGCATCGGCCACGTGAGTGACGATGGAGCAGAGCTTCAGGCTGTCGATGAACTTGATGGCACGCTCGCGGCCGCCCTTGATACCGAAGGTGACCACGCCGCAGGTGCGGCCGCCGTCGAACTGCTTCTGGGCAAGCTCGTAGTACTTGTTATCCGGCAGGCCGGCGTAGTTAATCCAGGCCACATCCTCCTGGGTGGAGAGGAACTCGGCCACCTTCTGCGCATTTTCGCAGTGGCGCGGCACACGCAGGTGCAGGGTTTCCAGCCCCAGGTTGAGCAGGAACGCATTGAAGGGCGAGGGAATGGAGCCCAGGTCGCGCATGAGGGTAACCGTACACTTGGTGATGTAGGCACCGGCGCCGAAGGCTTCGGTGTACACCAGACCGTGGTAGGATTCATCGGGCTTGGTGAGGCCGGGGAACTTATCAGCATGGGCAGCCCAGTCGAACTTGCCGCTGTCGACCACCACACCGCCCACCTGGGTGGCATGGCCATCCATGTATTTGGTGGTGGAGTGCATCACGATATCCGCACCATGCTCGAAGGGACGGCAGTTCATGGGCGTAGCAAAGGTGTTGTCCACAATCAACGGCACGCCGTTCTTGTGAGCAATGCGGGCCATCTTCTCGATATCCAGCACCTGCAGCGAGGGGTTCGAAATCGTCTCGCCGAATACGCACTTCGTGTTGGGGCGGAAGGCTTTCTGAATTTCCTCCTCCGGGGCGTCCTGGTCCACAAAGGTGCAGTCGATGCCGAACTTCTTGAAGGTCACCGCAAACAGGTTGTAGGTGCCGCCATACAGTGCGCTGGTGCATACAAAGTGGTCACCTGCCTCGCAGATGTTGAACACGGAGTAGAACGATGCCGCCTGACCGGATGAGGTCAGAATCGCAGCTACGCCGCCTTCCAGCTCGGCTATCTTCTTGGCCACGCACTCGTTCGTGGGGTTCTGCAGACGCGTGTAGAAGAACCCGGCCTCCTCCAGATCAAACAAACGCGCCATCTGGTCGCTCGTTTCGTATTTGAAGGTGGTGGACTGGTAAATGGGTACTACTCGCGGCTCGCCCTTGCCGGGATTCCAGCCGCTCTGAACGCATATGGTCGATGTCTTCATAACTTGCGCAGCAATATACCACATTATACACGCCCCCTCAAGCATTCTCTTTCATAATGACACATATATACCACCTTTTTTGTATGATTTTCGACATCTTGGTGCAGAACTGGGCTGAATGGGCATTTTTAGGATTGACTCCCGGGGGGTATACACGGTAGAGTAGTGGGGTGGCAATGAGAACAATTTTCAAACTTTTATCGCTTTCACTATTAGCACCTCTCTGCTTGGGCACACTGCGGGCCGATGATGATGTTTCCGGTTCCGACAACGCGCCACAGAAAGCCAGGGTAGCCAAATCGAAAAAGGGAGCCAAAAAAGCCAGCGAAGAGGAGGATACCAACTATATCTCCAAGAACACGCCGAACTGGAACAATCCCAAATCGACCCAGGCATCGCTGATGTCGAAGATACGCACGGCGTTGAAATCGCCGGAGCCGGAAAAGGTGGTAGCCTTTGTAGAAAGCCCGAAGAACCGTCTTCTGGTGGCGCAGTACATGCTGGCGCAATATGATATGATGACGCCGGAGGACATGATTAAGAAGAACCATGACCGGGTCATGAATGCACCGGCCAGGCTGCAGGAGGAAATCAAGAACGACAAGAATAAGCTCAAAACATTGAGAGGTAATGAGTACCGCGAATTCCGCGCAGCCCTCAATGCTAAGGAAAAGATGCTGAAACAACTGAAAGCAGATACCAAACACCTGCCACCGTGGACACTTTCGGAACTGGCTAAGAACCGGGATGGTTACAAAGTGCTCCGGGAAGTGACCGGCAACCTGGAATGGATGGAAAACATCTGTTTCTCCGGTCCCTGCGTGGCGCCCGGCCGTGTCCTGTATGTCATTTCCCTCATTGCAAAAAAATACCCGGAAGTATACAAGGACAAGGTGGTGCGCGACACCGCCACAGCCATTGGCCTGGAATGGGCACGCTATGGGTACGACCTGGATAAGGTCATGGACCGCGCCGGTTTCTACATTGAAAACTGGAAGGCGGGGCGCCTCAACACCATGTACGACACCCTCCCCATGTACCTGCGCCGCATTGTATGCGGCTGCAAGGGCGAAAACATTGCCGGCTACCGGGTCAGCCTGGAATGGGCACTGGACAATGTACACGTGCCGGCAGAGCGCTACATGGGTTCCCCGCACCGCCTGGGATACCGCCTGTATAACATCTACGGCGACAGCATTCACGGCAGCGAATACTACAAGCCGTGGGATCACGTCTATGGGAACAACCACTTCACCCGCTCCCTGTATGTAGGCTGCGTGTGCGGTGGCATCTCGCACTTCGGCGCATTTGCAGCCGTGGCCAACGGCGTGCCAGCCCTCACCTGCGGCGAGCCCGGCCACTGCGCTTATATTCTCTGGGTCAATGGCAAATGGACCCCCGGCAACAGCATCAGCTGGGAGCGCGGGCTGCACTGGCAGCCAGTGCTCAACATGTGGAGCGCGTTCTCCTCGCTGCACCTGGGGTCTGAACTCTACACGAAGCTCGATTCCGACACGCACATATCCAACGTCTACCGCGTGATGGCGCACCACGCCGCCGCCAAACGCCAGGAGAAGCAGGCTATCGCCTATTTCAAGGATGCCGTGAGTTCCCAGCCCATCAATATCCAGGCATGGCAGGAATACAATAATTACCTGACCAGTCACAAGGCAGACGATATGAAGCTGCTCAGCGAACTGCAGGACAACCTCTGCTTCACGGTCGTGCCGCGATACCCGGAAGTGGCCTCCGAGTTCCTGAGTGCCTGGGTCTACCCCAAGATGAAGGCTGCCAAAATGCCCCGCAAGGAACTCATGACCCGTTTCCATGTCTTCTGGGACAACGTATACAAGATGGGACCGGAGCGCTGGCGCATCGAGAAGTTCGGCCGCAGGCAGATTGAACTGCTGGCGCACCAGGACCCGCCGGGCGAAAAAGATGAAGCCCCGCCTGCCCCCGACCGTGCCCTGCCTATGTTCCAGCTCATGATGAACAACCTGGCCGCCAAGCCGGACTACCTGCCGGTTGTCATTGGCTGGGGCGAGGAAATGGCCAAGGCCATGGGCGGTAAGCCCGCAGATGAGCTGGCCACCCTCTCCAAGGAAATTGCCCGGACCGGCACCGGCGCCATGGGCGGCGGCGACAATGGCAAGGTAACAGGCCAGCTCATGATGTCTGCCGCCAGGTCGAAGGATATCGCCACCTTCCAGCGTCTGGGTGCCAATAGTGCAGACCAGGTGGAATCCCCCGGCGATATGCCGGAACTGCCGGACATGCCCGGCAAGCTGCTCTCAGAGGAAGGCCTGCTGGCTACCAGCTCCACCTGCAACCATGATTCCCCCGTATCCCACTGGGGCGTGCTTCGCCCAAGCGGCGGGCGTTTCCACACCGATAAGGACGAGAACGCCTGGGCCAGCGTGATGCTGCCCAAACCCGGCTATATCAACGGCGTGGTCATCGTCGCCACCGAAGGCAACAGGCAGCGCCTCAACAATATGGTGGTGCAGATTTCGGACGATGGCGAAAACTGGTCCACGCTCAAAACCCTGGGCGATTGCAACCAGCGCGTCATCAAGGTCGAATTCCATGAACACCTGGGCCGCCACATCCGCATTCTGCGCCAGGGCGGGCCGGAGTTCTTCCACCTGAATGCCATCTATGTCTACGGCCGCGATGCGGCATAACCCCCACACATTCCGCAACGCTCATATGAAAAAGACACTCATCATGGCAACCCTGGCCGCCGGTCTGCTCTGCATCGCACCGGTGCATGCAGCCCAGCAGTACGCCACCCAGAGCGAGGCCGCCGAAGCCGCCCCGGAGGACGGCTACATTCTCGCCGTCTACGCCAAGGGCTGGGACCGCTTCAGCGAGGCGCTCTGCAAGAAGGTCATTGCCTCGCAGGAGGTGCAGGAAGCTGCGGGCAGCGCCGCGCTGGTGCTCACGCCGTTCTACCAGTACGCCACCCCGGAGGAACGCTCCAAACAGCGCGAGGTGTGGGGAAATCTGGCAGAGCCCGCCGCTCATTCCATGGAAACCTACCCCTGCCTGCTCATGTACGACAAAGGGGGCTATCTCTACGGCCGCGTGCAGGGTCCGGTGCTGCTGCGCGGCACCATCAAGGAAATTGCGGCAGAGGTCAAAGCCAAACTGGACGCCAAGCGCCAGCAGGACGAGCTCATGAAACAGGCCGAGGCCACCAGCGGAGCAGAAAAAACCCGGCTCATTGCCCAGGCCTGCGCGTTCGATGTCATTGAATGGCCCCAGGGAGCCCGCCAGAAGGTCAAAGCTGCCGACCCCTCAGACGAATCCGGCATGGTGCGCCGCCTGCATTTCGATGGCTGGGCGCTGGCTCAGAAATACTGCGGTTCAAAATCCGACGGCGGACTTGAACTGAGCACCCAGGACACCATCGATGCCATGATGAAGATGCTCAAGGACCCGGCCTATACCCCCGAGCAGAAACAGGTTTTCCACGCCATCATCATTGGCACCATACGCCGCGCCGGTGGCGATACGCATACCCGGATTCGCAACCACGCCGCCGAAATCAAGAAACTGAACCCGAATTCCAACCTCGGCATCTCCTCAGACCAGATTCTTAAACTCTGGGTCAAGGGTGGTAAAAGATAATAACTTGCTTAAAGGTCAAAGTTTACGCATTGATACACGCTAAGTTGTTATTTATCTTGCTGAATGCCGCGTCAGCGGTATTCAATTTCGACTGAGCGGAGCGAAGATTTCGATACCCCTGTGTCAGGGGTAATTTCGACTGCCGCTTGCGGCAGATTTCGATACAGCTCCTTCAGAGCTGTAATGTGAATGTAAATAAATCCAGCAGCCATAGGCTGCGGAAATTCAATCACGACTACATTGCCCGCTTAAAGGCGGGCAGTGAAATTTGCCTTCGGCAATCGAAATTACTCCTACGGAGTATCGAAATCCGCCTGCGGCGGTCGAAATTGAACCCAGCGTTGC
>JAZOTC010000060.1:0-3545 GCA_045657445.1 Akkermansia sp. | reverse complement strand
GCCATGACCCTCACCATCCGTCTGCTTATCTGGCCGCTCTACCGCAAGAGCTACACCAGCATGAAGCGCATGAGCCTGCTGCAGCCGCAGATGCAGGCGCTCAAGGAAAAGTACCCGAACGACCCGCAGAAAGTGCAGATGGAGATGATGAAGCTCTACCAGCAGTACGGCATTTCCCCCATGGGTGGCTGCCTGCCCATGCTGCTGCAGATGCCCATCTTCTTCTCGTTCTTCTATGTGCTGCAGACCGCTGCTGAATTCCGCGGCGAAGGCTTCATCGGCTGGGTGACCGACCTCTCCCAGATGGACACCATCTTCTCCTTCACCCTCATGGGCTATGAAATACCGGTGAACATCCTGCCCATTCTCATGGCCACATCCACCATCATCCAGATGCACATGACCCCCGCCACGGGTGATGCCACCCAGGTGAAGATTATGCGCTGGATGCCGCTCATGTTCTTCCTCTTCTGCTACACCTACCCCAGCGCACTGGGTCTGTACTGGACCACGAGTAACCTCATCTCCATCCTGCAGACCATCATCATCCGCCGCCTGCCGGCTCCCCAGCTGGAAAAGGTGCAGAAGAAGAAAGGCGCCAAAAAGAGCTTCATGGAACGCATGCTGGAACAGCAGGCCGCCCTGGAACGCCAGCGCCAGGCCCAGCAAGGTAAATAATCACGCTTAATCCGCGCCCCGCAGCACCCCTGCGGGGCGTTTGTCTTTCCATATGAAAAAGCTTATTCTGATTCTGCTGAGCAGTCTTGCCCTGGGGGCAGATGAAATCGTTCTCGATACCAAATTCATCGATGCGCATAACAATGAAAAATCCCTGTACAGCAATCCCGGGCTTGCATCTCACGCGGGCGGCATCGAGCCCCACTGGCAGCAGGAAGTGAATATCACCGTACACGTAGCCGTGCGCGGCCTGCTGGGAGCAGAGCAGATGGAACCGGGCGAGCGCTACCGGGTCGATGAAATCACCTGGCTCGGGCACCCCCAGAACTGGTTTATCGGTGGCTGCCGCAGCGTCCGCCTCACAAATGGGCGGGAATATGTCGACATGCCCGGTATCGACATCCAGAAAGATGGCAACCCCGGCGTGCGCCGGGCAGCAGATGCCGAAGGGCTGACCATTACCAGCGATGACAAGCTGGAAATCATCATCCAATGGCGCGATCCCAGCCCCGGTGGCATCTACATGCGCTACTTCAACGCCCCCGATGATGCCAGAATCAGCGGAACCGCCATGAACCTCACCCCCACAGGCGAACTGGCCGGCGGCAACCAGAAGGAAAATTACTACAATAAGGAATGGCGCTTCAACAGCCCGGCCATCCGCATCAAAGCCACCCGCCAGACAGACACAGAAGCACTGCAGAACACCCTCATCATCGTGGCCGAGGTGGGAGGACTCCTTCTCCTGCTGGGGCTGTATCTGAATGCCCGGCGCCGCACCACAGACTGACCATGTTCAAGACATATCAGATTCTCCTCTTCCTTTGCTGCTCGCAGCTCCTTGCTGCAGACACCCTCGCGCAGCGTTGCCAGGCATACGCAGAGCTGGGACAGTACGGCTGCATCATCAAGGCCATAGAGAATGAGCATTCGCAACTGCCCACCGGAAACGAAGCCGGATTGCAGGAACTGACCGACCTGCTGGCGGCTCACATGGAAACACTGCTCAGAGCACGCCGGTTCTGTAATTGCTCCTTTCATTGGGATGGAGACAGAGCCTTCGGCTCTACCCAGTACAGAACAGCAGACCTGCCCGAGGAATTGCGGGCACGCCCCGCCACAAACAACAAGGAGATTCTTGTTCAATGGTTCGAAAAGCTGCAGGCCTATGTTGAGCAATCCCCCAATGCAGCTCTGCTGGATGCCATTGTGGCGCATCTGCTCCGCGGAGAATGCGCACCAGCCCGCGAAAAACTACAGGAGCTCCGCCGTCACTATCCCACCTACTGCCCCGGGCGGCTCCAGGAAATAACGGAAAAGCTGGCCACCGGAGCCCCCCTCACCCGGCTGGAGTGCATGCTCCTCGCGCTGCGCCTCCCCCTGGGCACCCTCCGCGAGACTCACCTCATGGAGTAAAACACGGATTTTCTGTTTTATCCGCTTCAAGTAAACTATATTATGATAGTCTATATCGACTACGTTCCAATTCCAACACAGTGTAGCTCCATACGAAACAACAATAAAAACAAAGGGCATCATTTACCACACCTTTTCTAACTTATCTTCGAATATGGTAAAACAAACTTCTACCGTTCCTCCTCAAATCTCCCCCATACGTCTCACCTGGATTGATGCAGCAAAGGGAGTTGCCATATCATTTGTACTGCTTGGCCATTCCCATTTTATCCATTTTGCATTAGCACATGAAGACAGCCCAATTATATCATGCATCTTCAAACTCCTCATTCTCGCTGCAGCATCATTCATGTCCCTATTCTATTTTCTATCTGGATTTACATTCAAAGTAGCCCCCAATCCACTATCCAAACGCTTCTCTCGACTCTTGCTTCCATATTTTGGTTGGGGAATTATCTATCTCATATGTAACATCGGTTTCGCATATGTCGAGCACAACTCCGCTTTTAGCATTCTGCAATCTGCAGGCGGACTCATATACTCTCGTTTCTGTATTTTTCCATTTTCTAACGAGGCTTCCATACCTATACTTCCTCAAGGCGCCCACCCTCTATGGTTTCTCACCAGCCTTTTTACTGCATATATTCTTTTTCTCCCAATCATAAAGTACAGCAAATTCAGCGGCATTATTATTCTCTGCTATATCGTTGCTACATTTTTATTTTCTTTTTCCCCGGTTCTGCTTCCGTGGAGCCTCGACACCGCTCCGGCCGGCGCAATTTTTCTCTATGCAGGATATAAACTAAAGCAGACGAATTTCTTCGATTTATCCAAGGCAAGAATGTTCACGACAAGTGTGCTATTGCTCGCTATATACACAATTCTCGTGAAAACAAATGGCATCATAAATATGTCGGTCAGAGAATACGGCCAATTCCCTTATTTTTCTCCTTTTCTCTTCATTATCATTGGCCTGATAGGCAGTCTCATTTACTGCAATATCTGCATCATGCTGAACAAAATCAAGCTCATGAACATGTTTTCCTGGCTCGGAAAAAACTCCCTCACCTTGCTCTGTTGCCATCCACTTGCATTTTTCGCTGTACTACTTCTGTTTTCGCCTCGCTCCCCCTTCTATAGTGACGTATTGAAACCAACCGAATACCTGTTCATACTCGAGCTTCCTGCAGCCATACTTATGACCGCTCTTCTGAGTTTCGCCACAGACAAACTCAAGATGGTACGCTCAGGGAGACACAAGCACGCTTGATAATCCCTCCTATAGATTAAAACACGGATTTTCTGACATTCGGCGTGACGAATGGTTAGAAATATGATAAAATCGCGCGCGCATCCAGCATACAGGCGATGACAACAACAGACTTTCTAGTAATCGGCAGCGGTGTGGCGGGACTGAGTTTTGCCCTGCGCGCCGCCGAATATGGCAAGGT
>JAZOTC010000059.1:0-8885 GCA_045657445.1 Akkermansia sp. | reverse complement strand
GGGGGTGGTGGTCGGTTCCTCGGTCTGGTCAGGCTGCTGGGGAGTAGCCGGTTCGGCCGGAGTGGGTTTGGGCTGCTCCGCCGGGGTAGTGGTGGCGGGGGTATCTGCCGGGGTGGTGTTCTGGTTGGCGGCGCTGGTGGCGGCAGCCTGCTGGGCTGCTTCATCGGCCTGGGTGTTGGCGCGCTGCTTCATGAGCATGAATACACCGGCACACACACCGAGCGTGGCCAGAAATGCGCAGAGGAATAAAAGGATGTTGCGTTTCATAACAAAAGCGGAATCAGAGGAATTGTGTGGGTTTTACAGATATGGTGCCGTCCGGCAGGTTGGTGGCGGGAGCTGCGGGTTGCTGCAGGGCGGCCTCGCGCACTCTCAGACGGCGTATGGTTTTGTAGGGATCCGGCACGGCGGGTGCCGGGTAACTGGAAAGGAGTTTCTGCGGGTCCATGCGGTTCATGGTGCCGCTGGGTGCATAGGCGGGCAGGCCGGCCTCGGTGCAGATGGAGGCGATGGCTTCGAAGTGCAGGTGGGCTTTGTAGTTGCCGTTGGCGGTGCCTACGGTGCCGATGGGTTCCCCACGCCCCACAAACTGCCCCAGGGTTACGATGCTTTTATCCAGGTGGGCATACAGGGTCTGGATGATGCGCTTATCGTTGGGCAGACGGTGGGCCAGCACGACCACGTTGCCCCAGGCGGGGGAGGGTTCGCCGGTGTAGACTACCAGCCCGCGTGCAGCGGCGTTCACCGGCAGTCCTAAATCGGTATCTGCCCCGCCTATACCATTGATATCGCAGCCAGTGTGGTTGCCGCCGCGGGTCTGGTTCGGGGTGTTGAAGGGCTGGGCGTCATACACAAAACCGCCCCTGGCTGTACCGCAGGGAGATTGGAATCCATCCACCTCGGGAACAAGTGCCAGCTGGTGCGGGGTGAGCAGTACCAGCCCGGGCAGCAGCTTCTCCGGTATGGTGGCCGGGGGTACATCCTGCCCGTAAATGCCTGCACTGGCCGGGTTTACCGGGCCTTCTGTGCCATCGTTGTTCAGGTACGCAATGACCCCGAACGCTATGGCCCCTATACCCAGGAGCCCCAGCGTTGCGATGCGCAGCGGGGTGAAAAAGCGTTTGCCTGACATGTCGTGGTCATTATACTGTCAACCTACTCCCCTGACAAGCAAAATAAGCGGATTGTAGCGTGGCGGCGGACCCCCTGGGCGTGTGTTGACACAAAAAAACGCGCAGCTGGTTTCAGCTGCGCGGTTCTGCTAAAATGAATTGCTGCTCTGCGTGGGCAGATTACTTCATGGCTTTCACGTGGGAAATGATGTTTTCCACGTTCATGCCCAGGTCGTGCAGAACGACATCGCCCGGGGCAGAGAAGCCGAAGGTGTCGATGCCGATGATGCTGCCTTCCGTGCCCACGTAGCGGTACCAGAGGTCGGTCTTGCCGGCTTCGATGGCGAGGCGACGGGTGCAGGCGGCGGGCAGGATGCTTTCGCGGTAGGCGGCGTCCTGCTTGTTGAAGCGGAACATGGAGGGCATGGATACCACGCGCACATCCGGGCCGAGTTCCTTGGCTGCCTGCAGCGCGAGGATGAGCTCCGAACCGGAGGAGATGATGATGGTGCCAGGCTTTTCGGTCTGTTCCTTGAGGGCAATGTAGGCGCCCTTCATGGTGCCCATGCGGCGGGTCTCGGCGTCGATATCCACCACGCTGGTGAGGCTGGGGATGTTCTGGCGGGTGAAGATGAGGGCGGTGGGGCCATCGGTGCGCTCCATGGCGCACATCCAGGCACCGGCGGCTTCTTCTTCATCTGCCGGGCGCACGACATCCAGGTTCGGGATGACGCGCAGGCCGCTCACGGTTTCCACCGGCTGGTGGGTGGGGCCGTCCTCGCCCACGGCCACGGAGTCATGCGTGAGCACATAGGTGACGGGAAGCTCGGAGAGTGCAGCCACGCGGATGCTGGCGCGCATGTAGTCCACAAACACGCAGAAGGTGCCGGCGGAGACGCGGAAGATACCATCGTAGGCCATGCCGTTGCAGATAGCGGCCATGGCGTGTTCGCGGATGCCGAACCAGAAGTTGCGGCCAGTGTAGTCAGCGGCGGAGAAGTCGCCTGCGCCCTTGAGGTAGTTCTTGTTGGAGGAGAACAGGTCGGCGCTGGTGGAGAGCAGACCGGTGCAGGCAGAGCCGATGGCGTTCTGCGCTACGGCGCCGGAGGAACGGGTGGCTTCCTTGGCTCCGGGAGCCCAGGTGGGGATGAGTTCGTTGCTGGCTTCGGCGCTCAGACCGTTTACGGCCAGGTCTACGCAGAGAGCAAGTTCTGCGGCCTTTTCGGGGTTGGCATCGCTCCAGGCGTCGAAGGTGGCCTTCCATTCGGCATAGGCGGCTTCGCGCTGGGTCTTGAGTTCGGCCATGTAGGCGCGCACGTCATCGGAAACGTAGTACTGCTGGTCGGTGGGCAGGCCCCAGTTGGCGTGGGCTTCGGCCCAGAGCTTGGCGCCGCCTTCGCCATGGCCCTTGGTGGTGCCTTCGAAACCGGGCACACCCTTGGCAATGGTGGTCTTGGCGATGATGAGCTTCGGGCGACCGTTCTTTTCCAGACGGCAGACACGGAGGGTCTTTTCCACTTCGGCCATGTCGTGGCCGTCGATGGTGAAGGCATCCCAGCCCTGGGCGGTGAAGCAGGCGGCGATGTCGTCAATCTGGGTTACCTCGATGGGGGCATCGAGCGTGATGCCGTTGGCGTCGTAAATGAGGATGAGGTTGTCCAGCTTGAGGGTGCCGGCAATGGCTGCGGCTTCGCGGGAAATGCCTTCCTCAATGCAGCCGTCACCTGCCAGGCAGTAGACGTTGTGGTTGAAAATTTCGTGCTCCGGGGTGTTGAAGCGGGCGGCGGCGTGCTTGCCGGAAATAGCAAAGCCCACAGCATTGGCAATGCCCTGGCCCAGCGGACCCGTGGTGCATTCTACACCGGGGCAGCAGCCGAATTCCGGGTGGCCGGGGGTGTTGGAGCCCTTGGCGCGGAAAGCCTTCACATCATCCATGCTTACGCCGAAGCCGCTGAGATGCAGCCAGCTGTAAAGGAACATGGAACCGTGGCCGCCGGAAAGAATGAATCGGTCGCGGTTGAGCCAGCGCGGCTCGGAGGGGTTCACATTCAGCAGTTCACCATAGAGAATGGCGCCGATTTCTGCGCAGCCCAGGGGCAGACCCATGTGGCCGGATGCTTTGTCGAAAATGGCGTCGATGGCAAGACCTCTGGCCTGGTTGGCAGCCTTTTGAAGGATTTCCGTGTTCATGCGAATTTGAGTATAACAGATGCGGGTTTATTGTAAAGTCAAAATGCACAATTATAAATGCAAAATAATCCGCGCCACGGCGCGGAATTCCGGGGCTGCATCATCACAGCTTGATTTTGAGCATGCGGCAGGCACCCAGGAAGCAGGTCTGGTAGTCCAGCTTGCCGTTGGGCAGGGTGGGTATGTATTTCACCGGGATGATGTGCCTGGGTGCCCAGCTGCTGGGCAGGTGCAGGTTGGTCACGCCGTAGCGCAGGGTGAGGTAGTCGGAGGGTATCACTTCCTTGTGCAGGGTGGAGAGCATGACGAGTTCCTCGCCGCCGGTGCGGCTGGGCACGCTTACCACGGCCAGTTTGCGCTCGTTTTCTTCCGGCGTGACGTTGAAGATGTTGTAGAGAATTTCCTCCAGCTGCACATGCGGTATCATTTCGCTGCCCATCTGGGTGAATCGCACCTTGCGCCCCAGGATGGTGAGCAGACCATCGGGGGTCATGTAGCCTACGTCGCCGGTGCAGAACCAGTTGCCGTGCATGCGCTGGGTGTCTTCGTTGCTGACGCCCAGGTAGCTGCGGGTGACGCCCGGCCCGCGCAGCCACACCAGCCCGGGATTTGAGGGGGTGGGGGAGGCTTCGGGGGTGTACAGCCCGGTGATGCGGACGGCTACCCCCGGCAGGGGGGCGCCTATGCCGCCCTTGCGCGTAGTGGGCAGCATGGTGCGTGTGGAATCCGGATCGGCGGCCGGGGCGGGCATGGCGGCGGCGGCAAACGGCAGCACCTCGGCGGCGCTGTAGCACTCCAGCAGTTGCAGCCCGAAACGCTGCCGGGCGGCTTCTGCCAAATCTGCCGGCAGTTTGGCGCCACAGCTCAGGAAGTAGTGCAGCTGGGCAAAGGTGGTGGGTTCGGTGCCTGCCTTGAGCATGGCGCGCAGGCCTGCCGGTGTGTTGGCCGCCATTGCCACGTGGTACTGGTTCACCAGGGTGCAGAGGCGTTTCCCGGCGGTCGGGGTCGGGTAGGTCACCATATCGTACCCGCCCAGCAGGGGCAGCAGCAGGCCGGCAATCAGGCCGGCGGGGGTGTAGGCGGGCAGAACGCTCAGCAGGGTATCGTGTCCGGGGCTCAGCTCCAGCCGGCTGCGCAGGCTGATGGCGCCGGCCAGCAGCATGCGGTGCGAGATGGGAACCCCCATGGGCTTATCCTCGGTGCCGCCGGTGAAGATGATGGCGGCTTCGGCCTCCGGGGCAGAGGCTACCACCTTGGCGTGCTGCATGAGCTGCTGCGGGGTACGCAGTTTGCTGATGGTGCTCCAGGCCTTGAGCTTCCAGGAGCCTTGCTCGGCCAGTTCGGTATCGAGGTAGATGAGGTCGCGGCTGTGCGGCCAGGAGAACTGGCGCTGTTTGTTGACAAAGCGGGTTTCGGTGATAAAGCGGGTGAGTCCGGCTTGTTTCACCATGTGTTCAAATTGTTCCCTGGAGGCCGTGTAGTTGATGTTTACCGCAGTGATACCGGCCAGCAGACATGCCAGATTGGCAATGGTGTTCAGCTTGCCCGGCGGCAGGATGATACCCATGCGCGCGGTGCCGGCGTGCTTCTCCAGCACGCTGGTGGCCATGACGGCGGCGGAAAGAATGTCGCGGTAGGGCAGGGTGGAATCATCAATGCCGTCAATCAGCTGCCCTTTGGGGGTGCGCAGCAGGGCTTCCACCAGCATTTCCGGCAGGTTGGTGTGCTCCAGCATGGGCAGTTGCTCCAGCTGGGTAACCTGGGCGCTCATCCACGCAGCCTGCACCCGGGTGCCCAGCTGGCTTCCGGCGCGCACGGGCGGGCAGAAGCTGATATGCAGCCGGTCATATGGCTCACGGGTGGTGATGGCGGCGTCAAAATAGTTGTTGTACATGCCCGCATACACGGGCATGGCGTGCAGCGGCGTGGTGTCGAACAGGGAGAGCAGATTGGCCGGCACATCTGCCAGCGTGCCGGGGGCCTGCAACGGTCGCCCCGGAAGCAATACCACGTGGCGCCCGCGCTCCAGCTGCTGCCGCGCTTTCACAATCACGGCCTCGCGCCCCTGCTGGTTTACCGCGCACACGAAACCGGGCGATTTGGTCTCCCGCAGGTGGGTCATGATGGCTTCTCCCGGCATGAGGGTGCTTTCCACCATCCAGGCAATGCGCCCGGGGCCGCCCAGCGCTTTCTCCAGCTCCAGCATGGTGTTTAAATCCACGCGGTTAGGCAGCACCAGCATGGGTTGTGCCGGGATACTGTCTGCGCCGTCTATGCGAATTTCACTCATGGTTCGTCTGCACGCTCAGTGTACCATATCGCTGCCAGTCTTGCCAGCATATTTATCGGCATGCAGGGCCGATAAATCATACCCGGGCGGAGCGAAGGGATTGCATGCAGGGCTGCGCCCCGCTCAGGTGCAATGAAAAATCCCCACCCGGCGGCACCGGGCGGGGATGGGGAAACGCTTGTTTCTGTGCGAATTACTTGATGAGACCAAGCTCCTGGCCAGCCTGGGCAAAGGCGGCGATGGCGCGGTCGAGCTGCTCGGTGGTGTGGGCAGCGGAAATCTGGGTGCGGATACGGGCCTGTTCCTTGGGTACCACCGGGTAGAAGAAGCCCATGGCGTAGACGCCAAGTTCCAGCAGGCGGTTGCTCATGCGCTGGGAGAGGGCGGCATCGCCAATCATCACCGGCACAATGGCGTGGCCGGCACCGGCCAGGGTGAACCCGCACTGCTCCATGCCCTTGCGGAAGTAGGCGGCGTTGCTCTGCACGCGCTCTACCAGCTCGGTGGATTCCTCGAGAATGTCCAGCACCTTGATGGTGGTGGCGGCGATGGCGGGCATCACGCTGTTGGAGAACAGGTACGGACGTGCCTTCTGGCGCAGCATGTCCACGATTTCCTTCTTGGCGGAAATGTAGCCGCCGGAGGCACCACCCAGCGCCTTGCCGAAGGTGCCGGAGGTGATGTCAATCTTGCCGAAGAGACCGCAGTGCTCGTGCGTGCCGCGACCTCGCTTGCCCAGCACGCCGGTGGCGTGGGATTCGTCGAAGTGTACCAGTGCGCCGTACTTCTCGGCCAGGGCGTGAATCTTGCCCAGGCTGGCCACGATGCCGTCCATGGAGAACACGCCGTCGGTGGAAATCAGGATGGTGCGGGCGCCGGCAGCCTTGGCTTCCTGGAGCTTGGCTTCCAGATCGGCCATGTCGTTGTTGGCGTAGCGGTAGCGGGCGGCCTTGCACAGGCGCACACCGTCGATGATGGAGGCGTGGTTGAGCGAGTCGGAGATGATGGCATCTTCCTTGCTCAGCAGGCCTTCAAACAGACCTCCGTTGGCGTCGAAGCAGGAACCGAAGAGGATGGTGTCCTCCGTGCCGAGGAAGGCGCTGAGGCGCTCCTCCAGCTGCTGGTGCAGGGTCTGCGTGCCGCAGATGAAGCGCACAGAGGCCATGCCATAACCCCAGCGGTCGATGGCTTCCTTGGCGGCCTGCATCAGCACCGGGCTGTTGGCCAGACCCAGGTAGTTGTTGGCGCACATGTTGATAACCTGGCTGCCATCCTTGAGACCCACCTGAGAGTACTGCTGGGTGTCAATGTAGCGCTCCTGCTTGAACAGACCGGCGGCCTTCAGAGCCTCCAGGTCGCTCACCAGACGATTCTTGAATTCGGGATTGTACATGAGAAAACCGGGGGTGTTAATAAAACCCGCGCCATTCTACTCCTGCACTTCTTTATTGTCAATGCCGTATTCCGCTGCCGCTGCCCGCATGCCGCGTTTTCATTCCCGGGCGCCGAAGCTTGCGCTATTGCACCTGCACTCTCAGAATAAATGGACCATATGATAAGAATGAACAGAGAAATATAACACAAATTATAAGAAAAAATGGGCTTTTTTACTCAATTAGATAAGAAGCAAGTGAAGAAAATCGCCATTAAAATAAGAAAATTGTGTTGAGTTAAGTGAAAAGTCTTATGTTAGTGCATCGTTTTGTTATGTTATTAAGAGCGGAGGGTGTATAATACGCGTCATTTTATTCCTGATGCACCCGGGGTGGAGGCTGATTTTACCGCAGGGGCAGCTATGTTGTTTCTTTGGCGGCTGGCCGGGATAAAAGACCGCCCGCAGGCGGCCTGTTTGGCGCGCTTGCGGGCGGTGTAGGAAGAGGGGGGAGTAGGAAGATTACTCGGCGGCGGTAATTTCCTTGAGGGCTTCGTTGATTTTGCCCATGGTTTCCACAATCTGCTTGTTCACATTGTTTTCGTGCAGTTCGCAGGCCATGCGGATGGCGTTGAGAATGGCCACGCCGGTGGCGGAGCCGTGGGCAATGATGGAGAGGCCGTTCACGCCGATAAGCGGGCTGCCGCCCACGGCGTCGGCGCTCATGCGCTTTTTGAGGGTCTTGAAGACGCTGCTCATACCCAGGGCGCCAATCATGGCCATGACGCTGCTCTTGATGGCGGATTTCATGGTGTGGGCAAAGAACTTGGCGGTGCTTTCCACGCACTTGAGCAGAATGTTGCCGGTGAAACCATCGGTCACCGCCACATCAAGTCCGTGTTCAAAGAGGTCGTGCCCCTCGGTATTGCCCACGAAATCGAAGGGGAGCAGGCCCTTCTTGTTCAGCGCGTCGAGCAGGGCATAGGTGGCCAGGGAGGTTTCGCTGCCCTTGCAATCCTCGGTGCCGTTGCTCATCACGCCCACGCGGGGCTGCGGGCGGTTGTACACGTAGCGCGACATGAGGGCCGCCATCACGGCGTAGCCGACCATATGGCTGGGCTTGGCGTCCGGGTTGGCGCCGGTGTCGCTCACCAGCACGTTGCCATGCGCGGCGGGCAGGGGAGAGATGATGCCGGCGCGCTCCACACCGGGCAGCAGGCGCAGCTTGATGGTGCTGGCTGCCACGGCAGCGCCCGTGTTGCCGGCAGAGAGCACGGCATCGGCCACGCCGCTCTTCACCAGATCCACTGCAATGCTCATGGAGGACTTCTTCTTCTGGCGCACGGCCATGATGCCGCTTTCCTCCATGGTCACGACCTCCGGGGCGTGTACAAATTCGATTTTCGGGTGGTTGGCAATGCCGGCGGCCTCACAGGCGGCCTTCACGGTATCACCATCGCCTACCATGTAAATTTTTTCCAGATTGGGGATTTGTGCCAGCGCGAGTTTGGCGCCATCCACGTTGATTTGCGGTGCGTTGTCACCGCCCATGGCATCAAGTGCAAGCTTCATGAAAGGGAAAATGGTTGTGTGTGAACAAAACTTGACTCTACTCTAGCAGATAATGTTATCTTGTCAACACAAAAACAGCCCATACCTGCGCGGTATGGACTGTTGCTTGAAAAAAGATTTCAGGGCTGAGCGAGGGCGGAATTAGTCCACCAGCTTCACCACAACCTCAGCACCACTCTGGGTCTTGTAGGTGCCGCACTGCGGGCAAGCGGTGTGACCGGGGACGGCTGCGCCACACTTCGGGCACTTGCCGAGCTTGGGAGCCTTCCAGGCCTGGGCGGCCAGGCGGGAGCGCTGCTTCATCTTGGACGTTCTGCGTTTCGGAGCTGCCATAGTTCTATATCTGGTT
>JAZOTC010000058.1:0-16118 GCA_045657445.1 Akkermansia sp. | reverse complement strand
ACGAGCCAGGAAGCAGCCGGGGCGCTTCTCGGGGTTCAGGCGAATGTAGGTGCCTTTCTCCACGAGCATGTCGCAGAGCTTGGTGTTCTCTTCCTCGGAACCGTCGCACCAGTAGACGGAATCGGGTTTGCAGAGCTGGCGGATTTCCTCCACCCACTCAGCAGCCTTCTTATGAGTAGTACCTGTAATCATGGTGCTTGTAAAATACCACATTCCCCGCAAACTTGCAACACGAATTTTAGAGAATTTAGGCAGAAAGTTCGCCATTCCGGCTTTCTGCACTGCATTCAGGTAACAAGCAAGGCGGGCAACGCCGGTATAGCGCAGCCCGCCCTGCCTGTTCCGACGAGGAAAGGCCTCGCCGGCACTCAGACATCTGAAAGAAAAATCAGTTTTCCACGTAGCCGATGTAAGGGAGGTTACGGTATTTCCCATTGTAATCCAGACCGTACCCCACAAGGAAGAGATTCCCACAGTGCAAGGCTGCAAAATCAGCATCGAACTCATGACTGCGGCGGCCTTCCTTATCCACCGCCACCGTTGAAAGCACCATCGTGGCACCAGCCTTACGGAGCGCATCGCACACGGCGCGCATGGTCAGCCCGGTATCCAGCACATCATCAATCACCAGCACACGTTTTCCCGCGCAATCCGGCAGGGCATTGTGCCAGCAGAGTTCGCCCGTACTCTCCGTGCCGGCATAACTGGAAATACGTATAGTCTGCAATTCAAAATTAGCGGGCAGGCAGCGCAGCAGGTCTGCAGCATACCAGATAGCGCCATTCAACAGGCAGAGCGCCACCACGGGCTCTTCATTTCCAAAACGGGCTTCAATCTCGCGGGCTGTGCGCTGCACAGCTTCCTGAATCTGTTCGATGGAATAAAGTGTCTTGATGTTCATTTCCTGATCCGGTTTTATATGTTTTGCAGTATGCGGCGCGCAAGGCTACAACAGCAGAATGAGAAAAGCAAGCTTTTTAAGATATCAGGCCAGAGTATCATTGATGCCGGAAGAAACCTCTCTCTTCCCGGCCATGGCAAAGAACTTATCCCAGATGGAGCAATGGCGGAAAAACAGCCCGATGATGAACCCCGTACTCACCGCACAGATGAGCGACCCTTCACGCACTCCGGCCAGAGTACCCAGCAACAGCAGGGAAGCTGCTACGGCAATACCCAGCATCGAGCAATCCACCCCGACCTTTACACGACTGAAACGCCAGTTGAACACGCGACTGAGAGCCAGGCAGAGCCCCTCGGCAGAGAGGGGCACAAGATTCGCCTTCACAAAGGTGAAGATACCGAACGCAGAGACACCGCAGCCAGCAAGGGTATACCCCAGCGCTGCCGCATAATTCGGCACAGGTAGCAGCATCGTATAACTCAGGCACGCATCCAGCATCGCTCCCAGGAGGAGGGCATTCACCATCTGCAGCAACTGGATGGGGCGGTATTTGCTGCGGAGAAGCACAATCTGCATCAGCACAAGGGTAACATGCACGCAGATAAGCATATTGCCGACCGTACACCACTCGTACCCCGCTCCGCCGGGCTGTGTTCCCAGCAGCAGATGAGCCACCAGGGCCGGGCTTGTAATGGCATCTGTACCAAGGTTTGCAAGAATCGTCAAGGCTAATCCCTGCGCCAGTACAAACAACCCGAACAGCAGGCAGAACAACCGCGCCACCAATTCCGCAAATGAGTATGAAGATTTCATCCTGCGCCCATTCTAACGGATACCAGCCCGCGAATCAAGCCGGAATATCCAGACTTAACAGGCTCCAAGAGCAGACCACCTGAACAGCATAAATTGTTCTACTCGATTTGCAAAATAATTGCCGTACCTTGTTCAATCCAGGCAAATCTTCAACTTATTAGAAGTTCCCTTATATTGGAACACCAACGGCAACAGAAACGGACGCGACATATTACACCAACATTACCCCCGTCTTTATTGTCCTCTCTCTACCGTGGGCTATGAACCAGATATCGCCATGCGGTGGCGCGAGGCAACGACAGACAAGCACTAAGCAACTACCACCTGAGAAAATCTGTATGCAAGAAAGAAACGATTGTCACAACAGCAAAAAAGCCAATGATAATTCTACCCCCCTTCCAAAACTTACAAGACAGGAATCAAAAAAATAAGCAACATACGGATATCTCTACGCGAGATTCCACATGTTGCTATCTGATATTAGTCAGTTTTTAATTGAAAGGCACACCTTTAGAATCACGGGTCACAGTACAAAGCTGAATCAGAATGTAAAGTGATTGAAAACCCAGCATCATAAGGCCGATAGCAGGCATGGTTGCCATTCCTTCAGGAGTAGAATCCACACCCTCAACCGCAGAGCTGACTGCGACTGCAAGACCGCCCCCGAAGAACAGGAATGCCCCGATAAAAGAAACAATTATCTTCAGCAAGCCCTTTCCTGCGTAACCGGCATAGAAATCATGAATTCCCATACCACCAAAGAACAAGCCTAATATGATGTAGGCTGCTCGTGATTTTCCGGATGTTACATATACCACCTGCTGAGGTGCAGGTGCCGATTGTGTCTGTTGATTATTATTCATGGTATTTGTCTGATAGGAAATTATTTCTCGAATGTTGCTTCTATCTGTTTGCCGTATTTGAGAATCTCGGAGCGTGTAGCATCTTTATCCCCCCACTCTGAGCCGTCGGAAAAGTATACGCTATAGACATAGAGTTTTGCCGATTTCATCCGCTGATCAATAAATGGTCCGTAGTTGAGTTTTTCGCTTCCGCCTACAGGAATCAAATCATCTGTAAGCAGTTTCTTCTGAGAAAACAATGAGGAAGACAGGTCCTTTCCGTACACGTCATACGGTACAGCATAAAATTGAATCGCGGCAATGTCCTTTACTGACACATTTTTCACGGTGATACTGAGATGCGGATGGTTTATAAACTCATCACTTTTCAAATGAGCAGTAGCGGATATACCACAATCGCCAATAAAACGGGATGGCATTGGAGCGGGTACAGGTGTCTGTTGAACTTCTGCTTTTGCAGTTGTTTGTTTTCCTGTAGATTTTGCATTTTCAGTACCGCCGATTGTACCCCCGATAATTCCAAGAGCAAACAAAGTCCCCAAGCCATAAAGAATTTTCTTTGCACAGCCCGATTTTTCCTGAACGTATACGGGAGGCGTTTGCTCATATGGCAGAACGACAGGTGTCCCGCAGTACTGACAGTACCCCACATTGTCGATGACTTCCTTTCCACATTTCGAGCAAAACATAACGGAAAACAGATGGTTGGTTACAGCAATATAATATCTCCGTTTGAGATATTGTCAACAACAAAATCTCAAAAAGATAATTTACATTCTCACAAAAGGCTGCTACAATATCTGGCAGATAGAGCAAAGGACTCGTAATATGAGTAGCAAAGAGATAAGAATCAGGAAACAGGAACTGGAAGAAGCGGAGAGAAGCACAGGAGTGCAAATTTGCAGCAGAGACAAATCCTCTCCAGTTGAGACATGTGGTACATACCATGTGCAACTGAGCATGGAGGAATACGGGCTACTGATGCGGAAGGCTCTGCAGGAAGAATGCAGCCCGGAGGAACTTGTGGCACGCGCCATCGGAGAACTGGTTCAGGAATAATGCTTCCTTGACATTGGCGGGCAATGTGATAAGCTGGGAGCAGATGTCAATGATGAACGAACAGAGCGAGTTCAAGAACGAGGTGAAGCAATGGCTGAAGAGTCATCGGCTGGATTACCGGTGGATGGCGGAGCGTTGCGGTGTATCGGAAATCACCGTGCGCAACTGGATGAGCCAGAAAAACATTCCCCCGCTCAAACAGCAGCTTATAGAACGCATCATGATACAGACGCCGCCAACGGCAACAAGCGGAACAACGAGTGTACCGGGAGTTTCTGTAAATACCAGTATGTCACTCACTATTCAGCTGGCTCCGGAAATGTTCCGCAAATTGACAGCGCGCGCGCAGGCAGAGGGCATCAGCCCGGAAATGCTGGTAGCACAAGCCGTTTCCCGCCTGATAAACGATAACGAAAATGAAACGCCCCTGGCGTACATTCGTACGCGAAAGGTAGACCTTCCCGACAAGCCGTAAGCAAAATCGGCTATATTCCCATCAACAATGGGTGAATCATATACCATGGAACTTCCGCCAGGTACACGGCTGGAGAAATATGAGCTGCGCGAGGTACTGGGTCAGGGAGGCGGCGGAATCAGCTATCTGGCCTTTGATTGCCAATTAGAGCGGGAAGTGGTGCTCAAAGAGCACTTTCCTATGGGACTATGCCGCAGGGTTCCCAGCTCAGCAGAGGTAGAGGCAACAGAAAATTCCGGATACGCCCGTTCTCTGCAAGCCTTTTGCAGGGAGGCACGCATTCTGGCAGGAATGAAACATGCAGGAGTGGTAGCCGCACATGAAATATTCGCCGCATGTGGCACAGCCTTTCTTGTCATGGACTATGTGGAGGGCCTAGATTTGAGAGCCTGGCTTGCCACCAAGCCAAGCAAGAGCAGCATCAAAAGAGTTCTATTTCATCTGCTTGATGCGCTGGAATACACCCACGCCAGCGGGGTGATACACCGCGATATCAAACCTCAGAATATCATCATCCAGGGAAATGGCTCTGCTGTACTGATTGATTTCGGCTCAGCCAGGATAGGGGATTCCACCCACACGGCAACCCTGGTAGGTACTCCAGCATACGCAGCACCTGAACAATTCCAATCCGCTGAGGCAGTCGATGCTCGCGCAGATCTGTACGCACTCGGTCAATCATTTATCCAGGCAGCTCGCGACACAGGAATCAGACTACAGCGTCCGATAGCAAGAACGTTAAACATTGCCATTCGTCCCAATCCGCAGCAACGATACAGCAGCGCCACGGAATGGAAACAAGCGCTGACGAATATCCCACGGAAGCACGCCGCGGCAGGGATTATAGGCATCATCATGGTTGGAATGTTCCTGCTTATGTGGATACATTTCCTTGAACCAGATGCCAAGCAGGCTTCGGTCTCCACTCCCGGCTCTCCATATTACGGTCTTCCAGCAGGTGCGCCGTTGCATCCTGTTCAGCTGGTACACTATGATTCAAACGGTTCACTCAAACGCTTCAGCAACGCCACACTTCCGCCTCGGGAAGAAGCATTTCTGCAACGCATATTAGCGGCGCAGGAAAAATGCGATGCGGACTACAAGAAAGCAAGCGAAGAGCAAACACATGATGAAGCAAGCACCCACAGATTGAACTGGAAAGCCTATAAGCTTCAGGAAGAACTTAACAATACTGTCTCTCAAGAAATCATCAATTACCTTACTACGCACTATCAGGGTAATGACCCATATCCGGAATGGACGCAAACACTGATTAGTCTTGTTCGGGAGATGAATCTGGAATTGTACAAACCGATTCTGAAATCAGAGTTTGAACCAAAAGGATAGCAGCCCTCGAGGGAACGACTAATTCAGCCTTGCCTGTAAAGGAAAATAATGTATACTCTGCATGGGCGCATATGAGCAGAATTGGCAACATCTACCGTTTTACAGGCAAGGGATTCGGTTTCCTCTGCTCTGTGGCGGCGGCGTATAGTAACAACCTGTTGTTAGAGGCAATCTTCAACCGGGAATGCCAACTGGAGAAGCACCTTCCTGTGCATCCCGCCAGGTGGTTGTGTGAAATGCTGATGCCGGAGCTCGTTATCGATGGCGAAACAGGGCTGGATATCCTGATGCTAGATGCCGTGATACTCTGTACGCTGGTGTTGCTGCCTTTGTGGTATTTTCTCTGGAAAAAGAGCGTTTTCTGGACATTCCTGCTTCTGTGGGGGCTGAGCCTCGGTATCTACCTGTTTACCGTAGGAATATAATACCATGAATATCCGCATCATCCCCGAATTGACACTTCAACACTTCTACGAAATGGAGGCGCTGGAGCTCCAATTCTACGATGCAGAGTTCATTACCCCGCCGGAGGAATCATGGCGCTGGTATGAGAGCTACCCGCACACCACCGTGGCGGCAGAAGCAGATGGAAAGCTGGTGGGTTTTGTGAATCTTTTCCCGGTGCAGCCGGAGGTGTACGACGCGCTGCGAGCGGGGCATTTTAATGACCATTTCATGGAGCTGGAGCATGTGGCCGATATGACCGAAACGCCGCTGCACATGTTTCTCTGCTGCGTGGTGGTGGATAAGGCGTACCACCGCTGCGGCATCGCGCACCAGCTTCTGCGCACCGCCGCCCTGCCCTATGCGGCATTACCCTGCACCAGCGTGATTACCGATAACGTGACGGAGGCTGGTCAGCGGCTCTCCGAGCGATATGGCTTCCACTTTGTCTGCGACTCAGACCACGGCTCGAAGATCTATGAGCAGGAGTGGGCAGCTTTCGCCAGCCGCCTGGTGTGAGGGAAAAAAACCGCCGGCACCCCTGGCACCGGCGGTTTTGAACATTTGCTGAATCAGCGCGGGCTTTATTCGTCGCCCATGTCGTCCTTAGCATCGAATTCGTCCGATTCTGTGTCGAAGTCGGCTTCCTCGTACTTCTTGAACTTCTTGACGCGCTGGTTGGCGGGCAGCGGAGCCAGCACCATGGTCACGGTATTGCCGGCAAGCTTGGCGGCCTGGTCTACCTGACCCATGGTCTTCATATCCTCCACAACCTTGGCCATCACCTCCAGCCCCAGTTCTCGGTGTGCGTTTTCACGATTACGGAAACGCAGCTGGAAACGCACCTTGTGACCATGGTCGAGGAACTGCTCGGTGCGTGCCATTTTGACATTGTAGTCATTGACATCGGTACCGACGCGGAGCTTCACTTCCTTCATCTTGGTCACCTTGGACTTGTTGTTCTTCTGCAGCTTGGCCTGCATGTACTTGAACTTGCCGTAGTCAATAAGACGGCAAACAGGCGGGTCTGCATTCGGTGCTACCTCTACGAGGTCGAGTCCGATTTCCTTGGCCTTGGCGAGGGCATCGCGGGTGGCCATGACGCCGAGCTGGTCACCCTTGGCGGTGACGACTCGTACCTTGGGGGCGCGGATCCGGTCGTTGACGCGAATCTGCGGTTCTTTCTTGCCTCCTTTATCGCGCTGGACGCGGTTGTTGGCGTTGTTATTGGGTTTCTGGGGGGCTGCCACTTGTGTGTGTTCTTGGTTTTAGTCCTGGAGTTCAGCCGCAGCGGGGAGGCACACGGTCCATCCCCTGCTGCAGCAGAAAGGGGTTATTGTTGTTCTTTTACTTCGGGTTGCAGAGCCGGACGAATCAGACGCTGGCTGATTTCCTGCTCCAATGCCTCGATGAAGTCATCCACGGCCATGGTGCCGATGACATCCAGCTCGCGGTGGCGGATGGACACCTTGCCTTCCTCGGCCTCGCGCTGGCCCACCACAATCATGTAGGGCACGCGGTCAAGGCGGGCATTGCGAATCTTGGCACCAATCTTATCGGGAGCATCATCAAGCTTCACGCGCACAAACTTGGAAGCCAGCTTGGCGCGTACCTGCTCCGCGAAATCGGCCACTTTGTCAGAGATGGGAAGCACGCGCACCTGCTCGGGGGCAAGCCAGGTGGGGAACTTGCCGGCAAAATGCTCGATGAGCAGGCCGGTAAAACGCTCCATGGAGCCGAAGGGGGCGCGGTGAATCATCACCGGACGGTGCGGCTTGTTGTCGGCACCCGTGTAGGTGAGTTCGAAGCGTTCCGGCAGGTTGTAGTCCACCTGCACGGTGCCCAGCTGCCAGTCACGGCCGATGACGTCGCGCACGATGAAGTCAATCTTGGGGCCATAGAAAGCGGCCTCGTTCTCGGCCTCGATGAAATCGAAACCTTCCTCGCTGAGCACCTCGCGCAGAGCCTGCTCGGAGAGCTTCCAGTTCTCGATGGTACCGACATACTTCGGATCGCTGTAATCCTTGTCGCGCAGGGAAAGGCGAACGCGGAAATCATTCATCTGGAGCGTTCCGAGAATATGCTTCACGATGCCGATGCACTGCTGCACCTCTTCCTTAATCTGGTCGGGGCGGCAGAAGATGTGAGCATCGTCCTGGGTGAAGCCACGCACGCGGGTCATGCCGCCCAGCTCACCACTCTGCTCCCAGCGGTACACGGTGCCGAACTCGGCAAGACGAACGGGGAGGTCGCGGTAGGAGTGCGGGTCATTCGCATAGATGCGAATGTGGTGCGGGCAGTTCATGGGCTTGAGCATGAAGCCGCTGATGGTGCGGGTATCCAGCGCGTTGAAAAGGTCCGCGCAGGAGGCATTTTCATCGCGCAGGCGCTTGAAGTCGTCCGGGTCCGGGATGGGCGGGAACTGGCTCTCCTTGTAGTGTTCCCAGTGGCCGGAGGTCATGTACAGATCCAGCTTGCCGATATTGGGCGTGAACACCTGGGAATAACCGATGCGGTCAAGTTCCTCGGTGATGAAGTCCTGCAGCTCGCGGCGGATGATAGCGCCCTTGGGCTTCCAGAGCACAAGGCCCTGCCCCACCATTTCATCGATGGTGAAGAGGCCCATCTCGCGGCCAAGGCGGCGGTGGTCGCGCTTCTTTGCTTCTTCCAGGCGTGCCAGATGCTCATCCAGCTGGGTGCGGTTGGGGAAGCAGGTACCATAGATACGCTGCAGGCGCGGGCCGCTGGCATCGCCCATGTAATAGGCGGAAGCCACGCTCATAACCTTGAACGCCTTGCAGTTACCGGTGCGCCCCACGTGCGGGCCAGCGCAAAGGTCAGTAAACTCACCATTGCGGTAGATGGAAATCTCCTCGCCCTCCGGAATGCGGTTGAGCAGGTCTACCTTGAACTTGGAGGCCACCTCGCGGGAGCCACCGGCGCCAAGCTCACCGCTCTGGGCCATAGCCATGGCCTCATCGCGGCTTACGGCAGTTCGTTCGAAAGTCTGGTTCTCCTTGACAATCTTCTTCATCTCCGCCTCAATCAACTCAAACTCAGCGGTGGAGATATTATGGTCAAGTTCAATGTCGTAATAGAAGCCATTTTCAATGGCGGGACCTGCGGCCAGCTGGGCCTGGGGCCAGATTCGGCAAATGGCAGCGGCCAGCACGTGCGCGCAGGAGTGGCGCAGGCGCTCAAGGTCGCTTGCCTGGTTGCGTTCTTCCAGGGTCTTGCGTTCTTTAGGTTCAGACATATTATATTAAGTGAGCCCCTAATATGGCTTGTTTACGCGTAATTTTCAAGCTTAATCAATGCCAACAGGGATAAAAATTGCATCTTTGCTTATTTTTCCCGGCGCTTGCGGAAGCCGGGCAGCCCGCCATTGACTGCGCGTCTGTGTGTGCGTATGGAATTCAACTTGACCTTCAGGCTACGGAAAGGGGCACTAAGCACATGCATGATACCCGATAGAGAGGCATAGCTATGCGGAGTCAGCGTATTATCATACTTGTCTGTGTAGGTCACAGCAGTGGCAGCAACATCCGACATCCCATCCAGATGAACCACCAGATCCGGCTGAATAGCATAAATTCTCACACCTGACATACGGGCAGCCGTATCCTTATAGAACGTGTCAATGGCGCGATGAGTGGACATCCATTCCCATACCGTCTCTTCCGTGGGCATTACCGCCAGCAGGCGGTCATACATACTTTCGGGAATAAGGTAGGCAAAGGTGGACAACACGCCTTCTACCTGCCAGAGAGCATGCTCGCCGGATTTCTGAACACATTTTCCATAGGGTGTCGGACGACTGTACCCCAGATAAAGCATATAATCGCCGCTCAGATTCTCAAGAGCATACTCCAACATGGCCAGAGCATCCGGATGCTGCCCTGTCACTACATCATCTTCCATGATGAGCACATTGCGCCAGCCCTTCTCTTTTGCCGTAGCAATGGCCTTTGCATGTGACAAAGCACAGCCACCAGCCCCCCCCCAATATGCCGAGCGCTCACCAGTCCGCTCCGTGAACCAGGGTTCCTGACCATACGAAGGCAAAGCACGCCCCAGCACAGCGCTCAGACGTTGCACCTTTTCCAGGGGTAACGTATCTGCATTCGACACCTTGAACTGCTCCATACGCTCAATGCTGGTGTCGAGATTAATCACGAGAATGCCGTCTATTTTATTCCATGCAGGATGTAAATTTCTTGTACTCATAACGTAAAAATCAGTCTAAACGATCATAATCATCTGCAAATCGCTCAATATCCTCCTCCGAAAGAATTTTGCCGATTTGCACCTCAATAAGAGCCAGCGGGGCGGTTCCCTGATTGCTCAAACGGTGCATGCTGCCGCTGGGAATAACAATGGATTCGCCAACACTGAGATGCATTATGTTATTATCACAGCGCACCTTTGCCACGCCCTCCGTCACAATCCATCGCTCGGTGCGATGCTGGTGACGCTGCAGAGAAATACGCCCACCAGGATACACCAACAGCTTCTTGACGACGACATGGGACTGCAAATCCAGCACCTGCCACTCGCCCCAGGGACGCGTCCCCTTCTCCCCGACGTAATAGGTTATGCGAGACTCCTTCATTTCCCCAGGTTCTGGCGTATGCTGGTTGTGGAACGCTCCGGAAGATTTCCATGCGGAATACGAGAGCTGGTCACATAGCGAATACCTTTGCTCTCTACAAAGGCTTTCTTCTCATCGCTCGTACCATCCGCATTCACAAAGAAAATATCCGGCTTGACCTCATCCAGCAGGGGTGCAAAATCAAGAATTTTACCAGTATCCGGGCCTATGTAGACCTTTTTCACATAACGGATAGCCTCCAGCATGTATTTGCGCTCTTCCTCACAATACATGGTCTTCCTGTTCTTCAGCGCCATCACCGTGGCATCCGAACCAATGGAAACATAGACATCACCATAGCTGGCGGCTTCCTCCAGAAACGCAATGTGCCCACTGTGCAGCACATCAAAACAGCCTGATACAAATACTTTAGCCATACTAAAACAATTATTTGATAACACCATTATTCCGCAGACGCTCCAGGAAGCGCGGTTCCCAGGCTACCTGTTCGTCCTTACCAAACGTGCGGCAATAGGGTTCAATGGGATACATATCCTCGCAGGCATCTACAGCGGCATCGCGCTGCTCCTGCGTCTCATACAGATACAGGGCATAGCCACCATGACCACCACCGCAATACTTGTGGGCCATCTGACCACCTACATCCGGCAGGGGCTGCATTCCTTCCTCCAGCTGAAGCTGGTAGCTGATTTGCACCGCCACAGCTAACACGGAAATATCCTTCTCCTGCACACCCAGGCGAGCAATACGTGCCGCCTTGGCTATGCGGTCAAACGGACGTTCATACCCGACAAACCCCGGGGTATAATGCTTCACCCGTGTATCATAGACAGCCATGCGGCCTCGAAGGAATTCACCGGTATTCTTGAAATCCAGCTCCGGTTTCTTCCCCGACTTCCAGACACAAGCCCCTGTTTCGGCAATGACAGCCGGGTCTTGCCAACCAACACCAAGCCCCAGTTCGGAAGCAACCGGGTCCCAGCCATTCAAGACGCTCCAACCACCACTGCCACCAAGGCCTGCACCCTGGCGGTACAACCATTCCTTGAGTGATACAGTAGGCGATATAGAGCAATTCACCACATACTCACCGGGCATGGCATTTTCCGGCACATCGAGCCAGCCGCCGGCGAAATCCACACGCAGAGGGACATGGACAGGAGCCTTGACTCGCGAAAGCAACTGCGAACTTGTCACCTGACCAGACTCAGGATGAGACTTTTCCAACACCACAAATTCCGCCCCCTGCTCTTCGCAGAAACGGCGTTTTTCCTCCATGTACTGGTCATCAGTAGTTACCGCCAGCACCTGGGGTTTCGTCGCGATGAATGCAGACTTGAACGACAAGGCAACATCCTCATCTGTTGACTCAACAACCTCATCCACCATCTGAAGAGAAGATATAACTGCCTTCTTATCAGCGTCATCAAGCGTGGATTTCTTGGTATACAGTCCCCACAGCAAATCTGCCGGCGGGTAGGATACAATCAGATAATCGCCCAATGCCCTGGCATCTTCAAAAAAACGGATATGCCCGGCGTGAAGCACATTAAACGCCCCTGAAACAAATACCTTTTTCATTATCCTTTAAAAACTTACTGTATTTCCTTGAGCCTCAGATGCGCGCTTCGCCAGATATTTTTGCACAACAGGCAGCAGCATAGGCCCAGCCAGCTGCATGACAATCTGGAGCATCCCGGCAGCAGATGTGGTACCACTGGCAATCTTCTGAGCCGATTTCTTCCTGCTGCGAAGTCCAGCGCAAACACCGACAACCGATGCCGCAGCCCCCGCAACAATAGCAACCCGCTTCAACACAGGAAGCGGCACAGGCAGCGCGCGCACACATCGCCCCACGTGTTCGCGGGTCGATGTTACAGCATCCAATGCGGCAACCCGGCTCTCAGCCACCCGCATCAGGGCTCGTTGTTTCCCTTGCAAAGAAGTTTCAGACATTGCCAGTCATTCTTTAATTCTTCTACCGTTGCAGGAGCCAGACGCTTGCCGCCCATGGCTCTGAAGCGGCGCAGCAACCACACAGCCACCAGCACATTGAGCAAGCTCACAATCCCAAGCGACCATACGATATCCAACCACAGGGTCAGCACTGCCACCAGAAACGCGCAGAAAGTAAAATATGCACCAAGTAACAGCACGCAGGCCACCACGGCCATGATAACGCGCTTTACCTGGTGCACTGTGTATTCCTTAATCTCCTCAGACAGCAGCTCGCCCAGGGCCCCGGTATGTTCCAGGGTCCGCTGAGCCACACTCCGAGCCTGCTGCACAACGGCAGCCGTCTCTTCGCGCAGAACCGCTTTCTGCTCCTTAATTTTAAAGAGAGAAAACATAATATTGCCGACTAATGAGCCAAGGAGAGCCAGAATCAGCGACGGCCGCCCAGAATAAGGCCAATCAACACGCCGATACCCAGAGCACCCAGCACACTACCAGTGGGGTTTTCCTTGACAAATTCCTCACCGGTCTTGTGGTATTCCTTGGCGGCAGCGCGGGTCTTGTCCCAGCTTTCATTCATCTGAACGCGAGCCTTGTCCCAGCCCTCGTTAATCTGAGCACGGGCCTGATCAGCATATTCGCGGACATGAACCATCTGCTCGGCAGCAGCGCGGCGAATCTTCTCATACTGCTCACAGGCATACTGACGAGCAGCATTGAGGCGGTCACATGCATCCGAGCTGGGCGCGGGAGAATTCACGGGCGTTTCTTTAGTTTCTTCGTTTTCCATAATTTGCAGAATGTTCGTTAGTGATTTCATTTGAAGCCTGCTACAACACGGCTTCCTACTGATACTCTATTATAAACACAAAAAGACAGCCTTGGCAAGCTATCTTGATTAAAATGACGAATTTTCCAGTCAAGCCCCCCAACATCGCGCACGCACACGCGAAATTTGACATCCAGAAAATTATTACCTTGCTAAACCGAAAGAAAATTGGTAAAATGCCACGGCTTAAAATAACACATGAAAGCAATTCTGGCATTAGAAGACGGAACCATTTTCGAAGGCACCTCCATTGGCGCCACTGGCACAGCAACAGGCGAAGCCTGCTTCAACACCGCAGTAATGGGTTACCAGGAAATCCTGACTGACCCCACCTACTGCGGGCAGATTCTGGCCATGACCTACCCCCTCATCGGCAACTATGGCATCGTGGAGGAGGACAACGAGAGCGCTACGCCCCAGGCTTCGGCCATCGTCATCGGGGAGCTTTCCAACCTGCACTCCAGCTGGCGGGCAGATTCTCCCATGGGTGAATGGCTCAGAAAGCACAACACCATCGGCATGGAAGGGGTCGACACGCGCCGTCTGGCTCGTCATATCCGCATCAACGGCAGCATGCGCGCCTGCGTCACCACAGAACTGAACGCGGAAGATGCCGTTGCAAAGGCAAAAAGCGCAGCCAAGCTCGACAACGCCGCGCTGGCCATGCAGGTAAGCACCAAGGCCAGCTACACCTGGGAAGGCGAGTCTCGCCCCTGGAAACTGCCCAACAAGACAGCTGGCGACATGAGCAACTACGGCACCCTGGCTCCGGCTACATGCAAGGTTGTTGCAATCGACATCGGCATCAAGACCAGCACCCTGCGCGCGCTTCGCCAGGATGGCTGCGAGGTAGTGGTAGTTCCGGCGAACACGCCGGCCACCGAGATTCTTGCACAGAAACCCGCCGGTGTATTCCTTTCCAGCGGTCCCGGCGATCCCTCTGCCCTTCAGGAAGTTATCAGCACCACCAAAGCCCTTCTCGGTCAGGTTCCGGTGTACGGTCTGGGTCTGGGGCACCAGGTTCTGGGCATTGCGCTCGGCGGCAGCACTGCTCGCCTGAAGTTCGGTCATCGTGGCGCCAACCAGCCCGCTAAGGACATCGCAACCGGCAAGGTGGAAATCACCGCGCCCAATCACAGTTTTGCACTGCAGGCAGACACGCTGCCCGCAGGAGTTGAGGTGACACACCTTAACCTGAACGACGACAGCGTGGCCGGCATTATCTGCCGCGAAAAGATGGCAGCAGGCCTTGAGTTCACCCCCGAAGCCAGAAACGGCCGCACCTTCGGCACATTCCTGGATATGATTAACGCCACCAAGTAATAGATTTCCGACATGAACACACTAGTCATTGGCTCCCAGTGGGGAGATGAAGGCAAAGGGAAAGTCATCGACTTCCTCACCGAAACCGCCGATTTGGTGGTGCGCAGCCAGGGCGGCAGCAATGCGGGACACACCGTCATTGCCAACGGCAAGAAATACGTGCTGCACCTGGTTCCCTCCGGCATTCTCTGGGACAACAAGGTCAACATCATTGGCAACGGCGTGGTCATTAACCCCACTTCCCTGGTAGAAGAAATCAACTATCTGCTGGAAAAGGGCGTTACCATTACCCCCGAAAAGCTCCTTATTTCCGACCGCGCTCACGTTGTGCTGCCCATCCACAAGGAAATTGATGCAGCCCAGGAAGAAGCCCTCGGAGACCAGAAGATTGGCACCACCAAGCAAGGCATCGGCCCGACCTATGCAGACAAGGCACGCCGCATCGGCATCCGCATGATTGACCTGGCAGATGCAGACCGTCTCCAGAGCGTACTTGAGGCCCGCATTAAGACGGCCAACGATGAGCTGGCTCGTCTTGGCTGGCCTAAGGCCGACCCCAAGGTAACGCTGGATGCCGTCATGGCTGCAGCAGATATCCTCCGGCCCCACATCACCAACACCATTCCCGTGGTGAACAACGCCATCAAGGCTGGCAAGACCGTGCTCTTTGAGGGCGCTCAGGGCGCTATGCTCGACATCGACTTCGGCACCTATCCCTTTGTGACCAGCTCCAACACCAGCGCAGGCGGATGCTGCACCGGTTCCGGCGTGGCTCCCACCAAGATTGACAAAATCATCGGTGTCTGCAAGGCATACACCACCCGCGTGGGTGCAGGTCCTTTCGTGACCGAGGACGATGAGATTGCCGATTACCTCCACGGCCTTGGCCGCGAGTTCGGTGCCACCACCGGCCGTCCCCGCCGCTGCGGTTGGACGGATGGTGTAGTTCTGCGCTTCTCCGCCATGTTCAATGGCTTCGATGAAATGGCCATGACGAACCTGGATGGTCTCGATGAACGCGACAGCATCAAGATCTGCACAGCCTATAAGATGGGTGAGGAAATCCTTGAATACCCCCCTGCCCGCATCGAGGACTGGGACAAGTGCGAACCCATCTACGAAACCCTGCCCGGCTGGAAGCAGGATATCTCCAAATGCACCACCTGGGAAGAGCTTCCTGAAAATTGCAAGGCTTACGTCAAGCGCTTCGGCGAGGTTGTCGGTTGCCCCGTGGGCTCGGTGGGCGTTGGCCCCGACCGCGAGCAGACCATCCCGGTGCCTCACTAAAATCAACTATACAGCATCAAAGAAGAAGCCGCACTGAATTGTGCGGCTTCTTTCCTTTACAATCGCGGAGCATTCTGTCCGCCGATAAGCAATACCATTTCACCTTTCGGCGGCTTAGCTTTAAATTCAGCCAGAATAGCCTCGGCGCTCCCCCGATGGTAAGTTTCAAACACCTTGGTCAGTTCACGCGCTACACAGATTGGCAC
>JAZOTC010000057.1:0-2196 GCA_045657445.1 Akkermansia sp. | reverse complement strand
CATGTACCCTGCTTCTGCTACCACCCCAAACTTTCCGTGGCCGGCTCCTGCCGCATGTGCCTTGTAGAGCAAGGCATGCCTCCGCGCCTTGCCCCCGGCACCACTCCCCAGTACGGAGACGACGGCTACCTGCCCATCAGCTGGATGCCCCGCGCCATCATCGCCTGCGCCAACACGGTGGCAGAGAACATGGGTATCCGTACCACCGGCAAACTCACCGAGGAGGCCCGCCGCGGCGTACTTGAATTCCTGCTTTCCAACCACCCGCTGGACTGCCCCATCTGCGACCAGGCCGGTGAATGCAAGCTGCAGGAATACACCACCGATTACGGCAGCGGCACACACCGTTTCACCGAAGAAAAGACCAAGAAAGGCAAGAATCTCTCCATCGGGCCCCGCGTGAACCTGGATCAGGAGCGCTGCGTGCTCTGCCGCCGCTGCGTGCGCTTTATGAAGGAGATTGCCGGTCAGGATGTTCTCGGCGTCGTAGGCCGCGGCACACACAACGCCATTGCCTGCTATCCCGGCACCCAGCTGGACAGCAACTACTCCATGAACGTGGTGGATATCTGCCCCGTGGGCGCCATGACCAGCAAGGATTTCCGCTTCAAGATGCGCGTGTGGTTCCTGAAGAGCACACCCACCATCGATGTGAACTGCGGCACTGGCACCAACATCAACATCTGGACTCGCGAGCAGCAGGTATACCGCATCACCCCGCGCCAGAACGATGCTGTAAACAGCTGCTGGATGCCCGATGACCACCGCCTTAACTACAAGTTCATCAACGCCGCCACCCGCATCACCACCCCGCTGGTGAAGACAGATGCAGGCGCCACGCAGCGTCCCTCCACCTGGGATGCCACCTTCAACATGGTGGTAGAGCAGCTGCACCGCATGGCACCCTCCGAAACCGCCATCGTCTGCTCTGCCCGCATGACAAACGAAGAACTCTATATGGTGCGTGCTCTCTCCAAGCAGCTCGGCGTGACCAAGATTGATGTTGTTCCCCGCAAGGGTGAAAACGACGGCATGCTGGTAAGCGATGACCGCAACCCCAACACCAACGGCGCCAAGATGATTCTTGGTAAGACCGGTGCCGGGCTCGCCAACATCCGCCGCGGCGTGCGCAACAACACCATCCGCTTCATGATTGTGCTGGGCGAAGACCTGACCGAGGAAGCCGGATTCACCGCCGAAGACCTGGCTGGTCTCGAATACCTGCTTGTTGTAAACCACAGCGAGAACCCCACAACCAAGGCTGCTGATGTCGTGCTGCCCGGTGTAACCTTCGCTGAGAAGTACGGCACCATGATTAACGTGACAGGCCGCATCCAGCGTCTCAACAAAGCCATCGAGCCCATCGGCGACTCCATGTCCGACTGGGAAATCTGCCGCAACCTCTCCGAACGCCTTGGCTGCGACTGCGTGCGCGTCATTGCCTGCCCCACCCCCATGTCCGTGCTGGACGAAATGGCGCAGGAATTCGAAGAGCTCGAAGGCATCACCTGGGGCAACATCGGCAACGAAGGCAAGGTCATCATGAATACCGGCGTTACCATTCCCCTCATCGAACGCGAAAAAGCCAAGAAATAAACCGCTAACACACAATACCTCAAATGGACGCTATCATCAATTGGTATAACGACCTCATGAGCAACGAAATCTGGTTCTACCTGATTCACACGCTGCTCAAGCTGGTTCTCATGTTTGCCGTTATTCTGGCTTTCGTGGTTCTTTCCGTGTGGATTGAGCGCCGCGTGGCCGGCTGGATTCAGGACCGCCCCGGTCCCAACCGGGCAGGTCTGCCTCTCTTCCTGCTGGAGCGATTCGGCAGCAAAGAAAAGCAGCCGCTCAAAAACTGGCTGCACTTCTTCGGTATTCCGGAAACAAGCTGGATTGCCAAGCTCTGCACCTGGCTGCGCCTGGATCGCGAGATTCCCTGCTGGGGTCTCATTCAGCCCTGCCTGGACGGCGGCAAGCTTTTCCTGAAGCAGGAGACAACCCCCTCCTACGTGCGTAAATTCTACTTCATCCTGGCACCCATGCTGGTACTGGGGCCGCCCATGGTGGCAGCAGCTGTCATTCCCTTCGCTTCCGAGGTGAATACCTGCTACGGCCACATCTCCATGTGCGTGGCTAATCTGGACATCGGTCCGCTGTGGATTTTCGCCATCTCCGGACTTTCCGTGTATG
>JAZOTC010000056.1:0-8928 GCA_045657445.1 Akkermansia sp. | reverse complement strand
GGTTCCGCAAGGAACCGGGGGTTCTTCATTGTTATCGGAAAAATCACACCAGAACAGAGCCGGCATCGAGCACATCATCACCAAAGATAAGCTCCGCCAGCACCGGCACGCCGATATATTCCTCCAGCATGGCGCGATTGGTCACAGCGGCAGTATCCCACTCCTCGCTCTGCTGATTAAGAATGATACCGCGGCACTCCAGCCCGGCAGCGCGAATGGCCCGCACAGCCAGAATACTCTGGCTGACAGCCCCCTGCCGGTTACTGACCACCAGAAGAACAGGCCACTTCAACGCGGCAGCCAGGTCTGCCATGGTTCTGCCACTGCAAAGCGGGGTTTCCCAGCCACCGGTGCCCTCCAGCAGCAGGGGTTCGTACTCAGACGCCAGTGCCGAGCACTGCTCCACCAGCGTATCGAGCGAAACCTCGCGGTGCTCAAACTCTGCCCCCACACGTGGGTCTGCAATGGTGCGCAGGTAGAGCGGGTTGATGGAGTCCAGCGGAAGCGTAGTCTTTCCCACTGCCTCGCGCATGGCCCGCACTTCCTTGCGGTCGCCGCAGGATACCGCTTTGCACCCCATGGCATTGGCACCGCAGCCCACCAGATGCCGCAGCAACGCGCATATCACGTGGGTTTTTCCCACGCCCACATCCGTCCCAGCTACAAAATAAGCATTCATATCGGCAACTTACTCCGGCATGGAAAGCCGGATATCGTCAATATTCCACTCCGGGCCGGAACCACGCACCAGCAGGTGGTTCACCATGAACCACACCACCACGGCCGCAGCCAGGCATATCAACTTTGCCTGCCAGTTAATGGTCATCAATTTCCGCAATCTGATCCTGGTTCGCATGTGAATTGAGGAGGTTGGTTAAACGTTCAGAAAGGAGGTCGAGATTGATATCTCGCTGCACTATGTTGCCCACAGCCAGCGATACGGAGCCGGTTTCTTCGGAAACAATGATGACGACAGCATCGGAAGCCTCTGCCAGACCAATGCCGGCGCGGTGGCGCAAGCCCATGCTGCGGTCCTTGAGCTCGCGATTCGACACAGGCAGAATAGCCGCAGCCGCCACGATACGCTCATTGTTCACAATCACCGCGCCATCGTGCAGCAGTGTTTTAGGCATGAAAATGGTGCCTATCAATTCGCGGGTATACTGAGCATCCAGCTGGGTGCCGGTCTTGGCGTATTCCTGCAGTTTGTTCGAGCGGCATATGGCAATCAGCGCGCCATATCTCTTGGAAACAAGATAGGAAACCGACTCGCGCACCAGGGTGACAAAGTCCTTGTTTTCCTGGCGGGTGCCGATGAGGCGGGAAATCAGTTTATTGGACCCGAGACGAGCCAGCGCCGTGCGCAACTCCGGCTGGAAAAGGATGACCAGAATCGTACCGGGGCCGATGATGAGGCCCGCCAGCTGCTTGAGCACCACGGCATGCGTGATTTCCAGCAGGATATACCCCAGAATCACCGTGGCGATAAGACCAGCCAGAATAGCCGCGGCGCGAGAGTCCTTCACCGCGCGGTATAGCTGGTAAAATAATGCCCAGAGCACCAGAATCTCGAATATGGCTCTGAGGATTTCAAGTAAGGTCATGCCCATATCATACTATGTATGCAGTGCTCTGGCAAGAGGAAACGGCCCTGCTGACACCCACTCACCGAATAAAATAAATAGAAAATTCATTTTCCTGTTTGCAAGAAGTTTCAAATGTGCTAGAATGCGGGAGTTGCAATGAAAACCATCGATCGCTACATCCTGAAGCAACTCATCTCAGTCACTTTCCTCGGAGTGCTCTCTCTCACTATGCTTCTGCTGCTGGGGCAGCTCTTCAAGCAGTTGCACGAGCTTCTGGTCGAAAGCGGCGCCCCGCCCAGCATCGTGTTTGACTTCATGCTGCAGGTCATTCCCTTCTCGCTTTCATTCTCAGTACCGTGGGGGTTCCTGACCGCCGTGCTGCTCGTATATGGGCGACTGGCGGCTGATAACGAGTTAACCTCCATGCGTATGGCGGGTCTGAGCCTCTGGCGTCTGAGTGCCCCGGCCATTGGTATGGGCATTGCTCTCACTGCGCTCTGCTACTACATCAACATTGAGATTGCCCCGCGAGGCAAGGATGCCATGAGTGACCTGGTTATGCGTGCCGCTATGGACAACCCTCGCAATCTCCTCAAGTCCAGCAGCAGCATGACCCAGCTAGATAAGGTGCAACTCTACATCGAACAGCGCACTGGAGATGAAATGCTGGGGTTACACGTGTATCCGGTTGTCAAGGGGCTGGGGGTAGGCACTGATTTCGACGCCATCCATGCCGAACGTGCCGAAATTGGTGAGTTTGACCCCAAAACCCGTTTGCTGACCTTGACACTGAAAAATGCGCGTATTGAACGAGCCGAAGGCAACCTGACAGATATGCCGGCTATTGGCGTCATGCCTCTGCGCATTCATATTCCGCTGAAGAATCAAAGAAAGCTCAAGCCAAATCGTTTCACCAATAGCGAGATTGATTATGTTCTGAGCCACTCGAATCTCACCCTGCAGCTTGACATGAATAAACTGGGTGAGTATGAGGACAATGCGTCTGTCACCCCCGCTTTTCCCTGTGCCAAGCAACTTTGGGCAGAGGTTCGCAAGGACGCAAGCTACTTCAATGCAATCATGGTATTCGAGGTAATCCAGCAATCATTCAAAACCGAAGGAGTTCAGCGAGCATCCTTCGCCTGTGCCTGTTTCGTGTTCGCGCTTATCGGCGTACCCTTGGCCATCACCGCCCGCCGCAAAGATACCTCCACGGGATTTGCCATCGGTATTCTGGTAGCAGCGGTCTATTTCATTGCCCTGGTGTTCTGTGAGTTATCTCGCAAAGTCAGCGGCATTACACCCTACATTGTGCTCTGGCTGCCGAATATCCTCTGCATTGCCTTTGCAATCTGGCAGCACAATAAAGCCAAGTTCCGTGGCTGATACGCCTCTGAATATTCTACAAACAAAAAAAGCCGCTCAATCGAGCGGCTTTTTTTGTCTGGCTGTTTTTTACAGCAGGCGATGCCCACTGCGCGCTTCATAATCCGCGCGCTGATCCTCACCTACAGGACCTACGGCAAAATACTTTGCTTCCGGGTGGTTGAACAATAAGGCACACACCGAAGCCGCCGGCTGCATCATGGCGGTTTCCGTCAGCGTAGCTCCGGTATGCGCGGTGGCATCCAGCAGGGCAAACACGGTTTCCTTCTCCAGATGGTCGGGCTGGGAGGGATAGCCACATGCCGGGCGAATCGAACGGCTCCCTGCTACAGGCCACACCGAATCAATACACTCCTGGGCACACTCTGCCAGCGCCTCGGCAAGCATACTGCAAAGAGCCACACACAGAAGCGCATGATACGAATCACCGGCAGCATCAAACGCTGCGGACCAGGAATCGCCCCCGGTTATCGAAAGCTGCAAGGCACCTACATAGCCCCCCTGCCCCTGCGGTGCGACGTAATCCGCCAATGCCAGGCGCGGTTTTTCGCTGCATTTCTGCTGGCGCATTGTGTGCAGCACCGTGCCATCGGCCAGCACAATATCATCCTGCACGCGAGCCGCCGGCCAGATTCCAAAAACAGCGCGGGCCTGCAAGTGGTCGGCAGCCAGGGCCAGCAATTCCCGGGCATCTGCCAGAAGCTGCTGCGCCGCCGCCACTTTATCCGCCGGAGCTCCAGAATGCGGCGTCTGACGGGCAGGATTCCAGACATCCTGCATCTCAAAATGGCGCAACAGAATACTCCAATCCGCCTTTTCCTCCAGCTGATGCCAGGTGAGCGAGAAATCCGGAGCGGCATGGCAGCACTTGCACCCGGAAGGCACTGCTACCGTGAAAATACCCGTACGCAGCGGTTCAGGCTGGGGCTGGGAGTTCCAATCAAACACGGGAGCCTTGGCGCGCGCCTCCTCCAGCGTCATCAAGGGCTGTTCTTTTGACTCAAACTCGCGGCAAAGGCGAGCCTGCTCTGCCTTGTGGGCTGCAATGTAAGCTGCTTTTTCAGCTCCGGCAAGGGCAGCAGCCGCGGGCACAATCGTAGAGGCATCGGAAGTCTGCACCACCACGCCGGAGGGATAATGCGGAGCGAGTTTCAGCGCTGTATGCAGCGGGCTGGTTGTTGCACCACCCACCAGAAGCGGCACCGTCATCCCGGCCGACTCCAGAGCTGCGGCCACCTTGGCCATTTCTGCCAGCGAAGGGGTAATCAGCCCGGAAAGCGCCACCAGATCAGCATGTTCCCGCTGGGCTGCGGCCACAATATCCTCACAGGGCACCATGACACCCAGATCCACCACGCGGAAACCATTGCAAGCCAGCACCACACTCACGATATTCTTACCGATATCGTGCACATCACCCTTCACCGTGGCCAGCACCACCGTACCGGCCGAGCTTTGCTGCCCGGTGGCATTCTCCAGCAGCGGGGTGAGCACCGCCACGCTCTGCTTCATCACGCGGGCGCTCTTCACCACCTGCGGCAGGAACATCTTACCTGCTCCGAAAAGCTCACCCACCTGCTTCATTCCCTCCATAAGCGGGCCTTCTATCACCGCCAGCGGGGAACCGCACACCTCCAGCGCCTCGCGCGTATCGGCCTCCACGTATTCGGTAATTCCTTTCACCAGAGCATGGGCCAGACGCTCCTGCACCGTACCCTGGCGCCATTCCGAGGGTGCCGCCGAGGGCTTACCGGCAGGTGCCGCTTTGTCCTTATTAGCCGCCAGTTCCTGGGCATAGGAAATCAGGCATTCCGTTGCATCATCCGCACTATTGAGCAACACCGCCTCCACCAGTTTGCGCCGGTGAGCCGGGATATTGGCATAATCATCCATGAGCGCGGCATTCACGATGCACAAATCCAGCCCATTGGCCGCTGCATGGTGCAGGAAGGCGGAATGCATGGCCTCGCGCACCGGGTTGATACCACGGAACGAGAACGACACATTGGAAATACCGCCGGATATATGGCAGTTCGGATGCGCGGCGTATATTTCGCCAGCGGCCTGGAAGAAGTGCAAGGCATGGTTGGCATGCTCGGCAATACCAGTGCCCACAGTGAGCACGTTGGGGTCAAAGATGATATCCTCTTCGGGGAAGCCGACTTTGTTCACCAGCAAATCATAAGCCCGGTGCGCAATGGCGATGCGGTCTTCGCGCCCGCAGGCCTGCCCATGCTCATCAAACCCCATGACCACCACTGCAGCCCCATAGCGGCGCAGCAAGGTAGCCTGGCGTAAAAACTCCTCCTCGCCGTTCTTCAGGGAAATGGAATTCACAATTCCCTTGCCCTGCATGCATCGCAGCCCCGCCTCAATCACCTCCCAGTTGGAAGAATCAATCATGAACGGCACGCGGGCAATATCCGGCTCTGCCGCCACCAGATTCAGGAAGCGGGTCATAGCCGCCGGTCCATCAATCATGCCATCATCAAAGCAGAAATCCAGCACCTTGGCACCCTTTTCCACCTGCTGGCGGGCAATTTCCACCGCCTCCTCATATTTCCCCTCGCGCACCAGACGCGCAAACTTGGGCGAGCCGGCCACATTGCAACGCTCGCCGATGAACAGCACCCCCTGATTGCGGTGGTGGTTCAGCGGCTCCAGCCCGGCCAGACGCATGGTGCCGGCGGCAGGGTGCGGCGCAATCTCGCGCGGGGCATAGCCCTGCACCGCCTCACGAATGGCGGCAATGTACTCCGGGGTTGTGCCGCAGCACCCACCCACGATATTCAGCAATCCCTCTGCGGCGTACTCGCGCAGAATGCCGGCCATATGCTCGGCGCTGTGCTCATAGCCCGTGGGGCTGAGCGGATTGGGCAGGCCCGCATTCGGGTACAGACACACGGCGCAGTCCGCCAGCTCGGCCAGCTTGGCAGCAAATGGCTTCATGAGGTCGGCCCCCAGTGCACAGTTGATGCTGATGGCCAGCGGAGCCGCATGGCGCACACTGTTCCAGAACGCCTCCACCGTCTGCCCGGAAAGAGTGCGGCCGGCTTTATCCGTGATGGTGAAGCTGATGATAACCGGCGGCAGCTCCCGCTCCTGGCGCAGTTCATCAATGGCAAAGAGCGCAGCCTTGGCATTCAGCGTATCAAAAATAGTCTCCAGCAGCAGGATATCCACCCCGCCCTCAGCCAGCGCCAGCACCTGCTCGCGGTAGGCACGGCGAAGCTGCTCAAAGTTAATGGCGCGATAGCCCGGGTCTGTCACCTTGGGGGAGAGCGAAGCCGTCACCGCCATGGGGCCGATGGAACCAGCCACCAGAACCGGACGATTCTCCCGCGCCTCGGCCTCCACGGCCGCCTCTCGCGCCAGGGCGCAGGCCGCCAGATTCAGCTCGCGCGCCAGAGCCGCCAGCTCCTGGTTCTCCAGCACCTCGTCATAATACTCCTGGCCATGCTCATCCTGGTTCGACTCGTGGAAAAACTCGTGCTGCCCGATGCTCGAGGCAGAGAAACTGGAAGTTGTCAGAATATCCGCACCGGCGGCAGCATAGGCGGCGTGAATGCCACGTATAATATCCGGGCGGGTGAGCACCAGCAAATCGTTGTTATTCTTCAGGTCGCGGGGGGAGTCGCAGAAGCGCTCACCGCGGTAGTCCCGCTCCGTCAGGTTGTGTTTCTGCACCATGGTACCGCAAGCACCATCCAGAATCAGGATTCGTTCGCGCAGGGTGTTCTGCAAAAAAATCTGGCGTTCAGCAGCAGTCGTCATCATATTCTCAAAAACAAAAAACTGCCGGCGGGGTCAACGAGCCCACCGGCAGCAAAAAATCATACGCTCACAAGCGGGGTGGAATCAGCGGCGGGGGCTGGGATTGCGGTGCCAGGTGATAGCGCCCTTGCCCACGGCATACAGGTAAGCCACCATCAGCACACCAATGAACGCAGCCATGGAAGCAAAAGCTTCGCCATTGTTCATCACGATATCCTGGAAACCAAGGGCCCAGGGATACAGGAAAATCACCTCCAGGTCAAACACCAGGAACAGAATGGCCACCAGGTAGAACTTGATGGAGAAGAAAGACGGCGAACCCTCGCCCTCCGGAATGTTACCGCATTCATACGGCACATCCATGGCGGAACGCATCTTGGAGCGGCGGCCAAAGACAATACTCAGGATGATAATGATACCAGCAAAACCAAAACCGGCAATCAACTGAATAAGGGCTGAAAAATATTCCTGTAACATAATGAGGTGCGAATTTTATACCAGCAAAACCAGGCCAAGTCAATACAAAACCCATGATGCGCAGGGCATATTGCTCACTTTTGGAGCTTTGTCTCCTCTTCCTTCATCAACTCCTGCAGGCGGGAATCCCAGGCAGCTGCCTCATTTTCATTCTCGCTGGCATTCTTTCCATTGCGCAGCACATTGATAAGTCTCGCAATAGCCGGCTTATAATCCTGCCCGGCCGCCATGCGCAGCATCGCCAGACCGCGTTCCGTGTCCTTTTCCACCGGCTCCCCCAGCAGAAGCATCTCAGCAAACACATGCTGCGCCCTCGGCTCGCCCGCCATGGCGCCTTTCTCATACCAGGTAGCAGCCGTTGCACCGCCATCCAGGAGGAGCTGATAATAAAGATTTCCCAAGGCCGTAGCCGCCTGCGGCACCACATCGGCAGCCTTCACCAGCCAATCGGCCCCCTCCTGGCGGGTGGCCTCAGCCCGCGCCAGCACACGCCCCAGGCGGTACTGACCCTCAGCAATCCCGGCTTCAGCCGCCGCGCGCCAATGTTTCAGCGCCGCCTCCACATCCTTTTTGCCCAGGGAACCATCGTATTGCAGAATTCCCAGAAACACCTCCGCCTCCTTGCTTCCCTGGGCGGCAGCCAGCGAAAACCAGTTGTATGCCTTCTGCGCATCTGCCGCCACCCCCTGCCCGCCGGCAAAATAAATACCGCCCAAATCCAGCTGCGCACGCAGCAATCCCCCCTCTGCCGCCTTCAGCAGATACTGCATCGCACCGGCAAAATCAGACTGTCCATTCTCCACATTCGGCTGCAGCAAGGCCTGCGCCTTGTCGTACATGGCCTGCGGGTCCCGGGGTTCCTCAGTCTTTTCCGGCTGGCAAGCCGCCAGCATCAGGAGCGGAACAATCAACATACTGCGGTTCATGCCCCTATTATACACATTGCCCCCACAATTGCAAATCTATCATGTGCTTTCTGCAACCCTCACGTGTATCAACGCCGCTCTACTCACCATGGTATAATGGCGCCTGAATTTGGGACAGGGCAATAAGCCCCCTTTTGCTTATGCAATTCATCGGTCGTGTGTATAATCAAACCAACACACGCACATGCAATTCGTAATCATTGGCAGGTTGAGAGCCTGTACAAGCAAAACAAAACGCCCCGCGCTGCTGAGCAGGCGGGGCGATTTGTTAAGCTTTCGCTTGTAAACCCGGCGGGGTTTACTTGTTCATGGCTTCCTCGATGGCAACAGCCACGGAAACCGTAGCACCCACCATGGGGTTGTTGCCCATGCCGATGAGGCCCATCATTTCCACGTGGGCGGGCACAGAGGAGGAACCAGCGAACTGAGCATCGCTGTGCATGCGGCCCAGGGTGTCGGTCATGCCGTAGGAGGCGGGACCGGCAGCCATGTTGTCCGGGTGCAGGGTACGGCCCGTGCCACCACCGGAGGCCACGGAGAAGTACTTCTTGCCAGCCAGCGTGCAGTCCTTCTTGTAGGTGCCGGCAACCGGGTGCTGGAAGCGGGTGGGGTTGGTGGAGTTACCGGTAATGGATACGTCCACACCCTCGAGCCACATGATGGCCACGCCTTCACGCACGTCGTCAGCGCCGTAGCAGTTCACCTTGGAGCGCTCGCCGTCGGAGAATGCCTTCTTGCTCACCACTTCCACCTTACCGGTGGCGTAGTCGAACTTGGTC
>JAZOTC010000055.1:0-62533 GCA_045657445.1 Akkermansia sp. | reverse complement strand
CGGCTTTACCCGAATTCCCCCATTCCCGGCGGTGGCCGCGTTCCCCAGGCAGCAGCCCCCCAGACAGCAGCCCCCGATGCTGCAGAAACAGTGGCAGCAAAGCGAGCCCCGCGCAAGGGAGAGGAAACTCCGCTCAGCTTCTTCAAAGTAGACTAAATCCACATTTCATGGAGCCGCACACCCAGGCGCGCGCCGTGCTGGCACGCATGATTCAGCAGCACTGCAACACAGCCGTGCTACCGGAGGCCCTGCAAGCCGTAAGCGCTGGCGCCAGCGGACGCAGCATCATGCGAGCAAACGGAGTGCTGGGCATTCACTGGACCGCGCAGCGAGCCGACAACCATTCCTTTCTACCGGCTGCCCATGGTCTGGCAGCAGCCGGCATACGGGTGCCAGCCATTCTGGCAGAAGAAAGCCTGCCGGATAACTGCGGCGCCTGCCTGGTGCAAGACCTGGGCGAAACAGATATTCTGAGCCTGCGCCAGGCGAGCTGGAGCACCCGCCGCCAGGCCTATGCAGCCGCATTTGAGACACTGCAACCCTTCTACCAGCTGCAGCCGGGCTGGGAACTGCAGCCCCCCTTTGATGCCGCGCTTTACCGCTGGGAGCAGGAATACTTTGCCGAGCACTTTATCGGGCACCATCTGGGGCGCGATGCCGCAGCCTTTCTGGCGCAGCCCGAGCTGCGGGCCATGGCCGACTGGCTGGCCGGGCTGCCCCGGGGTCCCGTACACCGTGACTGCCAGTGCCAGAACATCATGCTGCATGGCGGCAAAGCCTGGCTCATCGATTTCCAGGGCATGCGCTATGGCCGCCAGGAATACGATTTAGCCTCGCTGCTCTACGACCCCTACATGGAGCTGAGCGAAGCCGAACGCCACGAACTGCTGCAGCTCTGGGAGCAGATGACCGGCACCCCCATTAACCCCGCCATCTACGCCGCCTGCGCCATGCAACGTCTCATGCAGGCTCTCGGAGCCTTCGCCAATATCGGCTACAACCAGCAGCGCGACTGGTATCTCCGCCTCATTCCCGCCGGTGTTGCAGCCCTGCGCCACGCCGCCACGCACACCCCCGAACACTCACCCGCAGCCCCCGTTGCCGCATGCCTCCTACAACTTCTAAACACGTAAGCTTCCTGGCTGTCATCTTCTGGCTGCTCGTCCTGGCGGGTGCCTGGTTTGCCCTGCAGGGAACCCTGCGCAGCTACGACCAGAAACTCTTCGACCGTCTGGGTCACACCCTCTGCGCCTGGAACGAGACTGATGTTCCGCAACTGCTGGCCCCGCAGGAAGCGCCGGCCATGGAACCGGTCATCACCCAGACCCGCCTGCGTGAATGCCCCACCGTGGGTATGGTCGAACTGAACGATGAAGCCTGCGCAGAAGCGTTTGCCGCCCTGCCGCTCGGCCCGCAGGACTTTGCCGTGCTGCTCAACAAGCTCAAGGAAAGCGGAGCTTCCACCGTAGGACTTTCCTCCCCCCTCATCTGGCAGGAGGAACAGGGAGAAATGGTGCGCGAAATGCTCTGCCGGGTTCTGGCCGGGTTCCCACACTCTGCCGTAGGACTGCGCGGCCGCACCGCCGCCCAGCCGGATTTCACCCCGGCCATGCTGCGCAACTCCTCCATTCCCCCGGAAAACATTGAAGGCGACCCCAGCGGACTCCCCATTGCGAACCGCCCCCTGCCCAACGGCCTCACCGAAACCCCGGATGCCCTGGCCGTCGTGTGGGCTCCGGACTGGCTGGAGGGTGAGCCCCACACCCAGAACCCCTCGGCAGTGGACAGCATCTCCTTTCCCCTGCTCATGCGCTGGAACGGCGAAACCATACCCACCCTCCCCTTCCGCCTGGCGCTGGCGCACCTGGGGCTCGATGGCAAGGATGTGAAGGTTAAACTCGGCAAGGAAATCACCTATGGCGGGTTCACACTGCCCATTGATATCAACAGTCGCACCCGCCTGGCAGATGCCAGGGTGTCCACGCTTCCGCTCTCTCAGGTAGTCAGCGACGGTGACCTGACCGCCTCCCTGGGTAAGCAACCACTGGTGATTCTGGAACAACCCGCAGAGGGACAGCACACCCCGCTGCGCCTGGAGCGGCTGGCGCGCACGCTCTCCCAGCTGGCAGGCACCGAAAAAATCATCACGCACACCAGCGAACGGATAAAAGGAGGCCAGGTACTCCACCAGCTCCCGCTGCTGCTCGATTGGCGGAGCTTGTGCATAGCAGGCTTTGCCCTGCTGGTATTCCTGTGGCTCATGCCCTTTGTGCCCGGAATACTGCGCTGGCTCATACTGCTGGCCCTGCCCTGCGGGGTCATCTGGGCCGCGGCTGAGCAGGTGAAACTGGGGCATTGGTTTACCGCCAGTCCCCTGCTGGCCTGGTGGAGCATTCTGGCGCTGGTCTTCCTGCTTCACCGCACCCACGAAAAGGGACTCTTCGGTCGCCGCCGCCGGTAAAATGCAGCGCCCCAGGGTACAGGTAATTCTGCTTGACGCAGAAACGGCAAATGATAAGATACCAGCATGCGGAAAAGCTTGTTGATTACCCTGTTCTCGCCCGGCATCTGGCTGCTGGCAGCATGCACGCTCTTCTCCAGCACGGAACATGATTTAGGCATAACGGAGGGCATACTGGCAGGCGTCACCGATTCTGCCAGCGCCCGGGAGGCTGCCAGGAAACTGAGCCAGGGCTCCGAGGCATCCACGCTCTTCCGCACACTCAGCTGCGACTCCAGGCGTTTCAAGGTCGATAACCAGCTTGAGCGGCTGAAGAAAAACTACTACTTCGAAAGCCCGGAACTGGCCCGTGTACTGGGAGCAAACGAAACAGCCGCCATCCTTCCCTCCCCCATCCCTGCGGACAAGCTGGCCGCGCTCCGGAAATTCGCCCGGCAGCGACTCGATGCCCACCTCACCCCGGCAGAGCGGCGCCAGATAAGCGGCGGGCCAGGTTTCACGCAGGCCACCGCCTGGGTGCTCGCCGCCGGTGCCGAGGAACTGGGTACCGAAATTGCCCTTCATACCATTCCAAATGATACGGGCTATACATGGCGCGAGGAAATCATCGGGCAGCAGCGCTATGGCGTCTACACCATCACCCAGGTAACAGGCGACAAAAAGCACCTCCTGGAACAGTGGGTGAACACCACAGCCTCCAGGAAGGTATACCCCGAGGCCGAGCGAAAAGCCGCCATGCAGGAACTGGAAGAGCGCCACCGCGAGGCCTACCCGCTGCTCACGAGCATCCACGATGAAGCATCTGCCCAGGCCGTTCTGGAAGAATTAGGCCATTTACTCAACGCGCAGGAGTGCGCCCGGCTCTCCCGCATCGCCGAAACAAATCTCACATTATACGGCTTCATGAGCCGCATCCTCACGCCCGCGCAACTGAAAGTCTACGTGACTCACGAAGCTACCATCATCAAGGCCGGTTACTATGGCTCCCAGGAGCTGGAGGACTTAATCGGAGAAATCCCCATCTGGCACTCAACCCACTGAACCAGGAGCCTTTTATCTACTCGCAGCAGCCAGTGCATTCCCGCTGCGCCACACCGGGCACCGATTTCGCCCTCATCGAAGTTTCCCTCACCAGTCCTCCAGCGTTTCTCTCATAACATCGAGGGGAGTCTGCCCCTTGTTATCACGAGAGGAAACATCTGCCCCGGCTTCGCGCAATGTCGCAAAAAGACGGAAGGCAATACAGCCCTCCAGAGCACCCGCCGCGAGATGCAGCGGCGTCCGGCCTGTCTCCGGAATGGCAGCGTTGACGTCTGCTCCACGATTAACGAGGTATTGCACCACCTGCACTCCCTTTTTCTCATTCTCAGGGAATCCGCCCACATAACAGAACAAAGCTTCCGCCAGTGGGGTGAGCGTAAGCGTCTGCCCCTCGGCAAAAGAGCGTACCACCGTCCTGTTCACGCAGATACCGCTGTCCAGCATTTTTCCAATGCGTGCGATATCGCCCGCTGCAATAGCCTGCGAAAGCGCATCCTTACCGAGGCAGGCAGAGCTGGCAGCCTGCCCATCCACCGGCGCAACCTGCGCCAGCGCAGAAGCCCACACAAAACAGCTTATCAGAATCCACAACCTGAACATACATCTAAGCTCCATCAGGCACAATTCAACTTCTTCTCCGCCTCATCAATCAGGCGGGCGAGACGCATGGCATCGGGCACGTTGAGAAAGCCCTTATCCTCCGAAACGCGGCGGCCGTAGGTGAATTCCATGATGAGATCCCCCCTGCCTCCGGGGCGGTGTACCCGGGAGGTGATGATGCCGGGCTCCAGCGGCCAGGCATGGCGCTGCACCCCGCGCCACCAATTCGCGCGGTAAACCAGGATGCGGCGGTCGGTGACCACATAGAGCGTGCGGCGCAGGCGGCGCTGCTGCATGATGGGAAACACCAGCAGCAGCGGGCAAATCAGGCAAAGCAGGAACAGCGGCAGCGTGGCGCTGTTCACCACCGGCAGATGCGGGCGCCCCTGCCACAGCACTTCCTCGCCGGGCAGCAGCTCGGCACGTAAGCGGGTCTGTTCATCCTGAGTCATCATGCGTCTTCCCTTTCAGCTATAGCTTTATCCAGAATTTCCTCCACCAGCCGCACATCGCGGATATCCATGAATCCGAACTCCACCCAGCCAGGATGGTTTTCATTGGGGCGCATGGAAAAGACCAGATTCCCGCATCCATCCTTTGCCTGCTGATTCGATATCACCATCCCCGGCGCCAGCGGCCACGATTCCGTTTCCCGACCGCATACGATAGCCCGCCGATTGGTGATAACATACACCGTACGCCGAAGCCCGGCGACATGCACCAGTGGAACAATGATAAGCGCAATGATGGGTACCATGAAAAATATGACAGCCATCAACCAGCTGAGGACCAGGCCGCTCAGAGAGTCCGGATTCTGGCTCCCCTCTACGAGAAAATACATCAATGCAACTCCGAAAAGACCGAAAGGCAAGAAAAAGAATACCCCCACCACGCGGTTCACCCAGTCAGGCTCAAATGACCTGATAACGGGTCTGCCCGCCCAGCGCAGCAGCTCGCCGGGCTGCAAGGCACGGCGCACCTGCTCACGCTGCGCGGCATTCAGGCCAAAATCTCTGGGGTCGGAGGATTTCATGCGTTCTCTCTTTCTGCTATGGCTTTTTCCAGTTTTTCCTCCACCTGGCGCACCTCGCGGATGTGCATGAAACCCACCTCATCAAACCGGCGTTCACAGTCAGGGTCAGTACTGGGGCGCAGCGCAAAAACCAGATTACCGATACCTTTTTCATTCTGGAGATTGCTGACCACCATATCCGGTGCCAGAGGCCATTCATCAACCGACTTGGTGCACACCAGCACACGCCGGTTCGTGATGGCATACACCGTGCGGCGCTCCTCGCGCCGCTCCACATGCGGCAGCACCAGAAGCCCCACTCCCAGCAGCCCGAAAAACGAAGCCATGAGATACAGCCCGGGCGTCTCCTCCAGCCACGCCCGCCAGCCCACAAAGGCGGCAATTCCCAGGCTGAAGCAGACACACCACAGCAGCAATCCCCACTGCACGCCAAGATGAGCAGAAGCCCCCGCCCAGCGCAGCCGCTCGCCGGGTTGCAGACATTCCTGCAATCTGGCGCACTGAAGCCGGTTCAGACCAAAATCTCTGGGGTCTGCTGATTTCATGCTTTTACCCTTTCATCTATGGCCTTTTCCAGAATCTCCTCCACCAACCGGACATCATGGATATTCATGAACCCGCTCTCAATCTTCCGGGTAACACCGCGCGTGTCGGATTCCCAGCGCACAGAAAAGACCAGATTACCACTACCATCCTTACGCTGGAAATTGCTGGCTACCATATCGCGCTGCAAGCGCCAGGAACCCTCCCCCATGCCACAAATGAAAGCCCGTCGGTTCGTGATGACATAGACCGTATTCCGCTGAGTCCACGCGCGGAAGAAAGGAGTCAGCACAGCGCCCAAAGGCAACAGCACAAATAGGAGCGACAACACCAACGCCGCCAGCCATGGAAACCCACTCACCGCGATTTCGCCGGACATCAGCGAATAAAGAACCATGCCACCCAGGCCGCCAAACACAGCCAGCAGGGGTGCCAGACCTACCACCTTTCCCCAATCGATACTCCAGAAAACCACGGGTTGCCCCACCCAGCGCAGCTGTTCGCCGGGGCGCAAATCATGCTGCACCAGTGCGCATAGCATGGGGCTCAGGCCAAAATCTCTGGGGTCGGGGGTGGGCATTATTCTGCCTGTTTCGGCTCGGTCAGCTCGTAAAGGAACTGCTCGACGCGGCGGGCATCGGGCACATTCATGAAACCCTGCGCCACCATACGGGAGCCATGCTTGCCATGACGCTCCTCATAGCCCATAATCAGGTCACCGCTGCCATCCTTACGCACAGTGCAGGATTGCACCATGCCGGGCTCCAGCGGCCACACATGCGATTTGAATGAGCCAAAGATGCCGGGGTACAATTCCATGGCACGGCGATTCGTGATGACCTGTACCGTACGCTTCTGTTTACGCAGCCCCCACCAGGGAGTAGAGAACAAACCTATGCCGATACACCAGAACGGAATGGAAAAAGCCGCAAATACCAGGCTGCTCTGTGCCGCCATAAAGGTCCAGAACGAAATAAAGGCCAGCCATGGCAAGGAGAAGATGAATGACCCGAGATTAGCGGCTGAAAACAACCGGGGGACCGGCTTGCTTACCCAGAGCACCTCTTCCTTCTGCATGAGGTTGGCTTCCACCATCTGGCGATCCTCGTAACTTAATTCAGTATCAGCAAGTTTCATGGTGATTATTTGGTATAGGATTCTTCAAGCTGCATGATAATCGGTTCCACCACGGCAGCCGCATCCTCCGTGATATTGAGGAAGCCCTCGGGGTCGGGCACATTGTTGGTGCTGGAAATAGTGCTCTTGCCCAGTACCAGGCTCACCAGCCCGGCAGCAGGCACCTTGCGGTCAATCAGCATCACCTTATCCACGGGGAAGGACATCTGATGATGCTTCCAGAACATATAGCGGAACACCAGGGAACGGCGAGTGGTCAGGGCATACACATGGTGCTTCTGCCAGCTCATGCCAATCCACGGAGAGGCAATCAGAAGAGCCCCTGCTATCATGAAAGGAAGCGAAAAGAGCAGCTCGATGCCCCCCATTTCCATGACGCCGAGGATAACCACACTGTCTATACACAGGAAGAAAATGCCCATCACCATCATAATAATAGTCACGGGGGACCACATACGCGGCACGGGCTTGCCCACCCACAGCAGCTCTTCACCGCGAAGCAGGGAATTCTCAATCAGCTGGCGCTCGGTCATTGTCAGATCAGTATCAGATAATTTCATAACGGTTATTGAATTATGGAAGATTCGAGTTGACGGATAAGGGGTAAAACTTTTTCGGCATCAGCTGCCGTGATTCGCAGAAAGCCCTCGGGAACCAGCTTCATGCTACCGCCACGTTTACTGGCAACGTAGGGATTTTTGCCCAGCACCAGATTCACCAGACCACCGGGAAGTTCTTCCCGGGATTTTATCATCCCTGGCACCGGCACAAAGGACAAGGAAATATAGCCCAGCGCGGTATACCTCAGCACCCGGGCACGCTGGTTGGTTACAGCATAGACGGTACGCAGCTGCATGCGTTTGTTAATCAGCGGGGCAAAGAGCATCCCGATAAAGGGAATCAGGGCGAAAGCCATTGCTGGACTTCCCACGCTGCAGAGCACATAGAGCAAGGAGATCACCCAGAACGCGCCGAAAAACACAAAAAAGGCGGCAGGCGATGCCCACGGCTCCGGCACAGGTTGCCCCACCCAGAGCAGTTTTTCATCATCAAACAACCTGTCACGCAGTTTCTGCTGGCAGGCGGGGGAAAGATTGGTATCGCAAAGGTTCATAGGGGGTAAGAGGGGGTAGTAAAAAAGGGAGCGCCACCCCCGCAGGGGGAATCCACGGGGGTGGCGCGGGTTGAAAAGCGATTAGTGAATGCGCTTCAGCAGCCAGGGCAGCAGGTCTTTAATGGCCACGCGTTCCTGTTCCATGGAGTCGCGGTGACGGATGGTCACCGTGTCCTTGAGAGCGGGATCGCCTTCCTCGCCCAGGGTCTCGAAGTCGACCGTGATGCAGAAGGGTGTACCCACTTCGTCCTGGCGGCGGTAGCGGCGGCCCACGGCGCCGGCCTCGTCGTAGAACACGTTCATGAAGGGACGCAGCTCGGCTTCAATCTCGCGGGCGATGCGCACCTGCTCGGCGTTCTTCTTGAGCAGCGGGAAGATAGCGGCCTTGATGGGAGCCATGCGGGGGTGGAAGTGCATGACGGTGCGGATGTCGCTCTTGCCGTCCTTGCCCAGTTCTTCTTCATCGAAAGCTTCGCAGATAACGGCCAGCACGGAGCGGTCGCAACCGGCAGAGGGTTCCACCACGTGCGGGATGAAGCGCTCGCGGGTGGTCTCGTCGAAGTATTCCATGGGCTTGCCGGAGCCTTCCTGGTGGCGGCCCAGGTCGTAATCCGTGCGGTAGGCGATACCCATGAGCTCCTGCACACCGAAGGGGAACTCGTACTCCAGGTCGTAGGTCTTCTTGGAGTAGAAGGCGCGCTCCTCATCCGGCACATCGAGGATGTGAATCTTATCGCGGGAGATACCGATGTTCTCGTAGAACTGGAGGCTCTTCTCCAGCCATTCGTCGGTCAGGCGGAAGCCGTCCTCGCCCTTGCAGAAGTATTCCACTTCCATCTGCTCAAACTCGCGGGAGCGGAAGGTGAAGTTGCGCGGGTTGATTTCGTTGCGGAAAGACTTACCAATCTGGGCGATACCGAAGGGAATCTTGTTGCGGGAGGAATCGAGGATGTTCTTGTACTGACAGAAGATGCTCTGGGCCGTCTCCGGACGCAGCCAGCCGGTGCTGGCGGGGTCGTTCTCATCGGAGGTGGCACCGATGGTGGTCTTGAACATCAGGTTGAAGGAGCGGGCCTCCGTCACCAGAGAACCATTGGCCGGGTTGTAGCGCACGGAGTCGGTCACCTCCTCGGTGCTTTCCTCCAGCAGCTCCAGGTCAGCGGGCTGAGTACCCTTGCCGGCAATCTGGCTGTAGTACTGGAGAGCCCCCTTGCGGGCAAGTTTGGCGCTCTTGTCATCCATGCCCTCCACGAGCATGGAGAATTCCTTCTTAGTGCTCCAGGAACCATCCTTGCGGGCAGCGCCCTTCCACCAGTAGGCCACACCGCTCTGGGCGGGAATCTGGTCGGCGCGCAGGCGTTCCTTGGTGAGCAAACAGTCGCAAAGCGGGTCGCAGAAGCCACCTACGTGACCAGATGCCACCAGCACCGAGTTGTGCGTGAGGATGGAACCATCCATACCCACAATATCCGGGCGTTCCTGCACGTGGACACGCCACCAGTAATCCTTCAGATTGCGCTTGAGCTCAACACCCAGAGGACCGTAGTCCCAGCAACCGTTAAGACCGCCATAGATTTCTGCGGCCTGAAAAATGAACCCTCTGCGCTTGCAAAGGCTGACTATTTTTTCCATGCGGACGGGATCAGTTTGTGTACGGTCTGCCATAACGCGGGTTATTCTACTATAAAACAAGTGATTTGCAAGCCCAAAAGGATTTCAAAATGCAGAACGCAGAATGCAGAATGGGAATTCAGGGCGCAGCTTCCGCCGCGCCGGGATTGGGGAAAAGGACTGACCTGCGGATCAGTCCTTTTCTGGGATGCTCTGGTCTCGCCCTTCTGCCAGTAGTCGCTTATGTATCGTAATCGCTGAGGCGGTCATGATGGCTGTTATCTGGTTTGCTTCGTCACGTATGGATTCAAGCTTCTTCGCTGGTATCATCCCGGAGTCTGCCAGAAGTGCCAACCAATAACAACTCTCATCGGCTTCTTCCTGACAAATCCGGATTTTGTTCAGGAAATCACGGTCGCTCTTGCCGACGGTGGCTGCTCGGTAATTGGCGCCGATGGAAGTCCCACATCGCAGCAATTGCTTGCCAATCACCTCATATTCAGTCCCCTTGGGTAACGATTTCCACAAGTTGATAATACGTAAGGAAAAGTCATACGTACGTTGCCTCAGCTCTCCTCCGCGTTTACGATAATCAACCTCCATCATGTTGCCATGCTACAACATGACGGCATGCAATGCAAGCCTCAAAGAAAAAGTCTGATCCGAAGGTCAGACTTTTTCTCCATTCCCGGCGCGGCGGGAGCCGTGCCCTGAATTCCCATTCTGCATTCTGACTTCTGCATTCTGCATTTACAAGATATACTCACTGATAGCCCGGCAGAGGGCGCGGATATCACACCCACCACGCAACTCAAAGCGCACATGGCCCAGCGCACTGAAGAACAAATCCAGCTCGCAATCCAGGTCAAACGTGCCGGCCGTTTCCACGGAATAGGCCTGAACCTTGCTGTAGGGCAGCGAGGTATAATCCACCTTCTTGCCGGTAATACCCTGCACATTCATGGCAATCACGCGCTTATTGGTGAACACCACACCATCGCGAATGGCCTTGTAGGCTGCCACAATAAACTCATCATCCAGCAGGAGAGGCCCCACCCTCCCCATTACCGATTCAGGGTCTACCGGGGACAATTTAAACACGCTGCCATTTTCAAAATCAATCATCTTCGTATCGTGTATCAGTTGTTAGCATTCAGCAAGGAAACCCTTGTTTCCGGAGCAGTTCCCGCCGGAATGGCCCAGATGAGTTCATGCGTGCCGGGCTCCAGGCGGTAAAGCACCAGGGCATTGAAATCGCTTCCCTTGCCGCCGCCGGCATACACCAGCGAGGTTCCCTGGCGTCCCTGCGTGACCAGCTGGGCGCCCTCGTAGTTCTTCAGCGTAATCAACACCGCATAAACGCCCTGCTGTGCCGCCTGCAGCACCAGGTGGGCGGCCACAAAGCCCTCGGTGTTCGATTGGTGCCAGCGCAGCGGATAATTCTGCGGCGCACGCTGGGCATGGCGCAAGCCGGGATTTGCCGGGCGGTACTGGCGGCGCACCTCGCGCTCCTGCCAGGCCTTGCGAATCACCCCGATAGTCACCAGAAGCAGCACCAGCACCCCGCAACCCAGCCAGCTGTATATGGCCAAAGCCGAGGCCGCATCGCTCCCCCAGAACAAGATACCCACCAGAGCCGCGCAGAAACAAAGCGTGATTCCCAACCCCACCTTGAACCCGAACACCATGCCGGGAAACAGGAGGAACAGAATCAGGTAGCGCAGAAAGAACTTCAGATTCAGCGGGGTGCTCTGCAGCAGATCGCGCAGCAATACCTGCTCACTGAGTTTGAGCAATTGCTCCTGGGTGGTGGTGGCATCTATCTTCACGCGCAGGAGCTTACCACAATTTTTGCCGCCCCGCAAGCGCGTTTTGTCGCGCTCATCCCCGGAAGCGGATACTCACCTTCCCCGCGGTCTGTCCCTGGAGCAGCACTTCAAGACAATGGCAACCAGGCTCCAGCCGATACGCCGCACAGGCCGCATTCACCAGGCCGGGCACGCTTTCCGATTCCTCCATGCAAGGAGCCTCATCGAAACCGATTTTCAGGTGAGATTCCCCATCATCCGCCCTGACTTCAAGCACATACACCCCCTTTGCCGGTGCCTGAACCACCAGTTCCAGCCTGCGTTCCTCATCCTGGGCAAGCTCGTATTCCACGCATCCACCCGGCTGCAAATCAACCGCCCCGGCTTCCTCCTCCGGCAGCCAGAATGCCCTGCCCCGGCGGAATTCGCGCACGCCACCCAGCAGGCGCAGCAGCATGATAACCACCCAGTCCACCAGCGCCCACACCAGCCAGAACCACAAGAACGAATCCAGCGCCGAGGGCTCGCCCCACAACCAGAAATAGGCGGCCACACCCGCCAGCACCGCAGTGCTCACCATCCCCAGCCGACCCCCCAGCACAGCGCCGGGCATCAGCGTGAAACAAAGCGCATACAGAATCGCCGCCGGCAGGTTCAGCGGCGTGCTTTCCAGCAGACGGCGCCTCAGCTCACGGTTGGTAAGCTGCACCAATTCATCCTGCGTTCTGGCCTGGGTGAGTTTCATATCGGAAACAGAGAAAAAAAAGGCACCAACACATGGTTGTGCTGGTGCCTTCAGCGGAGCGGGGGGGATTCGAACCCCCGGTACTGTTTAACGCAGTACGTCCATTTAGCAAACGGGTGCTTTCAGCCTCTCAGCCACCGCTCCAAATGCTGTGTGCCGCCAACAATACCAGCATCACGCCACTTCGTCAACCCCTTTTTTTGTCTTCGTGAAAAAGTTTTTCATTTTTTTTTGCATCATGGCCACCGCTTTGCCCCGATTCCCGGACATTCCGTGTCACCGCCGCGACAAAAGGCTTGATTATGTGCTACGCGTGCGCTATATTCGCGCGCGACATGTCCGAACGTAAGAATCCGTATCCTTTTGATGTCTTTGAACCCAAGTGGCAGGCCACCTGGGACGCAGAGAAAACTTTCAAGGTGCTCAACCCCGGCCAGGAGGGGTTTGATGCCAGCAAGCCGAAGTGCTACATCCTGGATATGTTCCCGTATCCGAGCGGCGCCGGCCTTCACGTAGGCCACCCGGAGGGCTACACCGCCACCGATATCGTGAGCCGCTACAAGCGCATGACAGGCTACAACGTGCTGCACCCCATGGGCTGGGACTCCTTCGGCCTGCCCGCCGAGCAGTATGCCATCAAGACCGGCCAGCACCCCAGCATCACCACCTACGCCAATATCGACACTTTCCGCCGCCAGCTCAAGATGCTGGGCTTCTCCTACGACTGGGACCGCGAAATTGCCACCACCGACCCCCGCTATGTGCGCTGGACGCAGTGGATTTTCCTGCGTCTCTACCACTCGTACTACAACGAGGAACTGAAGAAAGCCTGCCCGGTGAGCGAACTGGAAGCCAAGGGCTGGACCCGCGAACAAATTGACAATGTACGCCTCGCCTATGTGGCAGAGGGTATGGTGAACTGGTCCCCCGATATGGGCACCGTGCTGGCCAACGAAGAGGCCGAGGAGTGGAAGAGCAAGGGCCACATCGTGGGGCGCCGCAAGCTGCGCCAGTGGATGCTGCGCATCACCGCCTATGCCGAGCGCCTCATCGATGAACTCGAACCGCTCGACTGGCCGGAGAGCATCAAGCTGCTCCAGCGCAACTGGATTGGCAAGTCCACCGGTGCCGAGGTCAACTTCGACTGCCAGGGCAACATCATCACCGTATACACCACCCGCCCGGATACCCTCTTCGGCGCCACCTACATGGTGCTTTCCCCCGAGCATGACCTGGTGCCCCAGATTACCACGCCCGAGCAGAAGGCCGCCGTGGAAGCCTACCAGGCCGAGTGCGCCGCCAAGAGCGACCTGGAACGCACCGAGTTGAGCAAGGAAAAGACCGGCGTATTCACCGGCGCCTATGCCACCAACCCGGTGAATGGCAAGCAGATTCCCATCTGGATTGCGGACTACGTGCTCACCGGCTACGGCACCGGCGCCATCATGGCCGTGCCTGCCCACGACAGCCGCGACTATGAATTCGCCGTGAAGTTCGGTCTGCCCATCATCCAGGTGGTGCAGCCGGATGACGCCGCCACCCCCTGGCAGGATTTCTGCGGATACGATGGCACCATGGTGAACTCTGAACACTTCAACGGTCTGAGCGTGCCGGAAGCCAAGAAGCAGATGACCGCCTGGCTCGAGGAAAAGGGCTATGGCCATGGCAAGGTGAACTACAAGCTGCGCGACTGGCTCTTCAGCCGCCAGCGCTACTGGGGCGAGCCCTTCCCCATCGTCTGGAACAGCGAAGACGGCAACCACTACGCCATCCCCGAAAGCGAGCTGCCCCTGCTGCAGCCCGAAATGGAGGACTTCAAGCCCAGTGGCGACCCCCGCGGCCCGCTGGTGAAGGCTACCAAGTGGATTCAGTACTCCGATTCCTTCACCCGCGAAACCAACACCATGCCCCAGTGGGCAGGCTCCTGCTGGTATTACCTGCGCTACCTCGACCCCACCAACGATAACGCCTTCGTTGATCCCGCCGTGGAGCAATACTGGATGGGTGGCGGCAACCCCGGCGGTGTGGACCTCTACGTGGGCGGCACCGAACACGCCGTGCTGCACCTGCTCTATGCCCGCTTCTGGCACAAGGTGCTGTACGACTACGGTCTGGTCACCACCAACGAGCCGTTCAACAAGCTGGTGAACCAGGGTCTTATTCTGGGCGAAGACAGCCAGAAGATGTCCAAGAGCCGCGGCAACGTGGTGAACCCGGACGACATCGTGAAGGCCTACGGCGCCGACTCCCTGCGCATGTATGAAATGTTCATGGGCCCGCTCAAGGAAGTGAAGCCCTGGCAGACCAAGGGTGTGGAAGGCATCAGCCGCTTCCTGGCCCGCGTGTGGCGCCTCGCCATGGTGGAAAACCAGGAGGGCGAATGGGTGCTCGGCAGCAAGATTACCGGCGAGGATTCCGACGCCGTCACCCCCGTGCGCAAGGAAACGCACAAGACCATCAAGAAGGTGACCGAGGATATCGAAGCCATGAGCTTCAACACCGGTATTTCCAAGATGATGGAGTGCGTGAACGCCATGACCAGTGCTGAAACCGTCTGCGTGGCAGACTACGTGAACCTGCTGCATGTGCTCAACCCCTACGCCCCGCACATCACCGAGGAACTCTACAGCCGCCTGCGCGAGCAGTTTGCTGACCTGCCCGCCTGCCAGCTCTGCCAGCAGCCCTGGCCCACCTTCAACCCCGAATACCTGGTGGAAAACACCAAGGAAATCGTGGTGCAGGTGAACGGCAAGCTGCGCGATAAGATGACCGTGGCCGCCGATGCTCCCAAGGAAGAGCTGGAGGCCACCGCCCTGGCACTGCCCCGCGTGCTCGAGTTCACCGCCGGCAAGACCGTCCGCAAGGTCATCGTCGTCCCCGGCCGCCTCGTCAACATCGTGGCAAACTAAGAGACTATTACCAATCCCCCGCCCGCAATCATGCAGGCGGGGGATTTTTTTATACTCAAAGCTTGACAAACAGCTGAAATAAAGTTAATTTACATCCGAAATACAGTCATATTGTCACCAAAATACAGACATGAAGATTTTTGATATCACAAGACTCAACCAGGCATTACAGATGCTCAACGAGCAGCTGGAACTGCGAAATTTTCCCCTGACAGAGATTGTGGTATGCGGTGGGTCGGCTCTGATTGCCTCCCAACTCGTGAGCCGGACAACTCAAGATGTTGATATCGTTGCAATGCTTGAGGAAGGAAAACTTGTTACCGCACAGCCTTTACCGACCTATCTGATTGCCGCAGCCAAACGAGTGGGAGACATACTTCAACTTCCGGAAGATTGGCTGAACAATGGTCCGGCCTCCCAATTTGACATGGGATTGCCCGAAGGATTCGTACACCGGCTGCAAAGAATACGAATTGGAGAAAGGCTGGTGATATACTATATCAGCAGAATTGACCAGATATTTTTCAAGACATTTGCATCGGCAGATAGAGGCGGGTATCACATTGCTGATTTGAAAGCGCTTGCCCCGACCGAGGAAGAACTCTACGCTGCAGCTATCTGGTGCATGGAACAGGATATCTCAGAGGGGTTCCGGTTTATTCTTGCCGAAATGTTAAAACAAAATGGGTGGAACAATGTCTGCGAACGATTATAAAAACGCTTTGTATGAGTCAATCCTGCACCTGTTGTGGCGCCAGTGGGTAAGCATTGGCGTTGCGGGCCACGCAGCCCCGGTCAGAAATAATTATTCGATTGACCCTGAATCCCTCATACTTATCTCGAGTAAGTTCTGCCGCTATGACCAGCGGCTGTTTGATGCAGTAGCAGATTGGTTGCTGAAATACGGTCAACTAGTGAACCCGACCCGCATCAAAGCGCTGCAACGAGGTTTTCACCATTGCGATTTGTCATCGCTGGCCTATCTGGCAAGTCTGCAAACAGAGGCGGGGGACAAAAGGTGGATCCAACTGGCGAAAAAAGGCAAATCCGGAAACGAAGGATTGCAGGCAATGTTCCTTACCTCCGATGGCGAAGCCATCCCTCATTGCCCCGAGAAAGACCCGCTGGCATTGGAATATGGTTTTATCCGTCCCCGATACATCGCGAAAAACAAAGTAACCGGCAGATTACCGGACAACACGGCCTCGTTGCAGCTGCGACTGCGCGGATTGACGGGAGTATCGGCCCGGAGCGATATCATGCACCAACTCATGATATCCCCTCGAAGTATTCAGCAACTGGTAAACTATTGCGGTTTCGCCCGGAATCCCATCAACGATGTCATTAAAGAACTGCAATTATCCAACATCGTCACCCAGGTAAGCTCCTCCGGTCGCAACGCTGTCTTCGTACTCTCCGACGCAGACAAGCTCAAAATATTCTTTAAATGCACAGATTGCCGCCCCATTCACTGGCTAAGCATCTATGAAAGTCTCTCCTGTGTATGGGAGCTTGTCTCTAATCCCGCTCTCTCCAGACTATCGGATGCAACATTTCAGGGGGAACTCCATTTATTGTTCCGGGAGGAATTGCAGTCAAATCTGCTGAATTGCGGCATCAGCGAATTAGAACAACTTACAGAAAAACGGATAGCGGAGCTACCGCAACTTCTCTACCACATCTGATAAGCACCATGCAACAACTCCCCGGCAGGAAAGATATAAACTCGCGCAACAGCGTGTATGAGCAGAGCGCGCTGGATACCTTCTACGGCAAGACGCAGGAGGAGGCGATGGAACTCCTGCTGGAGAATTTTGCCCATTACAGCGAACACCTCGGGTGGATGAGCTCTGCCGGCTTTGCCTACTATGGCCAGGCCTGGGAAAAGATGCTCGATTGCTACGATTTCGAAGCCGCCGATCCGGAATTCACACACGAGTTTACCGGTTACACCCGCTGCATCATCGTCTGGCGCTACGGCTGGTGGAAAAATGACCCGCCGGAATGCCGCAAAATCCTGCGGAACATGCTCTCCTTCTGTGAAAAATATCACCATGGCGATGACTGTCTCCGTGCCTGGCTGGACGAGAAAAACTAACTCCGGGTTTCCCTATGAAAAGACGGAAAGAACAACACAAAGAGGAAAAAAGCAGCTCGATTGCCATGAGTGTTGCGATTATGTGCTTTTCCGGCGGTGCTGCGTTCGTAAATGGCAACGCCGCCTATATCACGCTGAACCGTGATTCTGCGGAATACGCCATCGTCAGAGGAACGCTCAACAGCGGCGCAAGCTGGGGCTCCAGGCCCCGAGTCAGCTTCGACTATGAGGGCGAACCGCATGAACTGCGCAGCGCCGGGCTGCTCCTGACAAAGGGCCAGCTGCGCAGCATTCATGACGAACTGGGGTATATTCCCATCTGTGTAGACAAACAGCACCCGTGGAATGCCGCAGTCTGCCATGAATTGACCACTTTCGGCGCAGCCTGCACCTTGTTACCCGGACTTCTGTTCCTGGTCTCTCTTGTCTGGTTCCTGCACCTTATCCGCAGAAAGAAACAGAGCAGCAGCCTCACCCTCAGAAAAAGCCGGCGACATCGGTGAACTCAATAAAAATCCACATATTCCCGATTTCAGGCATTTTATAGAACGCTTAATTCCCGCGGATCGGGAATGCTTTTCCCGATTCGCGGGAATTTTCGTTGACAAAAAACGCTCCTCGCATTAAGATAAAGCCATGAGAAAAGGGTTGAAAAATGCATATTTTGAACGTGCCATGTCAGCCAAGGTGAAGGAATTAAACGAATTCTTTCCCTGTATCCTGGTAACCGGCGCGCGGCAGGTGGGCAAATCCACCATGCTGAAACGCATCATGCCAGAGGGCATGCGCTATGTCTCCCTGGATGATTACATGGTGGCAGACCACGCCAGAAAAGACCCTATTGGATTTCTGGATGAATGGGGATATCCCCTGTGCATCGATGAGATTCAATATGCGCCGCAACTGTTGCGCGCCATGAAACTGAAAATTGATGCAGCCGAGCAGGAACCCGGCATGTACTGGCTCACCGGTTCGCAGCGTTTTGTGATGATGAAAGGCGTGAGCGAAAGCCTGGCCGGACGCATCGGCATTGTAGATTTGCACAGTCTCTCCCAGCGGGAACTGGGTCAGCAGCCCCTGCATCTGAAGGCATTTGCCCCGGAACACCCGGCAGACAACGTGCAGCAGCAGAACATCTGCGGGTTGGCAGAACTATATGAACGCATCATCCAGGGCGGCTACCCGCGTCTGGCCCAGCAGGAGGGCATGAACCGGGAGGCCTACTTCAGCGCCTATGTGCAGACATACGTAGAGCGCGATGTGCAGGCGCTTACCCAGGTCAGCAATCTTGCCGCCTTTGTCAAACTGATGCGCTCCGCCGCCATGAGAACCGGTCAGCAGCTCGTATACAGCGACCTGGCTCGAGATGCTGATATTTCTCCCAAAACAGCCGCAGCGTGGGTGGCTATTCTCCAGACCTCGGGCATTGTAGAGCTCCTGGAGCCGTACCATGTCAACACCACCAAACGGCTCGCCAAGACCCCCAAGCTCTATTTCATGGACACGGGGCTGTGCTGCTGGCTGGCCGGCTGGGAGAATGCAACCCAACTCATGAACGGCGGCTACGCCGGAGCCATTCTCGAAACATGGGTATACGGACAGCTTGTCCGGAGTTTTGCCAACGCCGGAGAGAGCCCGCGCCTCACCTACTACCGCGACCGCAACGGTGCCGAGGTCGATTTCATCCACGAAAAAAACGGATGTCTGTACCCCATGGAAGTCAAACGCAGCAGTTCACCCTCCACCGATGACCTGCGCTGGGTCAAACATATCCCCCTGGGGTCAGCTCAGCTCCGCCCCGGAATCGTCTTCTGCACGGCAAATTCCTACATTCCCATGCCCTTTGGCGCAGCTGGCTTCCCCATCTCAGCCCTTTAATACTCCCGCGAATCGGGAATGCGATTCCCGATTCGCGGGAATTTAACAACCACAGACACAACAATGAGCACCCTGCCCCGCAAAGAGGATATCAACGTCTACGACTCTCTGGATGAAAGAAGTGCCGTTAAGAGCTTCTACGGTAAGACCCGGGAAGAAATTCTGGCCCGACTCCCCGGAGAGTATATATCACTACAGGAAGATTTAGCGAACATGGGACCGGTAGCCTTTGCCTACTATGCACCGGCATGGGAGGAATTCTGCAAGAGAGCCGCAGCAGAGTGCGAGGTTGAAGAACTTGATGACATTGCCGAGTGGACGCACTGCATCATCACCTGCCGCCGCATCATCTGGGAGGAGAAAGAAACGCCGGAGGCTCTTGCCGCCATGCGTCGCATGCTCTCGTTCTGGGTGGATTTTTACAACTCGGAAGTCTGCCGGGAATACTTTGCCGAGCAAGCCCGGTTCTATGGCTATGCGGAAGAGCTCATCGCCAATCCGCCTGAACTGGCAGAACAGCAGGAACACTGGGCCAGGCTGCGAGCGCAGCTAGGGCGATAAATGCAAGACCACCCGCGCAGCAAACGCAACGCGGGTGGCTTCTTGTTCACTTTTCGGGAGCTTCTTTTACTCCTGTTCGGATTCTTCGGCGGGCTCTTCCGTCTCCGATTCCTCTGCCACGGCAGTGGACGGACGGTGACGGGCAGCCTCAATAAGGAAGAGTTCAGCCACGCGGAATGCACGGCGGGAAGCCTCGGCGGCGGTACGGTCATCCATGAGCGCCAGGCCTTCCTCGGTCACCTCACCCAGGAAAATCTTCCAGGCGCGGCGCACCAGTTCCTCCTTATCCACCTGCGGAGTAGCCTGGGGCTGCTGCTGTTGCTGGGCGTTGTCGCGGTTGCGGTTGCGGTTGCGGCGGCGCTTGCGGCGGCCACCACCGTTGCCACCTTCACCACCACCCACCGTTTCGGGGACAGCAAAGCCGGGAGCCGGGGGCAGCTGCGGCGCAGCATCCGGGTTCTCGATATCGGAGGGTCGCTCGGCGGGGGCCTCGGCAGGTTTTTCTACAGGTTTCTCCACCTGTGCCGGAGTTTCAGCAGGTTTGTTCTGCTGCTTATTCTGCTGGGGACGGACGCGGTGCCGTTCCCTGCGGGACTTCTGCTCGGCGGCAGGGGCTTCTGCTGGTTTTTCCACTACGGGAGCGGGAGCTTCAGCGGTTTTCTCGGCAGGGGCCGGAGTTTCCGCGGCAGGCTTGGTGGTTTTCTTGCGCGGGGCGCGCTGCTTCTTAGGGGCGGGAGCTGCGGCTTCGGCAGAGGCGGCGGAAGCGCCGGCATCTCCGCTGGCCTGGGTGGCAACCGCTTTCTTGCGCGGGGCGCGCGTCTTTTTGGGAGCGGCGGGCTTCACCTCAGCTTCGGTCTGTATGTTTTCTTCAGGAGCCATGGGATTATGGTATGCTGTTTACTGTTTTAATCGGCGCGGTCGGATCAATACTGAAGGACCACTCAGCCTTGTGGCTGGTGCCATCAGTACTCTTCCAGGTAACGTGCACGGAGAGGTTCGGCATGTAGATGCGGCAGGGCAGCACCCACTGCACAGCGCGTGTGGCTTCGTCCACCTTGGCCGGAACCCGGCCAAAGCCGCTCACTCGCATCTGAACGGTTGAAAAATCGACACCAGCCACGCCACTCATATATGCCGTGATGACCTGAATATCCGGCGTCACGGTTTCATACGGCTTGGGCGATACGGCAAAGGGAGGCGGTGGGGTCTTGGCAGGCAGCGTGCCGGGGCGGGCCCCCGTGCTCACCACTGTGCCCAGCTGAGCCACGCGGAAATCTACTGCCGAGAGGAACACCGAGGCATCATTGCCAAATATCATGTAACGCGGAATGGCCAGCGGCACCTCGGTGACAGTCACTTTACCCGGCACCACGGTAAAAGCCGCCACATAGCCATAATTTGCCATGCGCTCCACCATTCCCGGGGTATGATACCCGCCGGGGAAGCAGAAGGTATTGACCGGGCCGAACAAACTGCTGAGCTTCTTCTGCGATTCGCCGAATTCCTTGTCTACCAGTTTAGCGTATTCCTCGGCACCCTTCTTGGCGCAGGCTTTCCAATCGCTCGGGTACAGGTGGCTCACCGAATGGCTGCCCACAGTGGCACCGTTGGCCTGCATTTCGCGCACCTGCTCGGGGGTAAGGCTATCCCCCCGGCCATTCAGAAACTGCGTATACAGGAACAAGGTAAACGGGTAGCCAAGCTCCTTGAGAATGGGATACGCCTCGGTATAGACACTCTTCCAGCCATCGTCCAGGGTGATGAGCACGCAGCGGGCAGGCAGGGTGCGCGTTCCCAGACGCCATTCCAGGAACTCCTGCATGCTGATAACCGTGATACCGGCGCGCTTCAGGTATTCCATCTGCGAGCGGAACTCCGCCGTGCGCATCATCATGCGCGAAACCGGCGCCGTTTTACTGAAATTGTGATACCCCAGCACCGCTACGCGGGTCTGGTCTCGCGGCACATCCAGCACCTCAGCCTGCGCCTCCTGCTCGGTAACCTCCTCCGCCTCATCTTCCAGCGGGCGGGGGGTGGTCATCGCCTCGCTCCCCTCCATTTCATCCAGCGCCAGCGGGTCCAGCGTCATGGGCAAGGGCTCATACTCCTGGGCATAAACCACCATACTCATGGTCAGCATCAGTACCCGGAGCAGCGTCTTCATGCCTCGAAGCCTAGCAGGAAGCTGCCCCGAAAGCAAGCCTTTATTTCGTCACGCCCGCGCGTACGTAGCGCGTCAGTATACGCGCACGCCCGCATTTTTAGCTATGCAGGCGCGCCAAGCTGTGGTAGAATCTCGCGCAGATGACAAATAATTCCATAATCTGCCGCCCCACTCGCGATACCTTTGTGCGTTTTGCGATTGTACTGGCAGCATTTTTCGGCTTCGGGCTATACTTTTTCTACGATGGAGCCGTAGGCTACCGCAAGGCAAATGAAGTGTACTTTTCCTACCAGGCCTTTGCCCGGCTGGGCAACGAGGCCTGCAACTCCGAGCCCTGGGGAGCCGAGCGCAGCCAGCAACCGCTGCTGTGCGCCGAACAGGTAGCAGGAGAGTGGATGATAGAAGGCAAATACCCCCTGCCCGCCACCTGCGCCGCCGCCACCAGCACCCCGCCCGAGGCTGCTGACTACGAGGCCATGAAAAAAAGCTGGGCCGATTGCTGGACGGCCTACACCGCCCGCATGCGCTACCCGGTAAAACCGGCCGAACACGCTTTTGACACAGCCGCCATTCGCGAGCAATGGATTGCCGGCGGCGTCTGCATGCTCATCAGCGCGCTCATCCTCTACTTCATCTGCCGCACCGCCCGCCGCACCATGCAGCTGGAGGGCAACACCGTAACCGCCGCAGGCCAGCAATTCCAGGTAAGCGATATCACCCGCCTGGATCTGCGCCAGTGGGGCAAGGGATTCAAGGGCATTGCCTACGCCACGGTAAAAGGCAGAAAAATCCGCCTGGATGGCATGACCTACGGCGGATTCGACCCGGCCACAGGCCAGCCCGCAGAAGAATTCATGCAGGCTCTGCTGGCACGGTACGAAGGCGAAATTCTGGAATATGAACAAAGAGACACCACAGCAGGCTGAGAACAAAAAGCGTTCTCTTGCTGCCCGGATTCTGCCACGCGCCCGCCGCTGTGGCAGAAAGCTGCTGCATGCCCTGGTGGCGCGCCGCGTGGTAGTCGTCTTTCTGCTTGCCGTCGTAGCGGTGGAGCTGGTAGTGCTGGGAGTAGGCGTCACCCGCCGTCTGGATATCGCCTACGAACAATCGCTGGAAGTTTCCCGCGCGCAGCTGGCGGTCATTGAAGCTCGCGAACTTGCCCAGCTCGGGCTGGATAACCAGGGCTCTGCCGGCATTGCCGCCCCGGGCGAAGCCAGAAAGCCCGCAACCGATGACGAGGACGCCCCCCCGCCCCTTCGCGTGCGCGATGTCGATACCATACTGGCACAGGAGGGCGAAATCGATTTCCCGGAACTGGAAGACACCCCCACACCCGCCGCCACCCCGACACCTGCCGAAGAAGAAGCCCTCAGCAAGCTCAGCCAGGAGGACCGCGAGGAACTCGACAGGCTGATTCGCCAGGGCGTCACGGCCATGACCGCCGGCGACATGCGCCAGTGCGTGCTCTGTCTGGAGGAAGCCAGCCTCATTTCCGCGGAGCATCCGGCCATGCTCTACTACTACGGCATGGCCTATGATAAACTGCTCAACCCGAAAAAGGCCCGCGAATATTTCACCAAGGTATTCCAGATGCGTGACCGCGCCGGCAACTACTTCAAACGCGCAGCTCACCGCCTCACCTACGGATTCGACACCGCCACCGCCCTGCGGGGCAAGCTCTCATTCGGCCCCCACCAGCTCAACCACAGCTACGAACCCGACACCGGCGAACTGGTGAAGATGAAACTGCCGGTGCTGCTAGCCCCGGGCGAGGAAGTCCGCCTGGATGACCTCTATATCCACGTGCAGTTCTTCGATATCGTCAATGGTCGCCGCATCGCCTTCAGCCGCGGCAAGGTCGACTGGGCCTGGCACAATGAAAAGCCGGACTGGCAGGCATGGGAAGAAAACCTGGAGGTGACATATACCCTCCCCCCCCTGACCCAGGAAGAACAGCAGTCCTACGGCGATGTCAAATACTATGGCTTCACCGCTAAGCTGTACTACAAGGGTGAGCCGCTGGATTGCATCAGCGTTCCCTCCTCGCTCATCCTGCATGAACAGCGGCTGAACACACGCGCCCAGCGCCAGTACTCCGCCCCCACCAATTCTCTCCTGCCCGATGACGGCCTCGTCCCTGCATACGAGGACGCCATGCCTGTTTCCGATTTTCTCCCTGAACTCCCGCTCCCGCAATGATTCCAATTTTCCCAGAACTGCCACGCCAGCTTGGTGTGTACACGCTCACGCGCCTCATTGAGCTGCGCCACAATACGGCGCTGTACGAGGCACAGCAGACCCACGTGGACCGTGCCGTGGTGCTCGAGGTGCTGGCCCCCGGCGTTTCGCATGAGGAAGAGGTCGCGTTCCTGGCGCAGGCGCGTCTGCGGGTAGCATCCTCCGAGCTGCCGCACGTGGCCAATGTGTATGAATCGCTCCGCGCCGAGGGACACTGGTTCCTGACCCAGGAATTGCCACTTGGCCGCTCGCTGGCAGAAATTGCAGCCAATGGCGAGCAACTCAGCGTCTCCCTGCTCTGCTGTATCATTCACGCAGCGGCAGAAATGTACGACCTCTGCAGCCAGGTAGAACTGGACGCCATGCCCCTGGCACCCTCCTCCATTTTCATCGAGGAAGGCGGCGAGGTGCATTTCCTCTCCCCGCTGGTGGAGGGCGAGTGCTACAGCCCGGAAATCCAGATGCAGGCGCTGGCGAATGCACTCTGGCCGCTCCTGCCGCAGCAGAAGGCCGCCGGGCTCGGGCGTGTCACCACCCTCCTGCAATGGCTCAGCGAAGGGTACGAAGGCCAGTTCCTCCCCTGGACCGCCCTGGGCGATACCGCCTCCACCATTCTCCAGCAGCTGGCAGAGGACGCCCGCATCGCACGCGAGGGCTCACTTGCCTACAAGATTTCGCACAATCCGTTCCTGCTTAAGGTTCATCAGTTCGTCAAGCGATGGTTTGTGTACATTATTGCCTATGCATCGATTGTCCTCGTGCTTTCCTTCATGGGCAGATTCTTCGGCATGGCCAACCCGATTCACACCTCCGCCGGCGATAAGGAAGCCTTCCTCTGCCACCAGGACGGCGAAAAGGAGGTAGTGCTGCGCCAGCCGGTTTCGGTGGAAGAATATGCCGCATTTATCCGCGACTTCAAGAGAATGAGCGCGGAAGAGCGAGATGAACTGCTCGACTCCATTCCCGGTGAGGTAGGCGACATCCAGCCCCAATTCTGGAAAACCCAGCAGCTGGCCAAGGGGCCCGGCGCCCCGGTAACCGATATCACCCTCTGGCAGGCCATGCTCTATGCCCAGCACGCCGGCGGTAATCTGCCCTCGGTGCACCAGCTGCAGGCCATCAAATCAGCAGGCGCCACCCTCATGGATGAAGAGTGGACCCGAACCATGGAAACCAACCCGATTCCCACGGTCTACGACAAGAACTGCCACTTCATCATCAATGAAAAAGGCGCCCCCATACCCACCACCGACCCGAATTTCGCCAGCAGCAAATGCGGATTCCGCATCTGCCTGCCCGAAGATGCCAAAGATTAATTCCCCCCTTTTCCTCTCACACCAGTTTATCAAGATATCATGAAAACCATATATAAGCTCCTCATTGCCATGTTCTGCCTGCTGCTGGCCACGCAGGCTCAAGCACAAATCGAAGTGCGTCTCCAACCCATTCGCAAGGATTTCCTGCTGGGTGAGAACGTAGCCTTCCGCATCACCATCGCCAACCAGACCGACTCCACCGTACACCTGCGCAACACCCCGGGCCGCCCGTGGCTCAATGTGAGCCTCACCCGCCGCGGCAACCAGGGCCCGCTTTCCCCCATAGCCACGGTACGATTCCCGGAAATCTCGCTGACCCCGGCATCCACCCGCTCCTTCGAGTTCGGCATTCACAACATGTACCGGCTCCATATTGCCGGCAACTACACCGCCATTGCCACCATCCGCATGCCCGATGGCGCTACCACCTATGGCTCTAACCGCGCCATGTTTGTGATGAAAACCGGTGGCAAACTGCGCGAGTTCAATATTCAGGCCCGGGGTCAGCGCATCAATATGAGTCTGCGCATGGCCGATATCAATGGCAAAACCTGCCTGTTCGGCCAGGCCACCAACATTGATACCAATCAGGTTATCGGGGCATGCGTGCTCGCGGAGTATCTGAACTTCATGAAACCCAGCGTCCTGCTGGACAGCGCCCACAACATGCACGTACTCTGCCAATCCTCCCCGGATTTCTACACCTACGCCGTCATGGATACCCACGGCAAACGCTCCGCCGTCAAGCTCTACAAGCGCACCGGCGACACCGTCGACCTGATTGGCACCGGCAAGGGTATCTTCCCCATCGGCGTAACGCCCTACACTCCCCCGGCACCCGGCATGGAGAACGTGCGCAAGGCCTCCGACCGTCCCTTCTAATCCCCCCCTTCTCTTCAGACCTATGTCTACACCGACCATAGCCATTGTAGGCCGCCCGAATGTGGGCAAATCTGCCATCTTCAACCGCATGGTTGGCCGCCGCATCGCCATTGTGCATGACCAGCCCGGCGTCACCCGCGACCGCCTCTGCGCCCCGGTGCGCATCACCGATTTCGATGCACTGGTGGTGGACACTGGCGGTATCGGCAGCACGCTGGACGATGGTTTTGCCGCGCAGGTGACCCAGGAGGCCGATATCGCCATGAACGCCGCAGACTACATCATGTTTGTGTGCGACTGCCGCGACCACCTCACCCCCATTGACCGCACCATCGCAGCCCACCTGCACAAGAGCAAGGTGCCCGTGCTGCTGGTGCTCAACAAGGCGGACACCGAAAAGCAGGAGCTCAACCTCGGCGAATTCGCGGATTTAGGCTTTGCGGATTACGTATTCACCTCTGCCGAGCACGGCCGCGGGTTCCCCCGCCTGGCGGATAAGCTCAACGCCATGCTCAAATCCCTGGGCGCCACGCCCAAAAAGGCCGAGGCCGCGGCCGATGCCACCCCGGAGGACGAACCGGAGCAGGAGGAAGTGACCAAGGATTCCCCCATTAAGGTAGCTATCGTAGGCCGACCGAATGCCGGCAAATCCTCTCTGGTAAATGCCATTCTGCAGGATAAGCGCACCATTGTTTCCAACGTAGCCGGCACCACACGCGATGCCATTGATGTACCCTACACCCGCGGGGAGCAGGGTTACGTGCTCATCGACACCGCCGGCATGCGCCCCCGCAGCAAGCGCGATACCTCGGTGGAGGTATTCTCGGCCATGCGCAGCGAGCGCGCCATCCGCCGTGCGGATATCTGCCTGCTGGTCATCGATATGGCCGCCGGGGTCACCCAGCAGGATCGCCGCATCGGTTCCATCATCGCAGAAGAGAAAAAGCCCTGCATCATCATCGTCAACAAGTTTGACCTCTACTGCCCGGACGCCCCCATGAGCGCCCGTAAGGACGCCGTGAAGGAGCACATCAAAGAAAACCTCTTCTTCCTGGACTATGCCCCCGTGGCCATCGTCTCCGCCAAGGATTCCTGGGGTATCGACTCCATCTTCAAGAGCATTGCCCGCGTGCAGCAGGAGGCCCTCAATATGCCCGGCACCGGTGAACTGAACCGCCTGCTCCAGCGCGCCATGGAAATGAACCCGCCCGGCCAGCATCGCGTGCTCAAGAAGCGCCTCAAGCTCTTCTACGCCACCACCGCCGTGAACGAGAAGTACACCACCATTCCGGTGCCCACCTACGTGCTCTTCGTGAACGACAAGCGCCTGCTGGCCGACAGCTACGCCCAGTACTTGCGCAACACCATCCGCTCGCGCATCAAGGCAGCGGGCGTGCCCATCGTCCTTTCGCCTCGCTCCCGCGTGCGCAATGACTAATCCCCCGGCAGAGCTGCTCCGGCAGCTGGAGGAGGGCGAGCGTGTGCTCTGGCACGCCCGCCCTCGCGTTCTGCGCCACAAAGCACAGCTCTGGCGCCTGCTGGTGACAGTCTGCTTTATCTGGCTCATGGCCTATGTGGGCAGGCACAGCTATGGGTGCATGGGCGAAACCTCGTCAAAAGTGCTGGCGGGGATTCTCCTGACCATTCCCATCTGCCAGCTGGTGCGCCTGCTCTGGTACCTCTTTACCACAAGCCAGACGCACTACACCCTCACCAGCCGCCGCGCCATCGTCAGCCGGGGAGCGCAGCTGGTAGAAGGATACCCGCTGGCTGCCGACATGCTGGCCAAGGTGGAAACGCAAGGCAACAACTGCGCCTCCGTTTTCTTCAGCATCGAAGCCGGAGTATCCTTCTGGCGGCAAATACCGCGCATCACGGGTCAGGGATTCATTGATACACCCGATGCCGCTGCCCTGCTGGAACTGCTGGCCACGCACGCCCAGGCAAGCGCACCACGCCGCGAGGCTGCTGAGCTCGACCGGAAAACCCACGAAGAACGATACAGGGAACTGAGCCGGAAAGGGAACCTGGTTCTCTTCATCTGTGGGATTCTTGCCGGGCTGTTCTTCCTTGGCAAGGGGGTGGAGGAATTCGTTAAAGTTGACCACCTCAACAACACCGGCATCCACACCACCGCCCTCGTGCTCGATTCCAGATTGGGCAAAGCAACCGGCCCCAGGGGCTGGAAATGGGGGCATGCCATCTACGTCTCTGTGCTCTTCCTCGATAAGCCCCCCCATCACATCACCCTGCGCTGCTGCAACGGCGAGGAGGCCCGCTACTTCACTCCGGGTGCCACCCTGCCCCTGGTCTATCCGCTCTCTCACCCGGAAGCGGCTCAGCTCACCCTCCCCTGGGAGCAATACCACCAGTGCATCTGGGCCTTCATCCTGTCCTTGCTTGCCCCGGTATGTGCGTGGCAGGTGCGAGACTGGCTCCGCGCCCGCCGTGCATTGAAAACACTCACACACAACCCATCATGAAGAAAATACTACTCTATATGCTTCTGTGCTGTCCGCTGATGGCAGCTTCCCTCACCGGCACCTGCAAACGCGTGGTGGATGGCGATACCTTCATCCTGAACGATGGCACCAAGGTGCAGATATGGGGTATCGATGCCCCGGAAAAAGGCCAGGATTACGCCTCCCATGCCACCGGAGCGCTCGAAAAGACCCTCAAAGGGAAAAAACTCACCCTCAAGGTAAAGGATACGGACCAGCATGGCCGCACCGTGGCCGAAGTGCGCGCCGGCAAGACAGACGTTGCCCTGTTCATGGTGCGTGGCGGCTTCGCCTGGCACGATGATGTCAACGCGCCCGATGCCTCCCGCCTGGCCGCCGCCATGGAAAAGGCCCAGAAGGCCGGAAAAGGTCTCTGGAAAGACGAAAACCCGGTAAAACCCAGCCTGTTCCGCAAGGGAAAAACCACGGCTGAAACGAAACAAACGCCGCCGCAGCAGCAACCTGCCACAACCACGCAGGCCGCCGAGCTGCAGGTGGAGTGCCAGCGCGTGCTGGATGGCGATACCTTCGTGACCAGCGATGGCACCAAGGTGCGTCTCTGGGGTATTGACGCCCCGGAAAAAGGCCAGCCCTATGCCGATGAAGCCCGCGCCCGCCTCAAGGAACTCTGCGAGGGCAAAACGCTGCGGCTTCTGCAAAAGGATACCGACTCCCACAATCGCACGGTGGCGGTAGTTTACGCCGATTCCTGCAATATCAACATGCAGATGGTCATTGAAGGCATGGCCTGGCACTACGCCTACTTTGCCCCCGATGAGAGAAACCTGGAAGCCGCCCAGCGCGCCGCACAGCTCAGCCGCAAGGGGCTCTGGAAAGACGCCAATCCGGTCAATCCCTACGATTTCCGCAAAGCAAACATAAAGTAAGCGCAGAATCTGGCGGCAACTACGTACGCCCGGCGGGGAAACAGCCTGTGAAACAACTTCTAAAGCAAAGAAAATACCGTGACTAAATTCAGCAAGAAGCTCCGCAAATGGCTCATCATTCTTGCCCTGCTGGCACTTATCTGCGGCCTGGGCATCAGGTACTATGGCAACCATAGCGCCCAGCAGCTGCAGTGCAACCATGTGCAGCTGCCAGCCGATACCCTGCCCGGCGCCGGCCCGCTCAAAATTGCCTTCTTCTCGGATTTACATAATACCCCGGAAATGCTGGATAAAGTGGTCGGGCATATCACCGCCGCCCAGCCGGATCTCATCATCTTCGGGGGCGACATCGTATCGGCCCACCAGCGCTTCATGCGCACCCGCTGGGCCATCAGCAGCTTCAGGAAACTCGCCGCCATTGCCCCGGTTTACGCAGTTCTCGGCAACCACGACTACGAAAAACAGGAGCAGGTGGAGCGAGTCTACGCCACCGCAGGCGTCACCCTGCTCCGCAACCAGGCCATCGACTGGCAGACACCCAGCGGCACCTCCCTGCGCATCGTAGGCCTGGGTGATTGGAACGAGGGCGATGAAGCCCCCGCCACCTGTCTGTCCCCCGCCACGAACGCCGGGCAGCCCCCCATCCTCCTCATCTCACACGACCCGGAAAGCCGCTGGCAGCTGCGCCGCTATAACTGGCAGCTCATGCTCTCCGGCCACACCCATGGCGGGCAGATAGGCAACCCTTTCACCGGGGAAGTCATCTCCATGCGCTCCTCCATGCCCGCCGGCCTCTTCCCCTTCGAGGGCAACCGCAGCGTCTTTGTCACCCGCGGGGTCGGCGCCATCCTCGGCCTGCGCTTCTTCTGCAACCCCGAGGTCAACATCATCGAACTTACCTCAGATTAGTGTAAAAAACGCACCAACTCAGCAAAAAGCCCTTGGGGACGTCTCCCCAAGGGCTTTTTCTTATAATTGAAATGTTACGCTCAACGTTGCATCAGCGACGGCGGCGGGCGCAGAGCCCTGCCAGCGCCAGCAGACTCAGCGTAGCCGTGGTGGGTTCAGGAATAGAAGCATTGAGGCTGACGGATGAATTATACACAGCCGTATCTCTTAAATTGCCTGTTCCCGCATAGACTGTAATTGCTTCCAACGCATCAACAGCATAGGAGGACAGAGTCATCGATGTAATGGAACCGAGGGCGCCTTTGAGACGAGAATCGCTATTATACCCATCTGGAGTATACAAAGTGGTTCCGTCATTTGTAAACGACATGGTCAGCGTGATAGTGCCAGTGGATGCCAATACATTATTTACCGTAAAATATGCGTAATTAGGAGTAGCGGAATCTGCAATCCACATAGTAGTCGCTTTGCGATCAGAATTCAGACCAATTCCGATATCTGCACCCGAACCATCCAACGTAAGCAACGGAGAGGTGGATGTCGGGGTTGTCAGCTTACTGGCATCGAGAGTAATGGCAACGGTTGTAACGGTACGAGTCGTGCCATCTGAGCCCGTGACGAGAGATGATATCGGCCTGTCCGAAAATACCATATCTCCGTTGGTCTGCAGAGTGATGTCAAAATCAGTAGTCCAGTTGGTATACGACTCGGCATCATTCAACACATAACCCGTTATATCCCCCTGCGTTAAAGTCAGACCATGCGAGAAGCCACCGAGAGCCAGCAAGGTAATAAGTGTTTTCTTCATATTTTGTTATATATGTTTCTATTTGTTGAGATTGAGCATGCGCGGCAGCTTATTCCTCGCGCGATGGAATGCGTCTCCCGCGCTTGCATGCAGGGGCAGTATATCGCATTTCAGATGCGATGTACAGATATTTTTTCATAAAATGCTTCAAAATTATCACTTAGAGTAGAAATTTGTTAGTGGCGCAGTTCCGTTTTTTACAGCCTCGTCGATTCGCATATCATCAATTTCGAATTATTAAGTTGTATGGTTCTGAATCTTCCTTTGTCGAAAAGATATTATTTTGAGAAAGAAATAATTAAAATCAAACCAGGAGGACAGCTTCTCATTTTCTTCAATTCGACGAGACGATACTAATAAATACACACATGATATAAGGCAAAAGCCCCATTACTGACACCTTAACCAAACTTGATTGCCATATATCTTAAGTTCTCGCATCTGAAATGCGATATACTGCCCCTGCATCCGAGCGCGGGAGACGCATTCCACCGCGCGAGGAATAAGCTGCCGCGCATGCTCAAGTTCAACAATTAGAAACACATATAACAAAATATGAAGAAAACACTTATTACCTTATTGGCTCTCGGAGGGTTAGCTGTGGGGGCAGCGCCTGAGCCTATCTGGACGGCTGAAACCAACCTGACCTCATACTCAATTTCAGGGCTTGATTCTTTTACGATAGCCGTGACTCTAAATGTGGAGACCTTGAAAGCCGAGAGCGGCGCCAATTTCAATGGGCATGCAAAAATTATCGACTTATCAGGCGTGTGGAATGTAAGTGGATTAGAAGGGACGTTGGATATCAATGTTAATGGATCGAGCACGAGTAAAACATCTACTCTCTATATAGGCGGCACAACTGGTTTGGGAGGGTATAAAAGCAACTACGGTCTCAATGGCATTTCCGGTTCAACAATTTTCAATAGTTCGACAATCTGGGAGAACATTACTGGAGCCGCTTTAGTTTTCGTCAAAGATGGTTCTTCCAATAATGATGCAGTTCGCGCATACTTCTCACTCAAATATGCCGATGGAACAACAACTACATACGAAGGGGCAAACACCGAAATAATGTTCACCATTGACCACGATGGAGATGAAACTACGGATAAGGTAGTAGACAAACACCTGAATGTATCCACCATCAGTTTTGAAAACAGCTTTGCAACAGAAGCATGGGTATATGGAAGCGCATTGTCCGCAAACGATGCTCGGACCATTGCTGCTGCGCTTGCTCCCGAGCCCACCACGGCTACGCTGAGTCTGCTGGCTCTGGCAGGTCTGGCAGCCCGCCGCAGAAGGAAGTGATTCATTGCTTTTAAAATAATAAATAGAAAAGGCCCTTGGGGACGTTTCCCCGAGGGCTTTTCTCATTCCGGCAGGACCGGCTGGCAGTGTTAATGCAGCATCAAGGCTCAATCCAGGTCATTAATGGCATCGATGAGCTCGCGGAGGCGTGCGTAGTTGCCGCGTTTGAAGGTGAATTTGAGGCGGTAGAGGAAGCCGAGGCGGGTATCGGGATCCGCCGGGTCAGATTCGAGCTGCTGCAGGTCCTTGAGGGGGATGATATCCGCAAAATCTTCCACCAGCCAGGAGAGGGAGGCGGGAGCCATGGGGTGCGAAAGACGAATGGAGAGGGAATCGCCCTCGAAGTAATACGAATGATACCGGCTGTAGAAGGTGGCTATGTGGTGGTAGGCATCCTCGGCGTCCTTGGAAACGTAGAGCAGCTTCATGTCCTCCGGCGAGATGAGGCCGGCCTCCAGAAGTTCTTTTTCGATGAAATGAATCCAGCGGTGCCAGTAGGATTCGCCGGGAGGATCCATGAGCACAACCGGGAAGATGGTACACTTGCCGGTCTGAATGAGGGTGATGGCCTCGAAAATCTCATCCATGGTGCCAAATCCACCGGGGAAGGCAACCAGGGCATCGCTCTGTTTCAGGAAGTTGAGTTTGCGGGTGAAGAAGTAATAAAAGTTCATCATTTTATCACTTCCGGCCATGATGGGGTTGGGGTGCTGCTCATACGGCAGGGTAATGTTGAGGCCAAAGGAATTTTCCTCGGTTGCGCCCTCATTGCAGGCCTGCATCAGCCCGGGGCCACCGCCGGTAATGACCATATACCCCTGGCTGGAAACCAAATCCGCAAAAGCGCGGGCCTGAATGTAGCTGGGGTCTGATTCCTTGATGCGGGCCGAGCCAAAACAGGCAATTTTGCGGCGGTTCTCATAGGGCAGGAACATTTTATCCGCCCGGAACATTTCTTCCATGGCGCGGTTCATGATTTCCAGGTCATGCTCGCCAAGGCCGCAGGAAGCGGCATTCATGACCGTGGAGAGCATCTGAAGCACCGTATCGGGGTCGTGCTCGCCGCAGAACCGGCGGGAGAGGTCATACAAATTGGCATCCAGCACCGGGTTACCCGTGCTCACCGGTATGGAGAAGGAGGCGTGTTTTTCTGCCCGGCTGTTGATATCGCGTGCGGCAAGGAATTCAGGATTACTCATACTCCGTATGATGCACCCATCTGTTCCCAAAGTCAATTTCAAAGTGCAATATGGCGGCTCAATTTCACTGCCCGACACCGGGCAGGCAATTCCTATTGGGCTATTTATTGCAGCTCTGGCCGAGCGGCATCGAAATTTTCGCTGCGCTCAGATGAAATTGAATACTGCTGTCGCGGTATTCAGCAGGCCATTTCACGGATTCTCAATAACCTTGATATATCTGAAAAGGCGGTTAAGGTGGAAATGGGTCCGGGGGTCGGCCTCTACTACCAGAATGGTTCCACTCCGGACTCCCGGCGGATTCTGTACCAAGGAAGAGGAGCTGGCATACTCCACGCTTCCTGCGTCGGGGACCTGGATACCGATTGACGCCAGCACCCTCTTGAACTGTTTGTCGACGGAGTTCTCATCCTCATCCTGGGTATCGAAGAAGCGACGGCCCGATGTATTGCTACGGGATTCCGGATTTTCCTCTTTCCTCAGGCTGGTCACCAGAGCCGACCAGGCGGGATTCCGGGTTTCATAGCGTCTGCGTTCCAATCTCTTCGGGATAAAGGTAAGTTTTGTTCCCTGCACTGTATATGATCCCCGAATCGCATCACACACGTGAAACACCGCATCCAGGAAGGTTGAATGAGGAATCACCATTTCATCCCACAGCGGCACCTCCTCCTGGCCGCGCTCCGCAGCAAACCGCCCTGTCAGCTTGATTCTGCTCTTGCTGGCCACCAGATTCAGGTATTCCACCACCTCTTTCAGAGTGCAACGTTCGGCAAACTCAATCGGCACCATTGGGAGCGCGTTTAATTTTCGGTCTATCCTGTACCGCTGAGTGGTGGTATCCTGCACGCCCTGCTCCTTTGCCTTGAATGACCGCAGCCAGGTGTGGCACATATCATCAATTTCCTTCCGGCACTGAATCAGTGATAAACGCGTACCGCGAAGCTCCAGCAGCCCCGTCTCCGGATCATACTCACCGCGAATTTTGAAATCCAGGATTTTCCCGATGCGTTTTTCCTTGATGACGTAGCGATACGACCTCCCCGCATTCCGCTGGTAAGGCAGAGCTCTGGCCTCCTGCTTCCTGCCGTTGGCATCATAGGTGACACGCTGGCTGATGAAGCAATTTTCGAAAACTGGTTGCGGGCATGGTATTTTCTCCACCTGAAGTTCCTTGCCATAGGGCTCCAGCTCCACCTGTTTACCACGCACCATATATACACAATTGGCCGCCTCGCAAATCTTTGCAATGGCCTCAGATGCCATGCAACCATACAGATTCACCTCGCCCTTCAGCTTGAGGCGGTCATTATCCTCTGCCGCATCCGCATCTGCCCACACAATTCGCACCGGCATATTCCGAGCCTCTGCATGGCGCCGCACCACGTTGAGAGCAGCCTTTACGGTCGAGCCCTCGGGCACCTTCACCATTTCATCGATGCGGACAGCCAGCAGATGCTCCACCAGCTTGAACTGGTCCTTCAACGTGACATTTTTCTCTCGCTCTGCCTCCTCACGCTTGCGCTGCTCCTCCTGCTCTTTTTTCATTTCAGCCGCGCGCACATCCTGGCGGCGGTGGTTCATGAGCGATTTCACCGTCTTCACCGCCTTCTGCAGTGGGGCAAATCCCCCCTCTGCCGCATCCTCCTCGGCCATCGACACCCCACCACACAGCACCAGGCATCCTACCAGTCCCAGCCCTGCGTTCCTCGCCCGATTTTTCCAGCAAATCTCCATTGCATCCTGATTATATCTTCTGCATTCCCTTTTTGTCAAACAAAAACCCGTTTCTCCTCAAGGAGAAACGGGTTTCTTTTCAGCCGGATGTCAGGGTCGAACTGACGACCGTCCGATTACAAATCGGGTGCTCTACCACTGAGCTAATCCGGCGGATTGCGCAGGCATTCTACACGAGGCGCCCACAGGATGCAAGTCTTTTTTGCATCAGAAATTGAATCCGCAGTCAATGCCGACGCAAATCAGGAAATCCTTCACCACGTCAACACGGCCGAAATCGCGCTCCATTTTGCTGGAATTGCCGCCCGCAAAGGAACACTGCACCCAGGGTCTGATGTAGAACCGGGCATCACGCCCGATGGAGCCACTGTGGGAATAAGGCAGCAGGGTTGCCTTGATTCGCCAGGCATCCACGCCATTCACCCCGCTTCCCCAATACCCAAGGGACGGCGCCACACCGGCAGAAAGCTCCAGGTCGGCCCCGTAGGCATTGCCGCTCACCACATCCATGAAGCGGTACCCGGCCTCTATATCAATATACGTACCGGTAAGGCCATAGAACGCCACACCGGCCTCCAGCTTACCAAAGAAGCCCTGCTGTAAATCATTGTAAGCAAGGCTGGCAGTCAGCTCCTGGGTGGTGTGGTGCCCGGCGCCGTCGAAATGCCGCGCCACATAGCCCTCCAGCCCGCCATGCCGCATGGTGTAGCCCACCTCTGCCACCAGATTCGGGAAAATCTCCTTGCCTACCCCATAGCTGAAACGAGCCACATGCGGATTAGCCAGTATGCTGGAGGAATCCCAGATAAGGCCATATTCGCCGCTGATGCGCTGCTGCAGGCCCTTGCCGAAAAGATTGCGATTGGGCAGTATATATGAGCCGCTGAGGGAAGAATACCCCAGCTTGCTGAATGCATGGCGCACGCCCATGCCGCGCACCGTGTAATCGGAGCTGTAGGCATTCAGGTTGATATACCCGCTCTGCTCCGATGAGGAAGCCACCACCGGCACAGGAGCCACCGGCATCGTGATTTCCGCAGATACGGGCGTTTCCTCCTCGGCAATGCTCCCTTCATCATAAGTAATTTCAGTATACTCAATGGGCGCATCGGGAATGGCCGGCGGCAAATCTGACCCCAGCACAGGAAGGCTGGCACACATGGCGATAAGGGCAAGCTTCTTCATACACCCCGGATTGTACATGCTCAACCCGTCATCTGCAAGCGCAAAGCGTGTCGGCATCCCCGATATGGGGCTGTTTCAGATTTGCTGATGCTCATTTGCATCATCACGCAATAAATTGTTATTTTCCTTGCTGAACCCAGCGGCGCTGGGTTCAATTTCGACCGCCACAGGCGGATTTCGATACTCCGCAGGAGTAATTTCGATTGCCGAAGGCAAATTTCACGGCCTGCCTTTAAGCAGGCAATGTAATCGTGAGGGAAAACCCCCGGCAGACTTTGGTCTGCCGGGGTTTTTAAGAGTGAATCTCAGAGCGTCTTTACTTCTCGGAGAGGGAGCCGATGCCGGGAAGCTCCTTGCCTTCGAGCAGCTCCAGGGACGCGCCACCACCGGTGGAGCAGAAGGAGAGCTTGTCGGCTACCTTGAACTTCTTGGCTGCGGTCACGGAGTCGCCACCACCCACAATGGAGGTGCAGTCGCTCTCGGCAAGGCATTCAGCCAGGGCCTTGGTGCCCTTGGAGAAGGAGTCGAGCTCGAATACGCCCAGCGGGCCGTTCCAGAGGACGGTCTTGGCGCCCTTGATGATGCTGCAGAATTCTTCGATGGCCTTGTCGCCGATGTCGATGCCCATGCCGTCTGCCGGTACAGAGCCGCCTTCAGCCCAGGGAGCGGTGCAGAAGGTCTCTGCGCCTTCCTCGAACTTGTAGGAGTAGCGGGTGTCGGCGGGGAGGACGAAGGTCACGCCCTTGGCCTTGGCGTCGGCGAGAATCTGGTTGGCGAGGTCGAGCTTGTCGGCTTCGATCTTGGAGTTGCCCACATCGTGGCCCTGAGCAGCGAGGAAGGTGTTGGCCATGGCGCCGCCGATGATGAAGGTCTGGCTCTTTTCCATGAGCTTGGAGAGCACCTGAATCTTGTCGGACACCTTGGCGCCGCCCATGATGACGACGAAGGGCTGCTCGGGGGAGCTGAGCTTGCCTTCAAGGTATTCGAGTTCGCGCTCGATGAGGAAGCCCATGGCGGACTTCTCGGCGAAGTGGGTCACACCCTCGGTGGAGGCGTGGGCGCGGTGGGCAGAGCCGAAGGCGTCGTTCACGTACAGGGTGGCATCGCCGAGGAGAGCCTTGGCAAATTCGGGGTCGTGCTTCTTTTCCTTCTTGTCGAAGCGAACGTTGTCGAGGAGCATCACATCGCCATCCTGGAGGGCCTTGCGGGCGGCAGTGGCAGCTTCACCGATGGTTTCGGGAACGAAGGCAACGGGCTTGCCAAGGTGGCCGGCGAGGCATTCGGCAGCAGCGGCCAGGGAGAACTCAGCCTGGTAGCCAGTACCCTCGGGGCGGCCCAGGTGGGAGCAGAGCACGAGGCGGGCGCCGTTCTCGAGCAGGTACTTGATGGTGGGCAGAGCGGCTACGATGCGGGCATCGTTGGTGATTTTGCCGTCCTTCATGGGCACGTTGAAGTCAACGCGCATGAGCACTTCCTTGCCGGCGACGTCGAGGTCGCGTACAGTGAGTTTAGCCATAGTTACTATTCTGTTATGTGGTTGAAGTTTTTGGGATGATTGCGTGGTGCAATTGGTCCGTGGGGCGTATTTTAGCGAAAATTGCCCGATTTTCAAGGCTAAATGCGCGAATTGGGGTGAAAATCGGGCGAAATTGCTTGATAATGATAGGGAATGTGCTAAAGTGTGTGGATAATATGGGTGGAAAATACCGCAAACGTAAGGATGAAGAGATGACGCTGCGCCGGCATTCGCGGCCGCAGCAGCGGGCTGCCCGCCGCGTGGCGGTGGCGATGGCCTGGGTGGTGCTTGCCATTGTGATAGCGGCGTTGCCGCTGGCATCGTGGGTGCGGCTGTGGCAGGCTGGTGAGCAGGCCAACTGGGTGCCGGCGATGCTGGGTACGGCGTTTATGCTGCTGGTGAGCGGGCTGTGCATGCGCTCGGCATACCGGCGGCTGCATAGTCACCGCTGAGGCGCGGGGGCGTTATCTCTTTCTCTCTAAACAGTATTGAATAGCGTGCCGGGCGGTTAGTATCTGCCTTGCATGAGTAGTGTGGTAAAGCGCGTGGGGCGAAGCCTGCGGCGTGTGTTTGAGTCTGCCTGGCATTATCTGGGGAGCATGGCCGCGGTCTGTTTATTTGCGGCGGTGCTGGGGCTGGGAATTTACCATGCGGTGGTGCAGGATGCGGCGCCGCGTTATTATTGCTATGCCGGGGTGTATAATCCGGCGGGGGCCGAGGCGCCGGGGGGAATCATCCCGCTGGGGGCGGAGTCTGCCCCGGAGGTGCCGCATGTGCGGCTGGAATACAGCCCGGCGGGGCGACTGCAACGCATGCGGAGCATGGATGCTGCGGGGCGGGTATGCGCACTGCCGGGGAGCCAGGTGGCAGAGCAACGCCTTTTCTATGACCACCGCGGGTTTCTGACACGCCGGGAGAACCGCGATGCGGCGGGGCGGCTGGTGGCGGATGCGCAGGGGGTGGCGGTGAGGGAGTTTGACTACGATACGGCGGGGTTGCCGGTGGGCACGCGGTTTCTGGATGCGGCGCGGCGGCTGGTGGTGCCACGGTTTCCGGGGTATGCAGAGAGCCGCACCAGCTATGATGCCGAGGGTCGCCCGCTGGTGATTGAGTACCTGGATGCAGCGGGCCAGCCGGTGGTGAATGCAGCCGGGGAGCAGCGGGTGGAGTATGAATATGCCGATGAGGGGCGGCGGGTGATTCGCCGCAATATGGTGGAGGGTGCCCTGGCGGATAATGGCAGCGGGGTGGCGCAGGAGTGCTACTGCGAGCTGCCGCAGGGAAGCAGCCGCAGCTGGTCCAATGCGCGGGGCGAGCCGGTGGTGCATCCGCAGGTGGGGGCCGAGGTGTTGAGCTGCGAGCATTATCCGGTGCGGGGGCTGCAGCGGCGGCGGTTTCTGGCGGCAGATGGTGCGCCGTGTTCGCATGCTCGCGTGTGCGCGGAGCATCTGCTGCGCAAGAATGAGGCTGGCCAGGTGGAGTGGGAGTGCTACAGCGGGGCAGATGGTATGCCGGTGGAGCACCCGCGCCGCGGGTATGCGGAACGCGTGTGCGAGTATTCGCCGCAGGGCGAGCTGGAGCGCGAGTACCTCTGGGATGCTGCCGGGAATCCCGCCCCGGTGGCAGAGCGCCGCTACGAGGGGACATCATCAGGGCGTTTTGCGCTGTCGATTCACCGCGATGGTTCCACAACGGTGCAGCCGGAGTAAGGGCTCAGCTATGCCTTTCTGCCCCTGGGGTGAAAGCTCTGGTGCAGGGAGACGAGGCGTTTCTGGTCCACGTGGGTATACACCTGGGTGGTGGAGAGGCTGGCGTGGCCCAGCATGTCCTGAATCACGCGCAGGTCTGCGCCATTCTCCAGCAGGTGGGTGGCAAAGGAATGGCGCATGATGTGTGGGTAGACATTTTCGGCCAGTCCGGCAGCGCGGGCGCGTTCCTTGATAATCTGGCGGATGCGGTCGCGGGTGAGTTGCTCGCCGCGGTTGGAAAGAAAGAGCGTATTGCCGGCGCGGCGGCCATTGCGCAGCAGCCTGGGGCGGGCGTGTTCCAGATAGCTGCGAAGGGCTTTGGCGGCTACTCCCCCCAGGGGGACATAGCGGGTTTTGCGGCCTTTGCCGGTGATGCGCAGGAAGTTTTCCTCCCAGTCCACCTGGTCGGCGCGGAGGTTGACCAGTTCGCTGACGCGCAGGCCGCTGCCGTAGAGCATTTCCAGAATAGCGCGGTCTCGCGCCCCATAGGGCAGCTCTGCGGGGTCGATGCTCTGGAGCAGTTGGTTGATGGCTTCTGCATGCAGGGTTTCAGGCAGGGGATGGCCGGCGCGGCCGCATTCCAGCAGGGCGGCCGGGTTGGTGGGAATTTCCTTCTCCCGGGCCAGATAGCGGAAAAACTGGCGCAGGTGAACCATGGCTACCCGGCAGGAGGAAGCCGCCAGGGTGCATTCGCTGCGCAGCCAGCGGTGATAGCCCGCCAGCAGGGGCTCGTCTATCTGCTCCGGCTGAAGCCCCTTTTCTGCGCACCAATCAGCAAAGCGCTCCAGCGTGCGCTGCACAGAAAGGCGGTAATTGACGCTCAACCCGCGCTCCGCTGCCAGATACAGCAGAAAGCTGCTCACCAGGCTGGGAAAGGGGTGGGGCATGCTTCGGCTTATTCCGCAGTGCTGCCGGCGGGTTCGGGCAGATCAGCCGTGGGGGTGGGCAGGCCGCCGTCGTCCTCGGCTGCGGGTGCCTGCTGAAGCTCGCGGCGGCGAGCGTTGAACTCATCGGTCTTGCCGGATTTCTTGCTCACCACGAGCACCGTGCGCCCGGTGGTGTTGGTCATGAGTTTCTGATCGCCGTTCATGGGCGGCAGGTCGCTCCAGTCATCCACCAGAGGCAGGTGGCCGGTGCCGGGAAGCAACCCATCGCCCGCCGCTATGGGAGAGGTGGCTATCAACTTGACCGGATTCACAAAATCAGTCTCGCGCAGGAATCCCTTGCTGCCGCCCTCCAGCTCCACAAAGTAGTAAAGCCCCTCGCAGGAGATGATGGTGGCGTGGGACGCTTCTATCATGCGGCCCTTGGCGCCTTCGTAGTAGTCCGGATTGCGGTTGAAGAGGTAGGCCTTGCCTTGCTGCACCTCGAGTTTTTCGCCATCCTTGTAGATGCCTTCCTTCACGTATTTGGCGCGGGCTTCTGCGCGAACCGCATCCATGCCCGGAGGGTCGAGCGGGGAGGGTTCCTGCAGGTAAACGGGGGTGTATTCACCCGGGGTGCTGAGACGCTCTACAATACTGCACGAGCAGAGCATGGTGATACTGAGCAGGGAAATGGCGGCCAAAGGCTTCATGCGCGGCATCATAGCACAATTGCCTGTTGATTGCAAGTCTTACCGTTTCAAGCACCCATAAGGGCCTCGCGGTTCACGAAAAATACAGCACCGAGCACGCAAAGGAACGCCCACAGGTAGTCCCATTTCCACTGTTCGCCCATGTAAAAAATCATGAAGGGGACAAAGATGCTCAGCGTGAGCGCTTCCTGCATGATTTTGAGCTGGGCCAGCGAGAGACCGTAGGCTCGGCCCAGGTGGTTGGCGGGTACCATAAAGCAGTATTCAAACAAGGCAAGCCCCCAGCTCATCAGGATAAGCTGCCACATGGGCGTGGCCGAGGCCTCGCCCGGTTTGCGCAGAAAACCATACCAGGCAAAGGTCATCACGACATTGCTCAGAAACAGCAGGCATATGGATAAGGCAAGCTTGTACATGGCCGGGCACTAAAATAGACCTGCGCCTGCACATTGTCAAGCCTTTGTCGCGGAAAAGAATTGTCTGGTGGCCTGTTCCTAACGGTTAAACTAACCGCTTGCCAACCAGAAAATCACGCGTAAAATAAAAGCCACTATGACCACCCTGCGAATCATCATCCTCACCGCCGCTGCCCTGCTGGGACTCACCGCCTGCAGCCTCAACGCCAGCATCACCCCGCCCCCCTTCGGCGAAAAACAACATACCTCCAACTAAATCCCCGCCCCGCCAGGAGCGGGGATTTAATCTATGCCTCCAGGCACAAGCCTCTACATTCAAAATCCAGTCCGCCCTACCGGCCATACGGCCAGAAACGCCCCCGGCTCCCCGTCATACCCTCACCTCGTAATTCGCAATTCATAATTTCCTACATCTCTTTCAGCCATTCGCAAAACGCCTGCGCCCACTTCAGCGAAATACCGGGCAGCTCCGCCAGCTCCTCCGCACTGCGGGAGCGGATACCCGGCACCGTATGAAAGCGCGCCAGCAAAAGCTCCTTGCGGCGCGGCGTCATGCCCGGATACGCATCCAGACGGCTCTCGCGCACGCGCTTGCGCACCAGCAACTCATTGTAATTATTCGCGAAGCGGTGAGCCTCATCGCGCAAGCGCTGCAGCAGGCGTAGCGCCCCGCACTCGTGGCTCAGCACCAGCGGCTCAGCCTGCCCCGGCAGAAAAATCTCCTCATCGCGCTTTGCCAGGCCCACCACCGGCATACTCTGCAGCCCGATTTCCGCCAGCACCTGCACCGCAATCGCCAACTGCCCCTTGCCGCCATCCACCACCACCAGATCCGGCACCTTGATAGGCGCCTTCCCCGCCAGCGAAAGCTCCTTCAACCATGCATAAGTATCCACCCCGGCCGGTTTATCGAAAAGCGCACTACTCTCATTCACAATACGCGAATACCGGCGGCGCACCACCTCCAGCATCGAAGCAAAATCATTCTGCCCGTCCACGCCCTTGATGCGATACCGCCGGTACGCCCCGTTATCCGGCCGCCCATTCGTGAACCGCACCATGCTCGCCACAATATGATTGCTGGACAGGTTGGAAATATCAAAACACTCCATCACCGCCGGCGGCTGCGGCATACCCAGAGCCGCAGCCAGCTCCGCCAGGTCGCGATCCGGGTCCACCGTGCCCGGCAAATCCGGCGCGCGGCGGGCAAAACGCCGCGCCGGCTCCAGCGTCTTGATGATATTCTCGCGCACATCGCGCAGCCGGGCAGCCTGCTCAAAATCCAGCGCCTCTGCAGCCGCCATCATCTCCTGCGTCAGCGCATCCAGATGCGCCTGGCGTCCGCGCCCCTCCAGCAGCCCCAGCGCCGCCTCAAACTGCGCCCGGTACTCCTCCTCCGAAATCCGGCCCACGCACGGCGCCGAGCAGTGCCGTATCTCATCATCATGGCAATGCCGGTACTGCTCCTCCCCCGGGTGGCGGCAGGTGCAGGTGCGCAAGCGAAAACGATGATTCAGCCACTCCACCGTCTCCTTCAGCGCCGTAGCATGCACAAACGGCCCAATATAGCGCGCACCATCATCCTTTCGCAACCGCACCAGCGAAAAACGCGGAAACGGCTCCTGGCGGCTCGCCCGCAGCAGATAATACCGCTTATCATCCCGCAACTGCACATTATAATGCGGGCGGTATTCCTTAATCAGTTTCTGCTCCAGAATCAGCGACTCCTGCTCATTCCGCACTTCATAATAATCAAAATCCACAATCGCCGCAATCAGCGCACGCGTCTTCCCATTCTCCAGCGTTGCGCGCGACGGCGAAAAATAATTCGCCAGACGCCGGTGCAAATCCTTCGCCTTCCCCACATAAATCACACCACCGCCCTCCCCCTTCATCAGATACACCCCGGGGCAGTGCGGCGTCATCCTCCACTTCTCTTTCAGATTCACACCCGCCATGGCCGCATCATATCATCTACACCCAGCTATTGCAAGCCTTCTACTCACCGTGATTATGCCCGGTTTCCGCATGCCGCCACCTCCAGCCAGCCCCCACCGCCCAGAATTACGAACCAAAAATCAAAATATATTTGTCAGACCACTATATTATAGTGAAGCGACCGCCGAAGCGCGCTATGCTCACGCCGTATGACGCTACAACACATAACGCGCTGTGAAAAGGAATTCGGGGCCTTCAACGGCTGGCGCTTCTGCATCACACGGTGCAAACAACGCCTCGTGCGCTACTTCTCCGACCTCGAATACGGCAGCCCGCAGAAAGCACTTGCCGAAGCCGAGGCCTTCCGGGAGCGCATCTACACACTCCTGGCAGAGAACCCCGATGACGAAGCCGCCATTCTCCGCCAGCTCGACGCCGAATACCGCAGCCAACGTACCCTTCCCGCCACCCTGCGACGCCACGCCCCGAGCCCCATCGCACAGCGCAAAGCCATTACCCTCCGCGTCACCCCGCAGCTCAGCCAGGCCATTGAAGACAACAGCGCCTTCATCGGTCTGGAAACCAGCTCACTCATTCGCCTGGCAATCTACCACTATTTCACCCACATCGCCGGCTTCAGCGCCAGCCCCACCCCGGAGCAGCTTCAGGAGCACCTCGATGAACTCGAAGCTCAGGCCATGGCTCTCGGTCTCCCCTCCTTTGCCGACCTCATGACCACCGACACCTCCAAGTCCAGGCGCGAATACCCGACCATCGAGGACATCCCCCTGATAGCCGCAGAAGAAGACGAAACCTGACACGCCTTCCCCTTCCCCACCCCACTCACCCGCCCCGACCGTGGCGTGACCCATGCCCCGCGGCGGGGTAGGCAAAGCTATGCTCTCCCAACGGGCAGCAGGGAAAGAGGGAAGTAGCATTTTTTGCATCGAGCCCAGTTAAAACGGGCGGGCAATTCGTAATTTTCCGCGTCTTTGGGCTTTTCATATGGGAATGAATGTGCTAGACTCTGCGGCGCAGCCGCAGTATATGGCGGCGAATGGTGAATTTTATTGATTATGAGTGACCCGAGCAAATTCCGCAATCTGGCTATTATTGCACATGTTGACCACGGTAAGACAACGCTGGTGGACCAGCTGTTAAAAGCAGGTGGTACGTATCGCGAGAATCAGGAGGTGCAGGAGCGCGCAATGGACTCCATGGATCTGGAGCGTGAGAAGGGGATTACGATTAAGGCGAAGAACACGTCGATTCACTGGAATGATTACACCATCAATATTGTAGATACACCGGGGCACGCGGATTTCGGTGCCGAGGTGGAGCGTGTGATGAAGATGGTGGATGGTGTGATTCTGGTGGTGGATGCTTACGAAGGGCCGCAGGCACAGACGCGTTTTGTACTGCGCAAGGCGCTGGAGGAAGGGCTGCTGCCGATTGTGGTCATCAACAAGATTGACCGCCCGCATGCTGACCCGATGAAGGTGCACGACCAGGTGCTGGAGTTGCTGCTGGATTTGAACGCAACGGAGGAGCAGTTTGAGGCGCCGTTTGTGTATGGCTCTGCGCGCGATGGGTATTTCATGAACAGCCCGGAGGGTGAGGCGCCGGTGGATTGCTCGCCGCTGCTGCACCAGATTGTGAAGCATATCCCTGCCCCGCAGGATGCAGACCCGGATAAGCCGTTCAAGATGCTTATCTCGAATATCGACTGGGATGATTATGTGGGACGCGTGGCGGTGGGCCGCATCACCAGCGGCCGCGTGCAGAAGGGCGATACGCTGTACCTGATTCGCCAGGATGGCAGCCGCGTTTCTGCCAAAGTGACCAAGCTTTTTGAATACAGTGGTCTGCAGACCACCGACTCCACCGTGGGCGAGGCGGGCAATATCATCGGTCTTTCGGGCTTCGAGGATGTGGATATCGGCCAGACGCTGACGGCTGAGCCGGAGGGCGAGCCCCTGCCCTTTGTGACGATTGAGCCGCCGACGGTGCAGATGGAATTCAGCATCAACGATGGCCCGCTGGGTGGCCGCGATGGTAAGAATGTGACGAGCCGCGTGATTCGCGACCGCCTGATGCGCGAGATGCGCACGAATATCTCCATCAAGGTGGAGGATACGGACCTGGCGGGTGTATTCCGCGTGTCTGCCCGCGGAACGATGCAGATTGCCATTCTGGTGGAGCAGATGCGCCGCGAGAATTATGAGGTGCTGGTCTCCCGCCCGAAGGTGATTGTGCGCGAGGTGGACGGGGTGAATTGCGAGCCGTTTGAGACGGTGTATATTGAAGTGCCGGATGAATGCGCGAATGGCACAGTGCGTATTCTGGGCAACCGCCGCGGTATTCTGGAGAATATGGAGGCGAATGGCAGCGGCCGCACCACCATTCAGGCGACTATTCCGACGCGCGGTCTCATCGGGTTCGAGTTCGAGCTGGTGAACCTGACGAGCGGCCACGGTATTTTCTCTCACCTGTTCAAGGAGTATGCGCCGTATGCGGGCGAGATTACGACTCGCCAGACGAGTACGCTGATTTCGATGGAGAATGGCGTGGCGCGTCCGTATGCGCTGCAGGCCATGGAAGAGCGCGGCACCTTGTTCATTTCCCCGGGGGATGAGGTGTATGAGGGCATGATTGTGGGTGAGAACCCGAAGAATATTGATATTCCGGTGAATCCGACCCGCGAGAAGCACCTCACGAACCACCGCTCGGCCACAAAGAATGATTCGATTCAGCTGACGCCGCCGCGTGTGTTCTCGCTGGAGCGCGCCATTGAGTACATCGAGCCGGATGAGCTGGTGGAGGCTACTCCGCATTTCATCCGCATGCGCAAGCGTATTCTGGATGCCACCGCCCGCAAGCGTGCCGGCATTCAGGAGGCCAACCTGGGATAAGTACGGTGTAAGAAGACATCATTCTGCATTCCAGCCATGTTTTCCGACCTTTATAACTGGTTTGCCGGGCAGGATTACGGGGCTATGTGCCTGTATGCCGCGGCGGTAGTGTTGTATATTGCAGGTTTTGCAGGGGCGGTGCTGCCGTATCCGGGGTGCTTTGTGGCGCTGGGTGGCAGTGTGTGCTATGCTATTGCAGCGGGTGAGCCGTACCCCTCGTGGTGGTTCTGGGTTATCATGCTGGTGCTGGCGGTGTTCGGCACGCTGGTGGATAATCTCACCACGGCACTGGGCGCGCGCAAATTCGGCGGCAGCAAGCAGGCATTCTGGGGCAGTATGATTGGGCTTTTTGTAGGGGCTTTCTTTGTGTTCCCCTTTGGTATCATCATCGGGCCGTTCCTGGGGGCGTTTATTGCAGAGTGGCATTTTCAGAAAAAGAATGCGAAGGATTCTGCAAAATCCGGCATTGGGGCTACGCTGGGCACGCTGGCAGGTGCGCTGGCCAAGATGGTGATTGTGGGTCTGATGCTGATTTTTACACTGCTGTGATATGACGATGCGCGGGGTGCGACTGACCATTTTTCTGATTACACTGCTGGGGCTGGCAGGCTGCCGCAGCACGGGCCCTGGCGGCGCCACGGTTTCGCGCAGCGAGGTGCTTGCCACCGCCCGCACATATACCGCGCTGGTGTGGCAGGGAGATGCGCGCCACGCGCTGCACGGCACAGCGCCGGATGGCCAGCGTATTGATACGCCGGATGCGCTTTCACCTGCACAGCAGCTGCCCGGTTTCTGGTGGAAGCAGGGGGCAAATACGGGGATGCCGTACAAATGGGGCGGTTTTGATACGCCGCAGGAATTTTTGAATCGCCTGGCTACGGAGCCTGTGGTCTTTGCGGGAGATTATGCCTCGGCAGCCAAGGTGCGTGGGGGCGATGACGCGGTGAGCCGCTATGCTGCGGGGATTGACTGCTCCGGCCTGGTGTCGCGCTGCTGGGGGCTGCCGCGGCCGTATTCCACGCGCGAGCTGCCGCAGATTTGCACTCCGCTGCCGGGTCTGGATGATTTGAAACCGGGAGATGTGATTCTGCGCCCGGGCGAGCATGTGCAGCTTTTTGTGCGATGGGAGGATGCGGAACACACCCGCTACCGCGCTATCGAGGCCGCTGGTGACCCGGAGTGGCGCTGTTTCGAGATTATTTACAAGCGCGACACCCTCACAACCACACGAGGTTTCACCCCCTGGCGGTATAAAGGCATCCGCTAACAGCCAAGCGCATCAAGCGCCTGGCGGCAGAGTGCAGCCGACCACTGGCCGGGGGCGGTGGGGGTATCGCCCAGGTAGCCATAAACAAGGCAGGCGCCGTGCTGGGCGTAGAGGAGGCGGCTGACAGCACCGAGCGGGCCCATCCCCATGGCGGTAATGCGACCGGTGGCACGGCGCAGGAGTTCGACGCCGGTCATCATATCCTCGGCAGTATGAAGTCGGAAGGCAAATTTAGCAACATCGGCTCCGAGGGTGCGGGCGCGCTGTTCTTTTTCCAGCAGCGTTTCCAGGGAGGGAGTCTGTTCGAAATCGTGAGCGGAGCCAATGATGACCACCCCGGCGGCGCGGGCTTCCTCCAGCAGCTCAGCGGCTTCATCGAGGCGCGCAATCTCCCAGTCCAGCGCAGCAGCCAGGGGCAGCAGCGCACGGGCGATGGAAAGGCGTTCCCCCGCAGTCATGGGGCGCAGACCGCCTTCGCTTTCATGGCGCACGGTGACGAGCACCGGGCGGCAGCAGTGCATCTGCGCCAGCGCTGCCCAATCGGTATCGGCGGGGAGTCCATCGGCGCGCAGCTCCACCACATCGCACGGCAGGTACTCCACAGTGCAGGCGGCATTCCAGGCTTCGAGCGAGGAAACGGAACCGACAACAAGGGGGCGTTCAAGGGAAAGGCGGGGCTGCGCGTTCATACGCGGCGTATTGTATACCAAAGCCGAGGCGCTGACAAGCGCATTTAGAGTACAGCTGACATGGGAACTCAATACTTCGCACCTCCCACCTCGTACTTCGTACTTTAGCACGCTCTTTGCTATTGCCTTGGGGGCGGGTACATGGTAGCATGTGGACATGGCACAGAGCTTTGAGGATGCAGTAGAGCAGATTTTGCTGAAAACGGAGGATTATCCTGCGGATGCGTATTTCTTTATTCGCGCGGCGCTGGATGCCACGGTGGAAAAATGCCGCAAGCCTGCCGAGAATCCGCATCTGAGCGCAGAGGAGTTGTATTTCGGGTTCTGTTCCTATGCCCTGGAGGAATATGGTCCGCTGGCTATGGCGGTGATGGAGCAGTGGGGTATCACAGAGTCCACCCATGTGGGAGATCTGGTGTATAACCTGATTGAGGTGGGGGTATTCGGCAAGCAGGAGGGCGACAAGCGCGAACAGTTTGACGGGCTTACCCCAGTGACAACGCTGCTCAATGCACCTTACGAGACGATTGATTCTAACTGATTGAAACGATGAGCACGGAACCGATGCAGGGAAACGAGCTGCGCTGGCCCGCAGAGTGGGAGCAGCAGGTGGCGGTGTGGCTTTCGTGGCCGCACCGGGATGATCTCTGGCAGGGTGGTCTGCAGGAGCTGCACGGCCGCTATGCGGAGCTGGCTGCGGCCATTGCGCAGGAGGCCGAGGTGCGCATCAATGCAGCGGCTCCGCTGCATGCGGGGATTAAGCGCTTGCTGCGCGAGCGCGGGGTGCAGCGATTTGCGCTTTACGACCACCCGACAAATGATGTGTGGTGCCGCGACCACGGCCCGATTTTTGTGCAGCGGGCAGATGGCGGCATGCAGCTGGCCAACTGGACATTCAATGCCTGGGGTGGAAAGTTTGCTCCGTGGAATCTGGATAATGAGGTACCGGCCCGCATCGCAGAGAGCCTGGGGCTGCCGCAGCTTTGCAGCGAGGTGATTCTGGAGGGCGGCGCTATTGAGGGCAACGGCGAAGGGCTGGTGCTGACGACGGAGGCGGTACTCCTGAATCCGAACCGCAACCCGCAGTTTTCAAAGAAGGATATTGAGGCAGAGATGCACCGCCTGCTGGGCAGCACACAGGTATTCTGGCTGGGCAGCGGCATCGAGGGCGATGATACGGATGGCCACATTGATGACATGGTGCGCTTTGTGAACCCGGAGGCGGTGGTTTCCATCGTGGAGCCGGACCCGCATTCCCCGCACTACCGCGCGCTGGCGGAAAACAATGAGCGTCTGCAGGATTTGCGCACTCCCTCCGGCCACCGGGTGGAGGTGATTCCCCTGCCAATGCCGCAACCGCTGGTGGCGCAGGATTGGCGCCTGGAGCAGCTGCCGGCCAGTTATGCCAATTTCCTCATCTGCAACGGCAGCGTGATTGTGCCCGTCTTTATGCAGGCTAAGGAGGATGACCGCGCGCTGGGCATTCTGCGCGAGGCTTTCCCGGGCCGCCGTGTGGTGGGTATCGATGCCCGCCGCCTGGTGATTGAGGGCGGCGCGATTCACTGCATCACGCAGCAGCAACCAGCGTGATAATGCTGGTTGCTTATCTTATCCTATCCGGGATGGATGGAATTTCATTGAGGGAGCGTTCAATTCCTCCTGCGGACAAAATGAAAAAAACGGCTCCGTTTCCGGAGCCGTTCTTTTTTAATAGCCAAGCCAGAAATCCTTCAGAGGATTAAGGGGAATGATATCGCCGGGTTTGAGCGTGGCGTAGTCGTAGGTGGTGCGCCAGCGGTAGCGCAGACCGTTTGGCTGCGTGAAGAGCACATCGAGCGCCTGTTCACCCTTACCGGTGTTCTGACGGTCCGTGAGTTCGCTAAGCGGGATGACGATGCGGTGCGTGCGGAAGCCTGCGGCATCGGCCGCATCCTGGGTGGTGGCGCAGAAGGCGGCAGCCTCGTAGTCCTGGTTCACGGCATAAGGCGGGGCCTGCACCAGGGCATTCACATGGGCTGTGTTGTTGCAGCGCACGGTGAAGACCAGCTCGGTGCCGGTATAACGCAGCGAGGCCTCCTGTACCTCGGGGCTGGGGCATTCAGCGTAGAAGGCGGTCTTATCGCCAGCGGGAGCAAACACCTGGCAGCGGTCGAGCAGACGGGCCGAGTTCAGGGTGAGATAGGTGGGTTTCATGCCCAGGGTGTAGTTACCCGCGCCCATGAGCGGAGTGCCCATGGCGGCCATATCAGTCACAGTGCCTTCGTTATGCGGCAGGTTGAGGCCGTGTCCCAGCTCGTGCGCCAGTCCCCCGAGCCACTTGGTGAGGAGGCGTCCTTCGTGGGTGTTCTGGCCAAGGTGGCGCAGATCGAAGTGGGCGTAGTCGAGGGCGAAACAGTTGCGTCCCAGCCCATAGAACGGCACACCACCGGGCTGCAGGTCGTTGTACTCGGCATCGTGGAAGGTGGGCATGATGACCAGGATATGGTTACTGCAGATGGTGCCGGGGTTGGCCTCGGCATAGGCGCGGATATCCTCGAGGCACTTGCCGTGGCCCGTGGCATAGGCATACTCGCGGTGGGAATGCTTACCGCGCACCAGGTGGAGCTTCACGTTGCCATTCTCCAGCATCTGCATGCCGAAGCTGCGGCCAGGGAAGCCATTGCGGGTCATTTCCCTGGCGTAGAACTGCTGCACATAGTACATGATTTCGCTCAGGCGGCGTTCGTAATCGGCTACCGGCTCGTTGTCATTGCCCAGGAAATAGACGATGTTGAGCGGGTGTTCTGCAGGCTGCACCGCCACGGAATCGGCCAGGATTTCCTTGGCGCGGTCAGAGAAATGGGCAGGCACGGCAGCCTGCACCAGCGGAAGCAGCATGCTTACAGCGGCAATCAATGTCGTTGTTTTCATGCGCGGAATTCTACCAGATTTTGCGCCCGTGGGCAAGAAAAAGCTCCTTGCCACTTTAGCAGCAAGGAGCTACAGAAAATAAACCGCAACAATATCACGCAGCCTTGATGGCGGCGATGAGCTTGTCCTTGGTGGTCATGCCCACGATGGTGTTAACCGCTTCACCACCCTTGAAGATGATGAAGGTAGGCAGGGAGCGCACACCGTAACGCACGGCAATGGCCTGACCGGCAGGCTGACCGGCGTCGACCTTGACCACCTTGGCCTCTGCACCCAGGGCAGCACCCACCTGCTCTACAGCGGGCATCATCATTTTGCAAGTGCCGCACCAGGTGGCCCAGAAATCCACCAGAACGGGAACGGGGGAATTGAGGACCTCTGCCTCAAACGTGCTTTCAGTTACTTCTTTAAGTGCCATATATGTATATGTTTGTTGTTTGGTATCGTGATAAAAAGCACCGCCAGGGGGCTATGCCACCGGCGGTGCTGCTCTTTTCAGATTTTCATGCGGCGGCAGAAGCGTTACATGCAGGCTCGCAGGCGCGCCACCAGGTTTTCCTTGGAGGTAGCGCCCACCACGGTATCCACCAGCTTACCCCCGCGGAAGAACATGAGCGTGGGAATGGAGCGGATATTGTAGTGGTTGCAGAGTTCCTGGGTGTTTTCTTCATCCACATTCACCTTGCAGACCTTGGCCTGCCCGGCAAGCTCCACTGCAATCTGATCCACAATGGGAGAAATCATCTTGCAGGGACCACACCAGGGAGCCCAGAAATCCACCAGTACCGGCACGGGGCTTTCGAGAACCTCCGCCGCGAAGCTGCTGTCTGTAATCTGTAATGCCATGGTGAGGGGTGAGAAACCAGAAGCCTCAATTCCGTTGAAAAATTATTCTTCTTCCTCTTCTTCTTCCTCTTCTTCTTCAGCTTCCTCATCGCCACCATCATCGGCAGCAGAGGAGGATTCTTCCTCATCAGCAGAGGAATCATCGGCAGCGGCCGCACCACCGCCGGAACCATCCTCAGGCCAGCCGAAAGTGGGTTCGGTGACACGGCCATAGGTGGTATCTACGGTGTACTGGTGGTAGCAAAGGTACAGAATGGCCAGCAGCGCCACCACGGCCACCACAAGAATGGTGGGGTGCGTGGGCTTCTCGCCCTCTTCTTCTTCCTCCACAACCTCAACGGGCTTCTTCTTGGTCTTGGGAGCCGATTTGGCGGCACCGGGGCGGCTGCCAGACTTCACACCGGGGCGTGCGGGCTTAGTGCCAGCGGCGGGCAGCGGAGCCGTAGCTGTGGGCATAGCAGCGGTAGCGGTGGGAGCCACGGCGGGAGCCACAGGAGATGAGGGAGGCACCGGGGCGGCTGCCGGAGCTGCGGGTGCAGCAGGAGCCGTGGGAGGCACCGGGGCGGCAGGGCGAGCCGGTGCGGCAGGGGCTGCCGGAGCAGACGGAGCCGCAGGCATGATGGGACGTGTGGGCACCTGCAGCGGCATGGTAGGAGTCATGCGCGGAGCCGTGGGAGGCACCGGTGCCGCAGGACGTGCCGGAGCGGTGGGAGGCACCGGAGCTGCGGGCGCTGCGGGACGTGCGGGTGCAGAAGGAGCCAGCGGCACGGTAGCAGCTGCACGGGGTGCAGAGGGAGGCACCGGAGCTGCAGGACGCGGAGCAATAGGCGCAGTAGGAGCGGCAGGCATAGCAGGACGCGGAGCCGTGGGGGGCACCGGTGCCGCAGGACGCGGAGCAGCGGGAGGAACAGGTGCCGTAGGAGGAACCGGGCGCGGAGGAGTCGGAGGAAGAGGAGGAGTACTCATAACGTCAGTAAAGTCTGGTGCCGCTAGCGCGGATTTCTTCTTATATTGCACTTTTTTTGCGCTTTTGCAAGCTGAAAACACAGGGACGCTGTATTTTTTTACATTTTGACTTTTTACAAAGATATTTTTTCTACAATTGAAGTATACAAAGCACCCGGCTCACCCGGGGCCATGGGCTGCTTCCAATCATGGTCAGGTTGCACCCCCAGCTTCCGGAGCAACCGTTCATCGGTATAGGAGTTATCTATTATCCCAGGTCGACGATGCTTCTTTCGGTGCTCAACCAACCAGGGATCATCACCACTGCGATACGCAAGGAAGAAGTCTATTCGATATTTTCTATCTATTTTCAGAGCATGTTCCAACAAGGAAAAAGCCCTTTCCCGATTTCCCTGCTGCAATTCATATCGCCCCCACAATAAAACATGATAAGCATAATGAGATGACCATTGAGCAAGGCAGCTATTCAGTATATCTCTACCGCCGTAAAGCTTCCGAAACAGGCGCTCAGACTCCTCAAATCTCTGCTGACAGTCCATAATCTCAGCCAGGAACAGACCAGTGTACAGTTGTTTAGGATTTGCCTCCAATGCCAATCTGAGCAGGAATTCCTGTTCTTCAAAATCTACCTTTCCCACAGGCAGTCTGTAGTACGTATCCATGATTGTCGGAGACGGATACTGGGGTATTAACTCAGCAATGATAGCCCGGCGAGCAGAACCATCTGGGTCAAGGCCAGGCTGACTGACTTCATTGTATCGCCACTGGGCATACCAGGCCGAACGCAGATGCGCACCTAACCGCACACTACTATAGGCCACCACACACACACATAAAAGCATCAATATTTTTCCTGGCCACATCTGAGCCCTTAGCTTAACCACCCCTGCACCGCCAGAATGCGAACCCCAGCCCTTACGCTGATATGCAAACGGAGAAGCCAACAATCCGCATGCAAAAGCCCCCATACTCACCAGGGCGAAATCATGCCATGGAAAATCAGATATCGCATATGCAGCAATGGATATCAGCAGAATAATAGCCACCAGAACACTCCCCCTGCGACACTCAAGCACCTTATCAGAGGCCACACAGCACATTCCCTGCACCACATGCGCAGTTATCAATATCACAACCAGGACAAACCCGATGATGCCATAGTCTGCCCAAACCTGCAAATAATCATTATGCGCATAATTCGGCAACCGCCACTGAAGGAAATGAGGGATTATTTCCCATTCTGTGGCACCTGCACCATAGCCCCACATGGGAGCAGAGGGCAATATTTCGCACACAGAGGACCATATATAGTACCGCATATGAGAATCCACCCCACTCACCAGTTCCCCTATGTAGTTGCCAAACAGCAAATCACATATACACACACATACCACAGCAAGTAATGCGACACCAATACACCAGCTTCCCCAGCCCACCTTTTTACCAGTCTGAACCCGCTGCGCCAAGTTCAGAATCCAGCACACAATTCCACACAGCGGCAGAACAAAATATGGGACGCGGGTCATACAGAGAAAAGACACGCTGGCACCTGACAACGCAACCAGAAATGCTACATTTCGAGCAGTTCCTCTCAGCAGCCACCCTGCCCCTGCCGCCAGCGCAACGCTGCCAGCAGCAAAGAAAAATCCGGCAAAGTTTTTGTAGATAAACAGAGAAATGTACAGCGAATTTTTTCCCTCCGGCGTATATTGAGCACGCCCGGTCCATTCGATACAGAACCACGGCTGTTTTGTTGCCCAGAAAGCCAGAATATTCAGCACGAGCGCAGCAGCAAGCACAAACATCAAGGGCTTGCAGCTCTGCCGCTGCGCGGCATACACCCCCGCCACATAATACACGAGAGCTCCCAGAATAATCGCCTCATCTGCCCATGCATCCACCACTGCATAGCTATTCTGGCAGCGCACCAGAAAATATCCACCGGCAGCCAGCGTAAACCACCCCAGCCAACTCATCCGCACAAAACGATACCCAGCCAGCAGGCCAATTCCCCCCAGCACCAGCACCGCCACCAGCACTATACATGCCGGATAGGCACTATAGGCCCGCGAATCAATACCCGACATCGAGTATATCCACAGCGCCGCCAGCAACCAGCCAGCCAGCCGACCGGGGACACTCTCCACAAAACGCTTCACGGGTTTATCATCTGCCATACACGCATCATAACAGATACCCCCCGCCGGCATCAAGCCCCGACTCGCCGCTGACAAAAAACAAAAAAAGGGACAAGCCCATCGGCTCATCCCTTTTCGAAAAATTCCCGAACCTTCAGATTCAGGCCTCAACAGCGGGAGTCACGGCAGCAGCCGGAATCTCCTCCTTGTTGGTGAAGTACCACTTCACCTTGTTGCGCTTGCTGGCGGAGCGAGCCTTGCGGCGCTTCTCATCCATGGGGCTCTCAAAAGCGCGACGACGGCGCATCTCCTCGAGGATACCCTCGGTGTCGAGCTTGGTCTTAAGGCGCTTCAGAGCGCGATCGATCGGTTCACCTTTACGTACAGATACGGAACGCATGATATTTCTTTCGTTGTTGATAAATTGTCCGGGAACGGGCAGGCAAGATACAGCAATTGCAGGTTCCTGTCAAGTTTTTTGTCGCATATTTCTAAAAAATCCCCGATTTCGGGCATTTTATACCCCTGGAACCAGCATTTTATACCCCACAAAACCACTATAGTTTTTTTTCATTCAAGTAGTTGACACATACGGGAATAAGGCGTATATTAAGAAGCATGAGAAAGCTGTTTTTCACCACCCTGCTAATGACAAGTGCCATGCTCACCCCGGCAGCATGGGCCGATGAGGCTGCCGCAGACCGCGTTCCGGCAATCGGCAAGGAACGCGTGGAGGAATATTACAAATCGTACACGGATACTCTGCGTTTTGCCGAAACCGTAATAGAAATGCAGGAAGAGCTGAAGAGCGACACCACTGGTGAAGTCATGCTCAAGCTGTTCGCCAAATGCGCCGAGAACGCAGAATCCAGGACAATTCGGCAATTAACGTTCCTGCACTATCCCCAGGTTCTCAGTGTTACCAAAAACAATAAGATTGAGGGGCAGCTGGATGCTGATATGATGACCAGGCTGGAAACCATGGCGGCAGATGGCTACCCGCATGTCTGGGTTCTGCTGGCGGGGCTGAGCAGCAAGGACACCACCATCCCCGAGGAGGAACGCAACCAGCGCATGCTGCAATACCTGGAGCGCGCGGCCAACGCGGGCTCGGCCTGCGGCATGGTGAGCCTGGCCGGTACCTACCTGACTGACAATACCCCCGGCCTGCCGCCTGACACCATCCCCGATTGGTGCGCCAAGGCCATCATCGCCGAAAACCTGCACCTGAATGAGCGGCTCAGCAACGTCGTCACCTGCGCAGCACTGCGCAATGTCGCCCTGAATTACCTGCTGCGCGGCGAGGGCGATGCAATTCTGGCCACTGCGGCCATGTACCTGCACGAGTGCCTTGATGCAGGCCAGGACACCCGGGGAGAAAATGCCTATATTCTGGGCGAAGCCATACGGCGGCTCCCCGAGGATTCCATGAGTGACCGTTTTCAGGAATGCCTCAACGCCTACATGCGAGCCGGACACGCCGGACATCCCGCTGCCATTGATGCCGTTGCCAACCTGCTCAGCTTCCACCCCGCCTACAGCGAGGAAGACATCGAAGGAATCCGGCAGCAGGCAGTCATGGCCGGTTATATTCCCTTTGTCAACTACCTGAAAGAAATCAAGACGCGCACAATATCCGTCAATTTTTATTTCAACACGAGATATCTCTTCCTCCTCAACAAGGAAGAAATTGAAAAAATTTCCCGCAAGGCCAAGGAACTACTTCCCCGGTGTCCGGAGGAGATTCCCGTCCGGCACCTCGGTAACCTGCACGGCTTCCTCTCTGTCCTGGCAGACGATGAAATCACAGGCCGCTTCATCCGGGCCATAGAGCAAGGAGATTCCGTCAGCATGCCCGATGCGCCCTCCACCCAGCAGTTGGATATAAGTTTCGAATCCGGCGAAAGCCCCCTGCTGAAAGGCGTTCGCAGCTCAACCCGCAGTGTGCAGACCGCCCTGGTTCTGGATTCGCTGCTCTCCCTGTATGCCGATGAGCAGCCGGAGCACAAGGCCATTTTCCGCGTTCTTCGCCTGGCCAATCTGCACCGCATCCTGCGAGAGCACGATGCGTTCGGCCTCACTGCCGCGCTCCGCATGCTGGAAATTGAAACAGAATTGGGCGGCACCCCCGGCTGCACCGAAGCCCAGCGCAATGACCTGCTGCGCGTCTTCAGCAGCATCCGGCGGCACCTCTCCTCAGAAAACACCACCCCTGCCGCAGAGTAAACGCACAACGGGCTTGCCAAGGCGGGCGCGAGCATGTACAATGCGCGCGTGACTGCGCCAAAACACCCACCCATGTGCGATTTTGCCGAACGCCCGTTCATCCTCTTCTGGGAGGTAACGCGCGCCTGTGCCCTGGCCTGCCAGCACTGCCGGGCCATAGCCCAGCCCCAGGCGCACCCGCAGGAGCTGAACCACGAGGAAGCCCTGGCACTGGTGGACACCATAGCCGAACTGGCACCCCCCATGCTGGTGCTCACAGGGGGAGACCCCATGATGCGCCGCGATATCTTCGACATCATCGAGCGCGCCAGCGCCAGGGGGCTGCGCGTGGCGCTGAGCCCGTCCGCCACCAACCGCCTCATCCATACCGATTTTCACCAGTTGCGCGCCGCAGGCGTGGTGAGCATGAGCCTGAGCCTGGATGGCGCCACCCAGGAAACGCACGATGCCTTCCGCCGCGTGCCGCACACGTTCGAGCGCACCCTGCAAGCCGCCCGCATGGCAAAGGAAGCGGGCATCCAGCTGCAGATTAACACCACCATCTCCCGCACCACCCTGCCGGAGCTGGAGGGATTCGTGGAGCTGCTCAAGCAGATTCAACCGGATGTGTGGAGCGTATTCCTGCTGGTGCCCACCGGCCGCGCCACGCTGGAGGAATTACCCGGCGCCACCGAACTCGAAGCTCTCTGGCAACGCTTGCTGGAACTGCGTAGCGAACTTTCCTTCGCCATCAAAACCACCGAGGGGCACCACTACCGCCGCGCCATGATGCAGGCCGCAAAATCTGCCGGCGCCCCAGCTCCGCGCCACATGGTACCCACGCGCGATGGCAAAGGCGTGCTTTTCATCTCGCACACAGGCGAGATTCAGCCCAGCGGCTTCCTGCCCCTCACCGCCGGCAACGTGCGCACTGACAATCTGGCCGAAATATACCGCACCCACCCGCTCTTTGTGCAGCTGCGCGACGACAACGCTCTGGGCGGCAAATGCGGCAAGTGCGAATACCGCCGTGTATGCGGTGGCTCCCGGGCCCGCGCCTTCGGCACCAGTGGCGACATGATGGCCGCAGAACCTCTTTGTAATTATATTCCCGCCGCGCTGCGCGGCACCTCTCCCCAGCCATGATTAACATCACCAAACTCTGGACCGGCGCAGCCCAGCCCGCCGACCACATCCGCTACGGTCTGGCACACGGCGCCCAGCACCCCAACAGCAGCACCGCCGCCTGCATGCCGGCATCTTCCCGCGTGCGCAAGCCCATCGTTGTCTGGAACATCACCCGCACCTGCAACCTGCGCTGCGTGCACTGCTACGCCGATTCCCACGCCGAGCGCTACCCGGGCGAACTGAGCTGGGAGCAATGCTGCGCCGTCATCGATGATCTGGCTGATTACAAGGTGAATGCCCTGCTCCTCTCCGGCGGCGAACCGCTGCTGCACCCGCAGCTGCCCCAGATTCTCCAGCGTGCCACCGAAAAGGGACTCAAGGTCACCATTTCCACCAACGGCACCCGCATCACCCCCGAATATGCCCGCCTGTTCAAGGAGCTCGGCGTGGCCTATGTCGGCATCTCGCTGGATGGCATCGGCGCTGTTCACGATCAGTTCCGCGGTGTCAAGGGCGCATTCGACGGCGCCATCCGCGGCTTCAAGCTCTGCGAGGAAGTCGGGCAGAAAACAGGCCTGCGCCTCACCCTCACCCGCAACAATGTGCAGAGCATGGAGCAGATTCTCAACTTCATTGAGCAGGAGGGAATCCAGCGTGTCTGCTTCTACCACCTGGTACCCACCGGCCGCGGAGTAGATGTGGCCAGTCTGAAGCCGGAGGAAGCACGCGCCGCGCTCGATATGCTCATCGCCCGGGCCGAAGCCTGGCACGCCGCCGGGCAGACCCGCGAGCTACTCACTGTCACCCAGCCGGCAGACGGCGTATACCTGCTGCTGCGCCAGCTGCGCGAAGAGCATCCCCAGGCAGCCGAAACCCTGCGGCTGCTCACCTGGAACGGCGGCGGCGCCAACAGTTCCGGCCGCGGTATTGCCAATATCGACACCCAGGGCAATATCCACCCCGACCAGTTCTGGCAGGGCATCACCCTCGGCAATGTCAAAACCCAGAAATTCTCGGATGTCTGGGAAGCCGCCAACGAACCCAGCGCCCAGGTGCTCCAGGAACTGCGCGGCAGCGATGACCCGCTGGTGCGCCAGCAGAAGCTCAGCGGCCGCTGCGCCACCTGCAAGCACTTCGCGCTCTGCGGCGGCGGGTTCCGCACCCGTGCAGCCTTTGCCAACGGTCATTGGTACGGCTCTGACCCCGGATGCTACCTCACCGATGAAGAAACCCAGGCCGATATTTCCGGATTTTTGGGGTAAATTTCCATTTTAGAGCACAAAAGTACACTTTTTTGCTTGCAGCAAACGGCCCGATATGGTATTTGTGATTGCGTCATGAAGCGCTTACTCCTTTCTACAATTCTCCTGGCTCTGGCCGGCACCACCTATGCCGACATTCAGGCTCCTCCTGCCTCAGAGTACACGGCCACCCGCAAGCTCGGGCGCGCCATCGGCAACATCATCTACGCTGTGGAAGAAATTCCCACCACCATGATTCGCTGGAACCTCGAAGAAGGCAACTACGGTGGCTTCTCCGTTGGCGTGGTTGACGGCATCGGCCGCACCCTCTCCCGCGTAGGCTACGGTTTCTACGAGCTCGTTACCTTCTGGGCTCCCACCTACAAGTGCACCTACAAGCCCTGCTACCAGGATTCCTGCGGTCGCAGCGGTCTCAAGGAATACAACGTATGGGGCGGCTTCTCCGAATTCCCCGAGGAAATCGGCTTCGAGAGCAAGTACGACTATTCCCGCCGTTCCAACGATTAATTGTTGCTCCTCTCCTGATTTTCAAACCCCGGTTGGCCTCCTGCCCACCGGGGTTCTTTTTTTCCACTGAACACACGCCTGGGCAAACAGCCCCCGGCGCATACCTGCGGCACACCAGACGCCCTTACCCGCGGCGCAGAATCTGGGTCAGTTCCACCTGGAACGCCTGCAGTTCCTCCGGCGTGGGCTGGCCGCTCAAATCGCTCCAGGCGAAGCGCCCCATCTGGTCAATCTGCCAGGCACCTGCCGTGCCGGAGGCAAACTGCACCTTGCCGGAAATCAGCGTGCCGGGCAGCGTCAATTCATCCAGCGTCACCACCAGCTGGCCACCCTGGGCCGGAGCTGCGGGAGCCTCCGCCACAGCAGCAGGGCTTGCAGATTCCTCCTTCTTTGCAGGAGCCGGGCTCGCCACCTCGGCAATCTCAATACCGTGGTCAAGCAGCAGAAAACGCACATCCATGTAGGTCATATGCTGACCACACTCGCTTGCCAGACGCTTCTGGATTCCATTCAAATCTACACCCGCGCCGGCCCACTGGCGCACCAGCTCAAGCTGCTCTGCTGTTACCTGACTCATGCCCTCATCATACACCCCTGCCCCCACCATTTACAAGCCGCAAGCGTGACTTAATCTCCACTTTCTCTAATTGTTTGTTTTAACTAACTCACGTAAAGGCAGATAATTCTACGCGCGTGGGCGACTTTAGGCTTGCACTTTACATGGGAACAGTGTTTAATATCTGCGCGTAAGTGTGGCCGCAGGAGGCCGCGTATACCCAGGTTATGAACACGACAAAATTTATACAAGTACCTGATGTAGCGAGCGCTGCGATGGATTATCTGAAGAACGATGCAGATGACCGCGGCGAGCTGGTAACACTGAATGTAGGCCCCTCGCACCCGGCGACCCACGGCGTATTGCGCCTGAAGCTGGTGATTGATGGTGAGGAGATTGTATCCTGCGACCCGGTCATTGGCTATCTGCACCGCGGCATGGAGAAGATTGCCGAGAACTGCCACTACAACCAGTTTGTGACCTACACAGACCGCATGGACTACCTGGCTCCCATGAGCAACAACATTGCCTACGCCTGCGCCGTGGAAAAGCTGCTGGGCTGGGAGCTGCCGGAGCGAGGCCAGGCCATCCGCGTGCTCTGCTGCGAGCTTTCCCGCATATCCTCCTGCTTCCTGGGCACCGGCGTATACGCCATGGACACCGGCGCCATGACTGCCTTCCTTTACGCCTTCGAGGAAAAAGAACGCGTGCATAACCTCTACGAGCAGATCTGCGGCGCCCGCTTCACCTCCAGCTACACCCGCATCGGCGGCATGACTCGCGACCTGCCCAAGGGCATCGAGAAACAGATTCTCGACTTCTGCGACAGCGCCCTGCGCACCGTGGATGAAATGGAGAAGCTCCTGCTGCACAACAAGATTTTCATTGACCGTCTCGTGGGCGTGGGTGTCATCACCAAGGAAATGGCCCTGCAGAACGGCATGACCGGTAACAACCTGCGCGCCAGCGGCGTGAACCGCGACCTGCGCAAGACCAACCCCTACCTGGGATACGAGAAGTACGAATTCGATGTACCCGTGGCTGAGGAAGGCGACTGCTACGCTCGCTTCCAGGTGCGCATGGAAGAAATCCGCCAGTCCGTCCGCATCATCCGCCAGGTGATTGCCACCATGCCGGGCGGCCCCATCTGGGTGCAGCTGGACAAGGGCATCCTGCCCAAGAAGGCAGACGCCATGCAGGGCATTGAAGAACTTATCCGCCAGTTCATGGTGACCACCGAATGTGTGAACGCCCCGGCCGGCCAGGTGTACTTTGCC